>NZ_BAAIGC010000011.1:0-162011 GCF_054653495.1 Nocardioides sp. AN3
TCCATGAAAGGTGTGACCAGCACATGACTTGGACCAAGGCATGCAGCACGTCCGACATCGAGGAGGGCGAGGGGTACCAGTTCGCGCGGCAACGGCCGATCGCACTGTTCAACGTGGACGACGAGTACTTCGCCATCGATGACACCTGCAGCCACGACGATTCGTCGCTGGCGGACGGCTACGTCGACGGAGACATCGTGGAGTGCGCGTGGCACTTCGCGAAGTTCTGCATCAAGACCGGCGAGGCCCTCAGCCTCCCCGCGACGTGTCCCGTCGCGACCTACGCCGTGAAAGTCGAGGGCGACGACCTGTACGTCGACCTTCCCGACTGAGCCCACCTTCGCCCTTCCCCAAGGAGACGCACCATGACGTCCACGGTCGACCCCCGACCCAGCCTGACCTTCGAGAGCACCCACCGCATCGTGCGCACCCCGGACTACGAGATCCAGGTCAACGAAGCCGGCCAGGGTCATCCCGTCCTCCTGCTCCACGGGACCGGGCCCGGCGCGACCGGCTGGTCGAACTTCGAGCCGAACATCGAGCCACTGTCCCGACAGTTCCGCGTCATCGCGGTCACCCTGCCCGGCTGGGGCGAGTCGAGCCGTCAGCCGGTGGAGTCGGGGTTCGACCAGGGTGAGGCCGTCAAGCAGTTGATGGACGCCCTCGATCTCGACCGGGCGGCCGTCGTCGGCAACTCGATGGGCGGAGGAGTCGGGATCATCGCGGCTGCCCGCTGGCCCGAGCGCGTCTCCCACCTGATCACCATGGGATCGGGAGTGTGGGGCGTGAACGTCCTCTCCCCCGCGGGCATGAGCGAGGGCTTCAAGGTCCTGTTCGAGACCTACCAGGAGCCGACGCCCGCCAACTTCAAGCGACTCGTCCAGGTCATGTGCTTCGACCCCGCCTTCGCCACCGACGAGCTCGCCGAGCAGCGGTCCCGAGCGGCGCTGCAACACCCCGAGCACCTCCGCGACTGGCTCGAGCGCACCATGGCCGGCGCCGGACAGGACGCCTTCATGGCGGCCGCCGCCGCGCTGCCGACGTCGACGACTCCTGCTCTGGTACTCCACGGACGAGACGACCGCACGGTGCACTGGGAGGTCAGTCTGCGCGCGATGTCGATGATCCCGAACTCGCGGATGACACTGCTCAACCGCTGCGGGCACTGGGCCCAGCTCGAGCACGCCGAGGAGTTCAACCGGCTGGTCGCGGACTTCATCACCCACCAGGCCTGATCCGACGACGCGAGAGGTGCGGACAGACATGAGAGGAATCCAGGACCAGGTGGTCCTGCTCACCGGCGGCGGCTCCGGCATCGGCCGCGCCATCGTCGAGCGCTTCCTGGACGACGGGGCACGACTCGTCGTCCTCGAGCGGGACGCCGACAAGGTCTCCTCGCTCGAGGAGATCGCGACCGATCGACTGATCACCGTCACCGGGGACGTCACTTCGTTCACCGACAACGAACGTGCGGTCGCTGCTGCGCTCAGTGCGTTCCGACGGCTCGACGTCTTCATCGGCAACGTCGGCCTGTGGGACTTCAGCCGCGCCCTGACGGACCTGACTCCGCAGGAGTTGGAACACGGCTTCGAGGACCTCTTCAAGGTGAACGTACTCGCCTACCTGCTCGGGGTGCGGGCGGCCGCCGATGCCCTCCGGGAATCTCGCGGCGCGATCATTTTGACGCTCTCGAACGCATCCTTCTATCCCCAAGGCGGCGGGGTCCTCTACACCGCCTCGAAGCACGCCGGGCTCGGCATGGTGCGCCAGCTGGCGTACGAGTTGGCGCCGGAGATCCGCGTCAACGGCGTCGCCCCCGGCGGCATGGCGACGAGCCTGAGCGGCCCGAGGTCGCTCGGCCTCGACCAGCAGCAGATCAAGGACATTCCGATCACGGAGTACCTCGCGGAGCATTCCGCGCTCCGACGGGTGGTCGAGCCCGACGACTACGTCGGCGCCTACGCGCTGCTGGCGTCCCGGTCCGACGCGCTGACGGTGACCGGTACCGTCCTCGACATCAGCGCCGCAGGCACTCCACAGCGGCCGCGATGAGCGATCTGCAGCGCGGGGACGGCGTCGACCTTTCGGACATCCTGAATGCGGATCTCCTCTTGGGCAACTCGGCTCTCGCGGCGTCCGCCTGGTTCGGGAGCCGGCGTCTGTCGGGCACCGCCAAGCTGTTCCTGTCGCTGTCCGCAGCGCATGGCGCTGCCTCCCACCAGATCGCTCGTCGGTGCGGACAGGCGGGGCTCGCCGCCCACGTGTGCGCGCTCGCACCGCCCCGAGCCGACTTCGTCGATGCACTCGACGCCGCACAGGAGATCCTGCGGAGGGAACAGGCCGCCCTCGCGGCACTCGATCACGTCGCTCGGGCGAGCACGACACTCGCGCGTGGTTCGGGTGCTCTCGTCGCAGCGGTTCTCCAGACCCAGCGCACGCTCACGCGAGCCTCGTCGTTCCTCGAGAGGGGCACTGCTCGCCACGGCTCCGACGCCGGGCAGTTGGAGCGCTGGGCCTTGCGCGAGGCTCGGCGCTTCCACTCACTGCTCGCCGGGAACCCACCTCGTGTCGACACCTATCCATCACGCCCCCGGTCGGGCCGGCATGGCCGATCCCTCAGCAAGGAAGCCCTCGTATGAACCGTCACATCGATCCCACCACCCTGCATGTCGTCCGGACCGCCGACAACGAAGTCGAGGTGTTCTCCAGTGCGGACGACGCCCGTGAGTTCGCTAGGCACAAGCGGGGTGCCACAGTGCTCGAGCGGACGATCAGGAACTCGCTGCGCGACGCGCAGATCGTCTACGAGCGCCGGGTGCAGGTCACCAAGGGCGTCGTCACGCACGACGCCACCAACGACGAGCCGTTCTTCGCTGTCGGCGCCGACTCCTGGATCCGCACGGCCGAGGTCGAGTCCTTCGAGGGCAAGGACGACGATTGGACGATCGTCGGACTCGGCACCGAGCACCAGAAACTCGACGCCCTGGTGGATCGGGAGATCTCGCGGGTCGTGTCGTCCGCCTAGTGAGAAGCGAGCTCCGTCGGCAGCAGGTAGCGGCGTCGTCCGCCCGTTCGGAGGGGACGGACGGTGGCGAGCCACTTCTGCATGACGTCGACCTCGTTGCTGATGCCCACGAAGCTGCGGAATGCCGCGCCCCATCCCTCCACGGACCAGACGAAGACGAGCTCGTGCTCCCCCGTACCGTCCGGCGAACGCGACGCCATCAGCAGTCGCATCCCATGGCGGCGTGCCGCCGGGAGATAGATCTCTTCGACCGCGCGTAGGTAGTCGTCCGATCGACCAGGAACGACGTCGATGTGCTCGTGCAGGTGCACCTCGGGCGCCGAGATCCCGGCTGCTTCGAGGGCCGCGTCGGCCTGGAAGAGATCCGCCATCGCCGCAGGGTCGACCGGTCCGTCGTCGGTCCAGATAGACCCCGTCGAGCCGACCGCTTTCATCGAGTCGGGCGCATCGGGCGCGAGATGATCGTTGATCAGGTTCGCGTGGTAGGGGTGTCCCGCGTAGAGCCAGAACGCCTCGATATCACGCAAGACGTTGCGCCAGACGAGGTCGTGAGAATCGCTCTCCGGTGCGTCGACCAGCTCCGACTCCAGGAAGCCGGGGATGTGGTCGGGCGCGCGTTCGAGGATCTCGCGCAGCAGTTCGATCCGCTCCGGGGGGATCCCGTCGCGGAGCTTGATGGGGTACTCGCGGTGGAACATCGGTCGATCTCCTTGGTGCGGGACTGGTGGAGGACGGGAGGTGGCGTGCCTATGAGCGCCGAGCAGCGGTGCCCCCGACCACCGGTCGAGGGCACCGCTGGATGCGCACGGGGATGACAGGTCCGTCGGTCACATCGCCTTGCTGATCACGGACTTCATGACCTCGCTCGTACCTCCGTAGATGCGGGTCACGCGAGCGTCTGCATACAGCCTCGAGATCGGGTACTCCCTCGTGTACCCGTAGCCACCGTGCAGCTGAAGGCACTTGTCGATGACCGTGCCCTGGACCTCCGAGCAGAAGAGCTTGGCAGCGGCGGCGACAGCGGGCGTCAGATCGTCGGTCTCGTCCAGATCGAGGCAGGTGTCGATCAGGGTCTGCGCAGCGAGGACCTGCGTCTGGCACTCCGCCAGGACGAACTTCGTGTTCTGGAAACTGTCCAAACGCTGACCGAAGACCTCGCGCTCGGCCACGTAGGACCTCGCCATGCCCACGGCGCCCGCAGCCGCGGCGTAACAGGACAGCGCGATCGAGAGGCGCTCCTTGGCCAGATTCCGGGTGAGGTAGGCCCAGGCTTCGCCCTCTTCGCCGAGAAGCTCGGCGCGGGGCACCCTCACGTTGTCGAAGCTCAGCTCGACCGTGTCGACTGCATGAAGTCCGATCTTGTCGATCTGCCGACCGACGCTGAACCCGGGCAACGAGGTGTCGACCAGAAGGATCGACAATCCCTTCCGCCGGTCCGTCTCGGACGGTGGCGAGGTGCGACAGACCACGAGTACCAGTCCTGCGTTGAAGCCACCGGTGATGAAGGTCTTCGCCCCGTTGAGCACGTAGTGGTCCCCGTCGAGCCGAGCGGTGGTGCGGATCGCGGCCACGTCCGAGCCGGCGCCGGGCTCGGTGATGGCGATAGCCGCCATGCACTCCCCGCTCGAGTAACGAGGGAGCCAGCGATTCTTCTGGTCCTCGTCGGCCAGCTGAAGCAGGTACGGAAGCACCAGATCCGTATGAACCCGCAGTGCGCCGAGGGTCAGGCCGAAGCGGCCGGCTTCCTCCGAGATGACGGCGCTGTACTTGAGATCTCCCACACCGCCGCCGCCGTACTCCTCGGGCACTCGGATTCCCAGGATGCCCAGCTCACCGAGACGTCGGTAGAACGAGCGCGGCGGAGCACCGGCTGCCTCCCACGCGGGATAGTCGGGAACGACTTCCTTCTCGATGAACTGACGGACCATCTGACGGAACTGCAGGTGGTCATCGTCGTAGATCTTGCGCCTCATGTGGTGAACGTAGGGCAACCCATGGATCCCCCAAAGCAGTGTGTTCCGACTGCATGAACATCCCGCCTGTCCGCCGCTAAACGCGCGATCAACAAAGGTGCTGCTACGCACATTGCGCTCGACGCGGACCTTGGGAGCGTGCGAGGATCGGTCGTGAAGGCATCCCTTTCCGCCTACCGGAACGATCTGAGCGGCCTGCAGGTCGCTGAAGTGCTCTACGAGTTCGTCGAGTGCGAGGCGCTGCCGGGCTCGGGGGTCTCTTCGCAGGATTTCTGGTCTGGCGCAGCTCGGTTGTTCACGAAGTACAAGCCGCTGACGCGAGAGTTGCTTGCTCGCCGCGATGAGCTCCAGTCCGCGGTCGACGCCTACCATCAAGGCGGCTCGAACGAGCCGTACGAAGCCTTCTTGCGGCGCATCGGGTATCTAGTCGATGAACCTGCCGACTTCGAGATCACGACCGGGACGGTCGATCCCGAGGTCGCTTCTCTTGCTGGCCCACAACTGGTGGCGCCGGTGCTTGACGCGAGGCTCGCGACCGACGCGGCTAACGCCCGATGGGGGTCGTTGTACGACGCGCTGTACGGCAGCGACGCGATCGACGACTCGGCCGGTCCACGGGAAGGTTCCTACGATCCGAGGCGTGGAGCTGAGGTGATGGGACGAGCACGGACGTTCCTGGACACCTACTTCCCGCTCGCGGGATGCTCGCACCGCGATGTCGACGGCTACCTCGCCGACGAGCGCGGGCTGGTCGCGACGCACTCCGGTGGGAACGCGCGGCTTCTCGACCAGGATCAGTACGTGGGGCGCGCCGACACCCCGGGCCCGCACACCTACTTGCTGCGCCACCACGGCCTCCACGTCGAGCTGGTGGTCGACCCGGCCACCGCGATCGGCGCCGGCGATCGCGCCGGTCTGGCCGACGTCGTCCTCGAATCCGCATTGACCTCGATCATGGACCTCGAGGACTCCGTCGCCGCGGTCGACGCCGAGGACAAGGTCCACTGCTACCGCAACTGGCTGCTGCTGATGCAGGGGCGACTCACGACGGAGGTCGCCGAGGACGGACAACCCGTCAACCGACCCCTGGCACCCGACCGTCACTACCTCGACGCCGCTGGCAACCCAATCGTGCTACCCGGCCGTGCTCTGATGTTCGTACGTCACGTCGGCCACCACATGGACACCGACGCCGTCCTCGATCACGCCGGCGAGCCCGTCTCCGAAGGGCTCCTCGACGCCCTCGTCACCACCCTCAGCAGCCTCCACGACCTTCGCGGATCAGGCACCCTGCGCAACTCCCGCGCCGGTTCGATCTACGTCGTCAAGCCCAAGCTCCACGGCCCGGACGAAGTCGCCCTGACCTGCCGGCAATTCGACGACATCGAGCAGCTCCTCGGCCTCGCTCCTGGCACGATCAAGCTCGGCGTCATGGACGAGGAACGACGCACCTCGGTCAACCTGAAGGCAGCTATCCATGCCGCCCAGGACCGTATCGCCTTTATCAACACCGGGTTCGTCAGTCGTACGGCGGATGAGATCCACACCTCGATGCACGCCGGACCGGCAGTGAGGAAGAACCAGGTTCGCAAGCAGCGTTGGGTCGAGGCCTACGAACGGTCCAACGTCGCGGTCGCCCTGGCCTGCGGGTTCTCCGGACGCGCCCAGATCGGCAAAGGAATGTGGAACAAGCCGGACAACATGGCCGCGATGCTGGCCGACAAGATCGGCCACCCCGACGCAGGAGCCACCTGCGCCTGGGTACCTTCCCCCACCGCCGCCACCCTCCACGCCCTGCACTACCACCACGTCGACGTACGGGCCCGTCACACCGACCCTCGACTCCACGAACCCAGCTCCTTGATCGACCTACTCACCATCCCGATCATCGAGGACCCCGCGATCCTCACCGCAGAAGACATCGAACGCGAACTCGACAACAACCTCCGCAGCGCCCTCGGCTACGTCGTGCGCTGGATCGACGCCGGAATCGGCTGCTCGAAGGTGCCCGCCATTACCGGCACGAACCTGTTCGAGGACCGTGCCACCTGTCGGCTCTCGACCCAACACGTCGCCAACTGGCTCCACCACGACATCATCACCACCGACCAGGTCGAATCCAGCATGCGCAAGGTGGCAATCGCCATCGACACACAGAACACCGCCGACACTCACTACCGTTCCCTGGCAGCCGAGAACTTCACAGGCCCCGCCTTCCGGGCCGTGCACGACCTCATCTTCGACGGAGCCAACCGACCGGCCGGCTACACCGAATCCGTCCTCCACCGTTGGCGACGACACCGCAAGACGGAGCGCTGACGGCCTCACTCGCGATCGCGCCGGGGTGCGCGATCGTCGGTCCGTTCCGCTGAACGACTCCCTCGACCCCTGCGACGGAATCGAGGAGTCTCGCTGCATGACGGAGACGGACGACGTGATCGCGACCAGCACAGACAACCAGTCGGCGGTACTCGTCGTCGGAGCAACCGGCAAGCAGGGCGGAGCGACTGCCCGGGCACTCCTGGCTGCCGGCGTCCCTGTCCGGGCACTCGTCCGCGATCCCGGTTCCGAGCGTTCGACCAAGCTCGCAGAGCTCGGAGCCACACTCGTCGCAGGTGACCTTTACGACCCGGACTCGCTCTTGAAGGCGTGCTCAGGTGTACGCGCCGTCTTCGCCGCCTTCATGCCCGACATGCTCAACCCCGAGAAGGACTCTGAGCGCACCCACGGGAGGAATCTCGTCGAGGCGGCGCACGCCGCAGGCGTGCGCCACTACGTCCAGACGTCCGTGTCGGGTGCCGACAAGCACCGCGCGGCGCCCGGCTGGGATGAGGGTGTCTGGCATCGCGCCTACAGCGACCAAGCTCCGCCGATCAGCGACTACTGGGAGAGCAAGGCCGACGTCAACGACCTGGTCCGCGAGGCGGGCTTCGCGTCGTGGACGATCCTCTACCCCACGACGTTCATGGAGATGTATCTCCGCCCGTCGGTCTACTTCGAGGGATTCACGAGCAACCAGCTCATGGCGGTCGCGAACCCCAACACCATCGTCTCGCTCATCGCGGTCGATGACATCGGTCGAGCAGCTGCAGCCGCGATCGCCGAGCCGGAGCGGTTCAACGAGGTCGAGTTGCTCCTTGCCGGGGACAACCTTACTCATCCGCAGATCGCCGAAGTGCTCAGCAGCGCGTGGAACGAGGAGATCCTGCCCCCGCAGTTGCCGATGTCTCCCCAGGAGGCGCTGGACAGGGGCATGGTTGCTCCGATCGTGCAGGCGACCCAGTGGGTCCGCGACGTCGGTCAGCCGGGCACCCCGGATCTGCTCCGCGAGGTCGGTATCGAACCGCTGACCTTCGAGGAGTGGGCACGCGCCTCAGTCCCCGGACCATGAGCCGCGCAGCGATAACCAAGCGAACCGACGGGCCCGTCTGCCTACACAGGCCGACGGGCCCGTCTGCCTACACAGATCGGCTCTGAAGGGTCGGCTTGGCATCGTCGATTCTGATCGGTCCGCTGCCCGGAACGCCGACCTCGACGGCCTCTGCTCGACGAACAGGCTGTTCAGATGCTGCTCAAGGTGATTCTCGATGGACTGCAGAGTTGGGGCCGTCTGGTCATTTCGGCCTACGCCCAGATGCTTCCCGAATTCGTCATCGCGATGAGGGATTCGGAGGGACGGGGCGACCAACGGATCGAACGAAGGTGACCTCCTCTTCGCCCGTGGCGGGTCGACCAGAACGGTCGGTAGCCGCATCTCGCGGCGCGATGGTCGAGGTACCCGAGATCGCTCCGCAGTACGTGTCGCAGTGGCTGCGATCGCGGCGGTGGTCAGGCGGCAGCCAGCCTCAGGGCGATGTCGATGATCATGTCCTCCTGGCCGCCGACCAGCCCACGGCGGCCGCACTCCATGAGGATGTCGCGCACGTCGACGTCGTACTGGGTCGCGGCGCGCTCGGCGTGGCGTAGGAACGAGGAGTACACCCCGGCATAGCCCAGCGTCAGGGTCTCGCGATCCACCCGCACCGGGCGATCCTGCAACGGCCGCACGATGTCATCGGCAGCATCCTGCAACGCGAACAGATCACACCCGTGCTCGAACCCCACCAGATCGGCCACCGCCACGAACGCCTCGATCGGACAGTTCCCCGCACCGGCACCGTGCCCGGCGAGCGAGGCGTCCACCCGACGTACGCCGTGCTGGACCGCGACCACGGAGTTCGCCACCGACAGCGAGAGGTTCTCGTGGGCGTGGATCCCGATCTCGGTGACCGGGTCGAGCACGTCGCGGTACGCACGGACCCGCGCCGCGACCTCATCCATGGTCAACCGGCCACCGGAGTCGGTGATGTAGACACAGTGCGCGCCGTAGGACTCCATCAGCTTCGCCTGCCGCGCCAACTCCTCGGGCGGCGCCATGTGCGAGAGCATCAAGAACCCGGACACGTCCATCCCCAGCTCACGAGCAGCCTCGATGTGCTGCGCCGCAACATCGGCCTCCGTGCAATGCGTCGCAACCCGGACCGAACGAACCCCCAGATCGAAAGCCCGCTTCAGGTCATGGACAGTGCCGACACCAGGCAACAACAACGTCGTCAACCGCGCCCGCTCCAGCACCGACGCAGCCGCCTCGATCCACGCCCAGTCCGCGTGCGAACCCGGCCCGTAGTTCAACGACCCGCCAGCCAGCCCGTCGCCGTGGGCAACCTCGATCGCATCCACACCCGCCGCGTCGAGCGCGATCACGATCCGCTTCACGTCGTCAGGATCGATCCGATGACGCACCGCGTGCATGCCGTCGCGCAACGTGACGTCCTGAACGAAGATGCAGGTCTTCTGCTCGGTCATGCCATGGCCGCCTTGTCCGTGGAGAGAGCTGCTGCGATGCGCTCGGCGACCTGCAGGCCGGCCGAGGTCATGATGTCGAGGTTCCCGGCGTAGGCCGGGAGGTAATGCCCGGCTCCGGTGACCTGCAGGAAGACTGACACCTGATGGGTGGGGCGGGGCGCGTCGTCGTCGAGGAGGGTCTCGACCGGCTGGTCCGCGGGGATCTCCTGGATCTGGACGGACTGCACCAGCTGGTAGCCGGGAACGTAGGCCGCGACCTTCTCGACCATCGCCTCGACCGACGACTCGATCGCGCGGCGGGTGGCCTCATCCGGTGCGTGGACGAGCGCGAGGACCGTGTCGCGCATCATCAACGGCGGCTCGGCCGGATTCAGGATGATGATCGCCTTGCCCCGGCGCGCGCCACCCACCTCCACGATCGCAGCCGACGTGGTCTCGGTGAACTCATCGATGTTCGCCCGCGTCCCCGGACCCGCGGACCTCGACGCGATCGACGCCACGATCTCGGCATAAGCCACCGGCACCACCCCCGCGATCGCCGCCACCACCGGGATCGTGGCCTGCCCACCACACGTCACCATGTTCACGTTCACCGCGCCCAGATGCTCACCGAGGTTGACCGCCGGGATCACATACGGCCCGATCGCCGCCGGGGTCAGATCGATCAACCGCTTCCCGTACGACGCCAGCACCCCCGCGTTGTGCACATGGGCCTTGGCCGACGTCGCGTCGAACACGATGTCGATCTCGGCGAAACCCGGCAACCCGACCAGACCCTCGACACCCTCATGCGTCGTCGCGACCCCCAGATCCCGCGCCCGCGCCAAACCCTCCGACGACGGGTCGATCCCGACCATCGCACCCATCTCGACGTGCTCGGCCGTCGTCATGACCTTGATCATCAGATCGGTCCCGATGTTGCCCGACCCGATGATCGCGACCTTCACCTTCGCCGTCCCCGCGCTCACCGAGCCGCCTCCGAACCGAAGCTCACCGACACCGAACCCAGCGTGCTGATGGTCGCCGTGACCACATCCCCGATGCCGACCGCGACCATCGGGCCGAGCGCGCCCGAGAGCACGACCTGGCCGGCGCGCAGCGGGTCGCCGAACTCGCGCGCGGTGCGGGCGAGCCAGGCGAGGGCGATCAGCGGGTCGCCCAACGAGGCCGAGCCGCGCCCGGCGGAGGCCTCGACGCCGTTGAGGGTCATCGTCATCTCCACTGTCACCGGATCGATGGTCGCGAGGTCGACCTTGGGGGCGCCGATCACGTAGAGCCCGCTGGAGGCGTTGTCGGCGACGGTGTCGGCGAAGGTGATGTCCCAGTCGGCGATGCGGCTGTCGACGATCTCCAGCGCGGGCGCGGCCCAGGCAACGGCGGCGCGGACCTGCGCCTCGTCGAGGTCGCCGTCGGCGAGGTCGGCCGCGAGGCCGAAGGCGATCTCGGCCTCGACCTTGGGCTGCAGCAGGCGGCCCATCGCAGCGATGCCGCCGTCGGGCACCTCCATGTCGGCGAACAGGACGCCGAAGTCGGGCTGGTCGACGCCGAGCTGCTGCTGGACGACCGTCGAGGTGAGGCCGATCTTCCGGCCGACGACGATACCGCCGGCCTCGCGTCGCTCGTTGTTGTTGCGCTCCTGGATCGCGTACGCCGCCGCAACATCGGTCGAGCCGATCAGGTCGCGCACCGGCGCACAGGGCACGTGGCTCGTCGCGACCGCGAGCAGCCGCGACGCGGCCGCGCCAGTCGCAACGTCATCAGGGGGGGGCTGGATCATGACGCCACCGTCTCGCTTTGGCCGCCTCACGCCGAGCCATTCGTTCCACCCACCGGTACCGCTAACCACGCCCGCTGCCTGCCAAGGTACCCAGCCGAGTCTCACCACTCTGACCTGCGACAAACAGGTCCGTCGGCGGTCCAGAAATGCACCGAGGCCCCCGGTCACCGACCGGAGGCAGCCGTCGTTTAAGGGAAGGAGGCTGAATCGGAAAATTTCACCGCGCCGACCTTCGTCGGCATCTGCTGGCTCCGGTGACTCCCGTTTCCCGGGGGTGTGCAACAGCCATGTTCAGTGGCGGCGGCCACCGTCCCACGACCACAGTGTTGACTCCCACCCGCGTACAAGCGCGAGTGTGAAGTCTGCACCGAGAAGAGCTGGGCCGGACGCCGACAGGAGACCAAGCGCACAGCTCGGCTAGGCGAGATGCTAGGTGCAGTGGTAGTCGATGAGCGGCGCGACGGCCTCATAGAAGCGCACCAGCTCAGGTGCGTACGGACCGCTTTCGTCGGTGATGAATCTCGTCATGACCCGCATCTCGAGCACGGCGTCTTCAGCAGCCCTCACGACGTCGGGCGCGAGAAACTCAGCCGTCTCTGCAGCCGATTCATCTTCATCATCGGCGGCCGAGCGTTCGTAGGCAGCGACAAGCAGGCGAAGCTGCTGTGCCTGGTCCTCATGGTGCGCCAGCCGACGGCGCAGGCGGCGCCGCTCGGTCTGAGCCTCCCTCCGGCACAGCTCACTGCAGAACGATGCCGGCCGCCCGGCTCCGCTCGGACGAGTGAACAAGGTCGAACAGCCGGGTCGCGCACAGGTTCCCTGGAGCACATCTGCGCCAGCGACTCCACCGCCATGGATTGCGGACAACGACTTGTCGGGCGCGGCCATCTCAGATGCTGCGCGAAATCGTTGCAATATTCATGCCGCAATCGTAAGCCCTCTCTGCAGTTCAAAAGCTCCGGACTCGCCGCGAGGTCGCCCGCCAGGCGGGCACGACACGCAGCTGTGCAGCGCGTAACTCGAAAGAAATGTTGCGAATCGAGACTAGTGGTGCGACTGAGGTCGCCGAGACGTCAGATGACGCTCGTATCGACTAGGGAAAGTAATTGAAGTGGCCAACAAGAACCCAGACGTACATGTCACCCCTCGCGACGACGGCCGCTGGACCGTCACCCGCAGTGGCGCAAGTCGTGCGTCCTCAATCCATGACACACAGGCGGAGGCGATCGGTGCCGGCCGCAGCACAGCCCGGCGCGAAGAGACCGAACTCCTCATCCACGGTCGCGACGGTCAGATCCGTGACCGAGACTCGTACGGCAACGACCCGTTCCCGCCCCGAGGCTGAGCGGTGAATCGACGCGAGTTCGCTGAAGTGGACTGAGCAGCGCTCGATGGCACGGGCGGGACCTGGCGTTCGGTTGGGTCCCGTCCATGTCGCCTAGAGATCAACAACCCGCGGACGAGGTAGCCGATGAACAAATGGGAGCCGGTGTTAGCTCTCGGAACAGTGGCCCTGGGTGCACTGTGGACATCCGGCGGTCGAGCAGCACTTCAGCGGCGGACAATCCAGCATGAGCTCGATCTCGCCGCGAGGCTTCACGACCGCGAACTGGTGGAGGCCATGCGCACCAGTGCCCAAGATCGAGCGGCGATCTATCTGGCACGCACCCTGCCATCTGAGGTGTCAGCACGAACATTCATCTTGAACACGCTCCCCATCACCGCTGGCGTGGTGATCCTCTCCGGGACTGGCCTCGCCGGATCTGGGTCGATTGCTCGGGCGGTCGCGCAGCTTGTCGGTTTCCTCGTGGTCGGCGCTGGCTTGGGAAGCATGGTGGACTCCGCGATGCGGGATTGCCGAGCGTGGCTGGACAGCGGCCGCGTCAAGCAGGCGAGGAGCTGGCTGCGGGAGGCGGCAGATGCTGTGTCGAGGGACGCCCGAACCTGATCTCGGTCCTGCGTCGTCGGCTCGGCTGCCGATTTCCTGCTCGAACCCCTCAAGGACGACCGCACGCAATTTACTGGCAGTCATCGGCGTTATCGATTCGTCAGATTGCGGACCGTGGCTCTCGAACCAGCGCCAGCCTCACCCGGGCTGATCCCAGTCCGCTCGCCCCACACGACACGCGTGTGTGCTGGGGGCCGTCCTGACACCATGTAGCGGTGTTGTCAGACCCAGTGCCGGTTGGCGAGATGGACCTTGGCGAACTCCCAGCTCGATGGCAGACACTGGAGGCGCTGTACCGCCTGGCGCGCGATGAACTTCAAGCCCGCGATCCCGACATCCTCCATGCTCGGATGATCGATGAAGGGCAAACCGCTGGTCGACGCGCGTACATGGGCGCGCAACGCTGCTTGAGCGTCGCGTGGGACAACCACGACGCACTGATATCCCTTCTCCGACACCACGGGGCCACGCAGTTCGCTCCGTGGAATCTCCTGCGCCCGACCTTCGAGGCATCCTTCTACGCCCTTTGGCTGCTCGATCCCGAGGACAGCATTGAGCGCCGCAGACGCGGGTTGATGTTTGAGTGGTTAGATGAACTCGAGCATCGGACCTACTACGCCGACCTCGCCGCGGTCGAACGATTCGTGGGCCCTGATGACCTTGAGGAGTTGGCAGCCGCTCGCCTGCGTCAGGACGACGTGCGCAGGGACCACGACCGCATCTACCGAAGCGAGGCTGAGGACCTTGGTCTCGCGTGGCCGCTGCCCCGACGCATCAACGTTCTCAGCGAGCTCGGAAAGCTAGCGCACTGCAACGTGATCGACGGAACGGCTGTCGTGCTGCAGAGCACGTGGCGCACACTGTCGGGCATGCAACATGGCCGGGGCAGCGCCATGCTGCGCGGATCGGATCGTACGAACGAGGTCCCACCGAAGGTGGAGTGCATGCTTTGTTGTCGATCAACGACGAGGCTTTTGTTGGTGCCGCCAGCGTGACTAACGCTCTCCATCAGCAGGCAGTGCTTCGGTTCCGCGAACGGAGCGTCCCTGGGAGGAAGTGATCCCTGAGGCCTCGTAGTCGAGGGGTTACGAGGTAGCCGCTTCGCGGTGAAAGGACATGGCTTGGTGGCTGTCTTGCGACTTTCGAGATAGACACTGAGCTTCCTGCTGTGCAGGTCGGATCAGCTGAACCGGAGATAGCCAACGTCAAGGCACTCGTTCCTCCCTGTACTGCTCCCGAATCCTTCCGTGGCGACTCTTGACGAGTCACCGGATCGCCCGGCTCCCCCGACCCCTTCAGCCCTGCCAATCAAGCGGCACGCATGCTAGAACGGCACTTGGCCAACGACTCACAGCGTTACGCCCCTGCTTTGCTTCGCACCCAACGGCCGCCAGCCTGCATGCGTTCGCGAATCACCCCCCCGCCCCCGGTCGCTCGGGATGCCCCCGACTCGGGCCGGTGGCAAATGTGTTGAAGCTTCGCGGGATGCAGCGCCCGAAGCAGTCGCGGCCGTGGCACTCGCAGCCCGCAGAGCTGTCGCCACGGGTTTCGGCAGCGCTACCCAACGCCGGGCAAGGATGTCGGCCGGAGACACCCATACGACGTCACCTTCGGGCGGAGCGGCGACCATGCCCGAGTCAATGTCGTTGTGCGCTCGGCGCGAGAGCGAGCGAGCCGAACCCGTGAGATTGCGGTTATCGGCCTTCTCAGCGACGACGTGCGCGAGCTCGGAGCTGGCCTCGACAGCGCGCAGGGTCGCGGTCAAGGACCGCGGGAGACCCGGGCGTTCGGCGATCACCTCAGGGCTGGCGAGCGTGGTGGTGTCATTGGTGATCTGGCGGTAGGCGGCGCGGACCTCGGCGGCCGCGCGAGCTAGCGACTCCTGCATCCGGGCGCCCGGGGGAGCGAGGTCGCCCCAGCGGCTCGCCAGGTTGCTCCAGGAGCGGCCGGCGTCGGCGATCGCGGGAACGAGCCGGTCGGACGGCTCGAGGATGCCGCCAGTGGCGGCCGCGTCGACGAGCACCATGCTCGCGCCGGCGATGAGGCCCTGGGTGCGGGTGATCAAGAGGATGTTGGAGGGCTCGAGCTGACGGGCCAGGGCACGGTGGGACTGGATGTCCCAGTTGGCCAGCGCCTGGGTCAGCCGACTGGGGTCCTCGACGGGCCGGATCGCTTCGCCGGCGAGGGCCTGGGTGAACCGGTCGCTCAGGTAGCTGCGCGCGGTGTCCTCGCACGCACTCATGCGGTCGCCCTAGACTCCGGTGGGCGCGACGGCGTAGGGGGAGTGGTGTTGGGCGAGGTGGACGCGGCGACCGGACTCGCGGGCGTCGTTGACGCGGTCGCGGCCATTGTCGTGCAGGGCGACGTTGACGGCGTGGGCGGTCAGGTACAGCCCGTGCATGATCCTGGTGCGGGCTGCCTCGAGGTCGCGGTGGGAGTCGGGCTGTTCGTGGGGGATCTCGGCGCCGTAGCGGCGCACGAGCGCCGCGGCGTTGATGAGGGTCTGGGTCATCTGGTCGAGCCGCGGGTTGGTCGGGCCCTGACCTGGCCAGGCCTTCCGGCCGGTCAGGCTGGCCTCGATGGTGGCGGCCTGCGCATCGAGGCTGGCCATCGCTCGATCGCGCTCGTCGATGCCCGGCCGCCGGCCCGGCAGTGAGGCCCACAGGTCCTCCGCGGCCGCGACCATCGTGGGCCAGCTGCGCAGCAGTGTGCCGGCGTCGTCGCCGTCGACGTCCATGAGCAACTGGCGGGCGAGGTAGTCGACGTCGAAGAGCATCTCGCCGACGCTGCGCACGTCGCGCGTGGTCATCGGGACCTGGTCGACGTCGAAGAGCTCCTGGTCGATGTCGGCGTACGCCAGGCGCGGGTCAGTAGCCAAGGCCGCGCGCTTCCCGGATGAGGTCGCACAGGTCAACGACCAGCTGCGAGCCGTGGATCAGGTCCGGCTGGTGCAGCGGCAGCGGCCGGGTCAGCTCCTCGGCCTCGGTGAGCAGCTGCAGCGGCGTGCGCTCCTCGAGCTCGTCGGCGTCGACGTCGGGCAGCTCGTAGTCCTCAGGCAGCAGGGCGCTGGCCTGGGAGTGCGCGAGGTAGACGCCGAGCCCGAGGTCGTGCAGCGGCGAGTCGGCGGTGTCCCTGTCGGCGTCGCTCCATACCTGGGTGGCGGCCTGGTGCAGCAGGTGCGCGATCGAGCCGAGGCGGTCCCAGGTGCTGACCGGGTTGAGGGTGTCCACGGGTGTTCCTTTCGGTCGGAGGTCGGTCTGGCCCATGAACCCACGTCCGGGTCGGTCCTCGCTCCGCGAGACGGCGGGCTGTGGATAACTCGGGTGGTGTCGGCGGCTGGGCACAAACTGGTCTCGTTCGCCTATGTCGTATGGCGGTCGCCGGACGATCACTGCGGAGAAAGTCAAGAGATTCGGACTAGTGCTGACAGATGGAGGAGGGTTGTAATGATGAGGTTCCCGATGACCGTGCTGAGGGTGGTGACGCTGGCGCCGGCGCTGCTGGTGAGCTTCGTCCTCACCGTGGTGGTGTGCGCCCTGCTCACGCCTGCGCTTGGCCTGGTGGCGTTCCTGGCTGCTGCCGGCCTGCTGGTCGCGCTGGCGCTGGGCCGGTTCGAGCCGCAGGCGATCGCGGCGCTGACCCGTTCCCGGCCCGCGACTGCGGCCGAGCTCCAGGTGATGGGATCAGTGCTTGCCGAGCTGGGCGGCCGCGGGGTCGACGTCGACGCCCTGTTCGTACGCCGGCGTCAGACTCCGAGCACCCCGGTGGCTGTGGCGATCGCGGCTGGCGCTGTCGTGGTCAGCCCCGGTCTGGTCGACGCCACGTACCGGGGAGGGGTGACTGCCGCGGAGGCGGCCGCCGCAATGGCTCATGCCGTCGGCCGGCGGCGTGCGATCCGACCGCGGCTCGAGCTCGCGGTGCTGGCGGCGACGGCGCCGTGGCGGCTGGTGGTCGCGGCGTTCCGCGGCGTGGCCCGGGCGTTCGCCTGGCTCCCGTTCATGCGGCTGGCGTGGACGCTGCGAGGTGTCGCCGGGGTGATCTGCATCGTGCAGTCGGTCGCCGAGGGCCGGGCCTCTCCGGGGATCCTGGGAGGCGCCGTGATCCTCCTGACCTACCTGGTGCCGGCGGCCAGCCGGCGGATCGAGGCCAGCGCGGAGGCCGCGGCCGACCAGCTGGTGGTCTCCCTGGGCCTGGGCGCCGTGCTGGCTGGCCTGCTCCGGCGTCATGGCCATCCGATGACGCTCGAGCGGCTGCAGCGCCTGGAGGCGGCCGCCGAGCCCCCGGCGCGGCCGCGGCTGCACCTGGTCCACGGCTAGGCACACTCTCCGGCGCTGCAGGTCCGCCGGGCTACTCGTCGTCGACGAAGCCGGAGGTGGAGTGGTGCACACAGCCGCGGCCGTTGCACTCGTGCGGCTTGTGGTTCATGCACGGCAGCGAACCCAGCCTGTGGGAGCAGTCGACCCAACGGACCGTTGTCCGGCCGGGGACGTGACTGACGTCCGCTGATGCGAGCGCGGTTGCCATCACGAGCTCCTAGCGGCGCGGGCCGCGGCGGCGGCCGAGCTGGGGCCGCTGGTAGGCGGCCGTGCCGGTGTGGTCGTGCTGGCGACCGGAACGGTGGACCTGCGCGATCTCGGCGTCGGGGGAGGGGCCGGTGTCGGCGGCCGCGGCCTGGGCGGCCTCCTCGGTCGCCCTGATCTCCTCGGCGCGCTGTCGGGCCTCTTCCTCGAGGGCGGCTTCCTCGCGAGCGGCTTCACTCATGTGAACTCCCATTGGATCCCGTGGACCGGCACCGGCTGCGCCAGTGCTCCTTGGTCTCCTAAGTGCGGGCCAGGGGTGGGAGCGATCACCCGTGGCGGATCGGTCTCGATGGGCTCGGGTCCGATCACGCCGACTGGGCGAGCAGTGTGGCTCCCAGCAGCTGCGCGGTGTGCTCGAGGAACGCCAGTGACCCGTTCGCGCCCGGCCGGTCGCAGCACGGGTGGGTGTCGAAGCCCTCGTCGACGACGATGCGGTGCAGCTGGCCACCGCACGCGCGACAGCGGCGGTCGGCGTGGGTGGGGCACTGGTCGGCCGCCACGGCGCAGGGCAGGCACGCAGCAGGCGCCGGCGGGCTCACCTGGTGGTCGCGGTCCCAGTCGCGGCGCTGCCGCAGCAGCGTGGCGGTCTGTTGCCATAGCGCCGGCTCGAGGTGCTCCGGCGCCGGTCGGCCGAGGGCCTGGTCGACGGCAAGGCTGCGCAGCTGCTCGCCGCAGCCGAGGAGGCGTTCGTCGACGCCGCGGGCGTAGCACCACCGGGCCAGCATCTTCGCGGCCAGCGTCATCTGCTCGTCCATCACCTCCACCTGAGCTCTCAGCAGCTTCCCCACAAGCCGCGCTCAGCGCCCTGGGCGTCATCGAATGCGGCGGCGTACGACTTCTCGCGGGCAAGCGCCTGGTCTGCTTCGTAGCGGCGGGCGGCGCCGCTGGCTAGGAGCTCGCCGGCTACGTCGACGTCGTCATGGTCGACGTAGCGCAGCAGCCGGTCGTAGCGGTCACGGCTGGGCTGGGCGGTGTCGGTGACCAGGTCGACGGTGCTGCCCACCGGCGCAAGTCGCTCGAGCAGGCGCGTGGCATCCGTGGCGTAGCACTCGGCCGGCGCCGGCGGATGAGCGACTTCGGGGGCATCGATCCCGAGCAGCCGAACTCGGCCGAGCTGGCGGCCGCCGAGCGTCTCGACGCGGATCGTGTCGCCGTCGACGACCGCTGTCACGCGCACTTGGCTGGTCTTGCCCTCAGCGGGCTCGGGGCCTGACTGGACTCCGGGGATCGCGGCCTTGATCCCGCAGGCGGTGAGAGCGAGGACCGCGGCCGCGGCCAGACCGATCAGGGCCTTCACCGGGCCACCCTCAGCTGCGCCCGCTCGCCAGCAACGGGGATCGCCCGCTGCTGCTCGCGCAGGCCGAGGGAGCGGTGGCCGCCCTCGGGCACGTGCTCGTCGACGTCGAGCCGGCCGGCGCCGGCCGGCTGCTCGGGGAGATCCGCGGCGATCTTGGCGGCCAGGTCCCGAAGCGGCGGGGTCTTCTCGATGCGGCGGGTGGCCTGCAGCACCGTGGTGTGGTCTCGCTCGAAGTGCCGGGCGATCGTGGGCAGGCTGTGCCCGTGGATCCTGGCGGCCGTCATGGCCACGGCCCGGGCATCCGCGGCCGCCCGGCTCCGGTCCGTTCCCAGGAGGACCTCCGGGGTGGTGTTAAAGGCCCCCGCGGCCGCCACCACGGCGTGCTCGACCGGGCCATCGGGCTCGAACGTCGAGGCCGGCGGCCGCTGGGGGAGGTCGACCACGTTCTCCTCGGCGCGGGGGAGACGGGCGGTGTAGCGGCTGTTGATGTGCTCGCTCACCCTGGCCGCGGCGTCGGCGAGCCTGGGCCGCTCGGCGGTGCGACGGACCGCATGGATCACCGAGCCGTGGTCCTTGTTGAAGTGCTCGGCGATCGTCGGCAGGGACAAGCCGGTCTCGCGGGCGGCCGTCATCGCCACCGCACGGGCATCGCTGACTGGCCGGCTGCGCTCGGCGCTGAGGATCGCCTCCGGGGTGGTGCCGAACATCGGAGCGGTGGCGTTGATGGCCAGCTCGCACACCGCGGCCGGGCCTGTTGCCGAGGAGGCTGGCGCGCTCTGGTCGACCTGGGCGGCCAGCACCGTGACCAGCGAGCGCAGCTGCTCGGCGTCCAGCGGTGCGATCAGGTCGGCGACCTGGTCGTGTTCGCCGCGGCCGGCGGCATCGAGGATGAGGCCGGCCAGTTGGCGGCCGCCCTGGTCGAGGTCCATGAGCGTTCTCCCGCCTACCGTGCCGGCGATCCGTAAGCCGGGGCCGCTGCTTGGCGAGGCACCTGGGCGCGGCCCTGTTCGGCCATCCGCCGGCGTGCGTTGTCGGTGATCTCGGTGGCGATGCCGGCCGACTGCCGGGCGCTGGCCGCGGCGTGGTCCACGACGTTCTCCAGCAGGCGCACGTCTTCGTCGGCGCGGCCCAGCTCCTTGCCCGCGGTCGCGATGCTCCGCTCGAGGGTGACCGGTTCCAGCAATGACGGCGGGGTCACTTGCTGAGCCGCGAGGTGGGCGCTGTCGACGTGCTGGGCGGTCAACCGGGCAATCGGCTTGGCCAGGTCGATCATCTCGCCCATGACTGCGAGGCGTGGCTTCAACTGGGCGACCTCGACGGCGAGATCGGGATCGCTGCTGTCGACATCGCGGAGGACGTCGTGGGCATCGGCGATCGCCTGGGATGCACGCTCCAGGTGCCCGGTGAGCTCGTCGGCCAGCTCGGCGTTGTCGCTGCAGCGCCGCTGCAGACGGCTCAAGTGCTCGCCGGCGGCCTCCAGGTAGTAGCCGCCGCGTTCGCTGAGGCGGGCCTTCGCGGAGTCGAGCTCGGCGTCATCAAGCACCCGGATCGCGGAGTTGATCGTGGTGTGCAGCTCGTCGACGACGCCGCGTGCGCGTCCTACGGCCTGCTCGGCCATGAAGACTGCATCTGCCGCCTGCAGAGCGGTGTCCGTGGTCATGACGGCTCACCGCCTCCCGTGGTTGACGGGGGCATGCTGCTCGCCGGCGGGAGGATCTCACGGAGGCGATCGAGCGCGGCCAGGGCCTGCTCGAGGTGTTCGCGGGCCTCCTGGACCGGGTCGCGGTCGGCCGCGGCGGAGGGAGAATCGGTGGGCGTGCTCATGGCCAGCTCCTTGGTGGACCGGGGTCATCTCTCAGTCACCAAAGGAAGGTCGACCCACCGGGGCGATCACCCGGCGCGAAGAAATCTCGCGGCCGCCTCAGCTGGTCCGGGTCAGGGCTGGTCCCAGGGCATCGACTCCTGCCCGTCGTCGACCCCCTGGCTGATGACGTGCGCAGTGGCGTTGCGCGCGGCGTCGAGGTGCTTGTGCAGGTCGACCGCGAGGCCCCGGGCCTCCTCGAGGTGGAGCCGCGCAACGCCGATCGCCATTGCTGGGTCCGACTCGTCGGTTATCGCGTCCGTGCTGAGCACCTGTTGGGCCAGGGCCTGCTCGAGCGTGGTGGACAGCTGCGAGAACGCCTGGGGGAGCGCGGCCGCGAGGTCGGCGAACTCCGCGAGCTGGTCGGAGGTCTCGGACGGGATCTGGTCCCGGTCCCACATAGTTGCGCGGTTGAAGCCGTAGACGTGCTCGCGGGCCGCCGTCGCGTGCCCGCCTGCTGCGAGCTGGTCGTTGTCGTCCACCAGGTGCCCTTCCTGCCGAGAGGTAGGTATTGAGTCTCGCGGATCTCGCCGGCCGGTGCTCGGCCGCGGCGGCGAGGCTGAAGCTCCTATAGATCGTCAAGCGGCAATCTGAGTGGTAGACGCTGGTGCGGGCTTGTCGAGGGCGTCACGGATGAGCGGCAGAAGTTCGCGGGCGACGTAGCGCTTGAGACACCGCATGATCTCCCGCTTGCTGAGGCCCTGCTCGGTCCGCCTGGCGACGTAGTCGCGGGTGCGTTGGTCGTAGCGCATGCGGACCATCGCGACGGTGTAGAGAGCGCAGTTCGCGGCTCTGTCGCCGCCGCGGTTGAGGCGATGGCGATCGGTCCGACCCGACGAAGCGGGCAAAGGGCTCACGCCACACAAGGCGGCGAAGGCGGCCTCCGACCGCAGCCGCCCTGGGTTGTCCCCGGCTGTGACCAGGAGCTGTCCGGCGACCTCGGTGCCGACGCCGACCTGCTCGAGGAGACGGGGGGCGGTGGCGGTGATCAAGGTCTTGAGCTCGCGATCGGCGTCGGTGATCTCTTCGCCCAGGTGCTGGCAGCGGCGTGCGATTCTGCGTAGCGCGGTCTTGATCGCCTGCGTCGGGTCACGCAGGTCCTCGGTCGGCCGGAGTCGGGCGCAGGTGGCGATCAGCTCGGCCTGGCCGAGGCCGGTCATCTGTTCGCGGAGTTCGGCTGGTGCGGTGATCAGGGTCTGCCTCAGTGCGTTGATCGCGGCCGTTCTGGCCTTGATCGCGCCGCTGCGGGCGACTCGCAGTGCGCGGATGGACTCCACGACCCCGTCGTGGGTCTTGGGTGTTCCGGTGGCGGTGCCGGCCTGGACGGCGCGGGCTGCGGCGATGGCGTCGGCGGGATCGGACTTGCCGTGCTTGCGCCGAGCACGGCGGTCGGGCCGGTCGACCTCGACGAGAGTGGTGCCACGGCTGGTGAGGTAGCGGGCCAGGCCAGCGCCGTAGGAGCCGGTCCCCTCGATTCCGATTGCCGAGATGCGCCCGTGCGCCTGGAGCCAGCACAGGAGTTGGCCGTAGCCGTGCGTTGTCGCAGGGAAAGTCGCGTAGCCGAGTTGGCGTCCGAGTTGGTCGAGCGCGGCGACGGTGTGGGTGTCGGCGTGGGTGTCGATCCCGCCGGTGATCTCGTCATCGTCTGGCTGCGTATCTAGCATTGGTGCTGTTCCGTTCTCTCGTACCGATGGGATCGGCACGCACCGCCGGTCGGGCGGACAGCACAGTGACGAGGACGCGGCCAAGCTCCTATCAGGTCACGCTCCGTCCGGCCGGTACGTGCGCCCCCGGACGCCGACGGATCAGACCCAAGGCACGAAGCCGGTGGACAACTGGGTCAAACGCCCGGGGGGCTACCGCGCCCATCCTTGTGGAGAACGTGGCCCTCAGATCATCACTGTGGACAAACGGGGAAGGGGCTTCCCTCCGGGCCTGCGGGACGGGAGACTGAGCGGCCAGACGACCAGGCGGCTTTGATCGCGCGGCGGGTGGTGCTCGCCGCCGCGGCCTGGTTCAACGCTCCGGCCGACGTCGAGGCCTACCGCCGGCTCGCCGCCGCGGTTGAGGAGTGGAACGCCTACGCCTCGCCGCAGCTCGAGGGCGGCGATGTTGATGAGCTGCTCGACGACCTGGCAGACGTCGCCCCGCCGATGCCGCTGGGCCAGGGGGTCGCCGAGCTGGAGGCGGTGCTGCGCCGTCAGGCTCGGCGCGAGCTCTGATCAGCGGGCGATGCCGGCACCGGGTGTGCCCGGGTTGCCGCCGGCGTGCGGTGCGCGTGGTGAGAGCCGACGGCGGGCGGCCTCGTCCGGGCTCTCGGCCGGCGAGCCGATCTCCTTGATGTCCAGATCCGCCGGGGCGACCGCGGCGGGTTGGGCGGCCTCGCTGAGCGATCAGCCAGGTTCTCGATATCGGCCTCCAGGACCCGCTCGAGAAGGTCGGCGATACTCGTGGGGGAGCCGTCGCACCCAGCCACCAGTGCCTCGGCCAGCTGGTCGAGGGCGGCGTTGCCGCGGGCGGTGAAAGTGACGACTCCGGGGACCGGGTTCTCGGCTGGGGAAGTGCTCATGATCCACCTCGCTTCCTGGTCACCTATGTGCACAGGAAGGGTGGGAGCGATCAACCCGCGATCAATCGGTGGCGACTGGCTCGCGCTCGACCCGCAGGGCGATGATCCGCCACCCGTCGGGTACACGCCGGCGGGCGGCCGCGAGCGCCCGGTCGTAGTCGAGGTCCTCGACGATCAGCTCTTCTCGGCCGAGCGTGTAGCCGCCGCGGTGGTCGGGCGGGATCTCCTGAACCGTCGCGTAGAGGGTCACGGCTTGCGCAGGGTTGTCGGTCACGGTCGCTTGTCCTGGCCTGCCATGGTTCGCAGAAGGTCGACGTCGCGGCGCAATGCCGAGGGGAGTCCGGCGGCCTCGTCCGCGTCGCCCTCGTGTCCGACCAGTCCGGTCTCGGCCAGTTGGGCCGCGGTCTCGAGGAGGCGTGCCACACGCAGCAGCAGGGCTGGGGGCATCTGGACCGAGGGCTCGTCGTAGAAGTCCGTGGTCGCCACCTGGTCGCGGATGAGAAGGCCGAGGTAGCTCTGCGCATGGGCTACCTGCGCGACCCGGTCGCGGGTGTGCTCAAGGTCGTCGCGCTCGACCAAGAGAAGGCGGATGACCTCGCCCAGGCCGGCAAGGACCGTTCCCGCGAATCTCACGGGAATCGCTGCGGTTCGCGGGGCACTCATCAGGTCCGCGCCCGGTGTCTCCTCGACGAAGCCGAAGACGACCTCTCTGGCCATGCCGGCCAGGGCCTCGTCGGTGAGGTAGGTCCGTGCGGTGGTTGGGGTGACGCGCATCTGCTCGGCAACGAACTGGACCCGCTCGTCGAGCAGGTCGCCAGCCGCCGACCGGGACATCGTCATGCCGAGTTGGGAGACCGCCTCGAGCAGGTCGTCGATGCGCTTGTCGCGCCAGGTTCGTCTGGCCATCCCGCTCAGCCTTCCCGCACGGTGCTGACCGTGATCCGGAGGATCTGGCCAGAGGCGGTGATGAGGTCGAGCAGGTTGTCGACGACCTGCTTCATCTCCTCTGCAGTCGGGGTCGTGGTCTCGCCCATCGGGTGTGCGTCGGGTCCGCCGAACGCCTCGATCTTGTAGGCCACCTCAATCAGTCCTGGTCCCCGGCCGCGTCAGCTGGCCGGCCGTTGGCTTCGAGGAGACGCGACAACGGCGTCCCGGGGAGATCCTCGGGCGCTGGCGTGTCCATGAGCGCCTGCTCGACCAGGCGCTCGACGACGTAGGGCACGTCGGTGTGGCGGCTCAGATCTGAGGACCAGGTGAGGTCGACATCGACCAGGACGGGGACGGCCAGCCCGGGCAGCGCCCGAGCCGCGGCCTCGACGCGCTCCTTGAGGGCCTGGCCGTAGGCGGCGATCTCGCGGAGCCGCTGCTCCTCGATCTGCTCCTCGAGCGCATAGACAGGTCCCAGGAGGTCCTCGCGCTCCTGCTCGAGGCGGTCGTACTCGGCCGCGAGCTCGGGGGACTTCGGGAGCCACGTCTTGTCGATCGGCACGCCCGTGACACCCATCTCCTGACCGAGGAGCATGCGCTCGAAGTATGCCCGGGTCTCGGGGTTGGGGTCAGGGTCGGACGCCCGCCAGTCTTCGATCGACCACTCCGGTGCGGTTGGGTCGACGGGCTCCCACGGCCCCACCGAGAGCGGGTCGCCGTAGGCGTTGACGGTGCGCCGGTAGATCCACATGTAGGGCTCAAGGTCGACCGGCGGGTTGGCTGCTTCGGCGTCCTCGATCATCTGCCGGATCTCACGCTCGGCCGCGTCGTAGCTCTCCCACACCTGGGTCCGGTCGTTGACCAGGTCCTCGACGTAGAGGGTGATGGCCAGCGGCTCGGCGCGGTGTCGCCACAGGTCGTTCTCGTCGGGCCCGACAGTGCTCTCCAGGAGGCTGCGGACGCCGGCGGCCTCCCAGGAGCCGGAGCGGCCAGCGAGGGCGGTCTCGATGCCGCCGAGGTTCGCCGTGGCGCCGGCCAGGGCGAGGGTGACGAACTCTGCCCAGTCGGCCTGCTCGCTGCGGGTGGGGTCGACCTCCCAGCGAACGTCGCGCAGGCTGCCATCGGCCGGCACGTCGACCGGTCGCAGCACGTCGCGGCGCAACCGGCCTGCCTCGGTCAGGACGGCGATCGCCTCCCGCAGCACGCTCGCGTACGGGCGCGCCGGCGTCGAGGTGGGCAGCACCGTAGTGATCGGCCCGTAGGTGATGGGGTTGCGCGAGGTGTTGTGCAGCGGATCTGGCTGACCGAGCAGGGGATGGTGAGCCAGGATTCGTCCGTCGATCGCGACGCGGTCCTCGCACGGCGCGATGGCCTCGACGGTGCCCACACCTACGACCGTGTCGTTGTAGACGATCACCGCCAGGGTGCACTCGGCGAGCGTTGCCAGCTTCGCCTTCCACACGCCGCGGGCTCGGTTCCACAGCTCGGCCGGTCCGAGTCCGGCGACGTATCCGATGTGGGTGCGACCGAGCGGGTCGGGCTGCGGTGCCGGGCGTTGGTCGACGAGTCGGATGCGGACGGCCTGGACGACCTGCGGGGCGGTCCAACGGTCGGCCGCGGAGGACGGCTGGGGAAGGGGCTGGCTCTCGCTTATGGATGCAACGCTACCGCCCCAGATTCTAACTAGTCAACTAGTTAACTTGCCTACTAGTTAGCATGATAGATGTTACCGGCGGTGTGATTAGCCCTGTGATTTAGCCCGCGATTCCACCCGTGATTCACTATTGGATTGTGCTGCACCCAGTGGCACACTGAGGGTATGAGCACTCAGTCGACCATCGCCCGCGGCGACCTTCGTGCGTACGAGGAGTCGGTGCGGCTGGCCACGCCGGAGCTCGTCGAGCGGCTGCGCGACCTGCTCGGCGCCAAGCTCGTGGCCTACCTGGGTTCGGTCCAGGACACCCGTGCCGTGCGCCAGTGGGCCGACTCGGCCGACACGCGCACCCCGTCCACCGAGGTCGTCAACCGGCTGCGGATGGCCTACCGGATCGCGGCCCTGCTGCGCGGGAAGGACTCTGCCGCTGTTGTCCAGGCGTGGTTCCAGGGCATGAACCCGCGGCTCGACGACGTCGCGCCGGCGCGGCTGTTACGTGAGGGCGATCTGGAGCAGGTCGGCCCCGAGGTCTTGGCGGCCGCGCGCGCGTTCGCTGCGGCTGGGTGACTGCGCCGGTGACCCAGGCACCTCAGCTGGTCGTCGTCGACGCGGCCGAGCAGGTCTGGCGCGTTGGCTTCATGCCGGAGCCCTGGGCCTGGTCGGGTTGGGAGTGGGCGGGCGCCGATGGCCGGTTTCACGGCCGCTGGGATGACCGGCAGGGCAACTTCCGCACCATCTACGCCGGCTCCACTCTCCTGGCTTGCCTGCTCGAGGTCCTCGCCGGGTTCCGGCCCGACCCGACCCTCGCGCTCGAGCTCGACTCCATCGTCGAGGACGACGAGGACGCCGCGGTGCACCCGACCGCCCGGGCCGGCGAGATCTCCTACGCCTGGCTCGAGCCGCGGTCGGCAGCGAGTGCGACGTTGACGGGTCGCTTCTGTGCCGTGACTGCCGCGGAGTCGATCGCAGCGCTGCGCCCGCAGTTCGTCGCCCTCGCGCACCTGCTGAGCCTGCACGACTTCGACGCGGCCGCACTCAGGGACGGGCGCCCGCGAGCGCTAACCCAGTCGGTGGCCACCTACCTCCACGCGACCACCGAGCTCGACGGCGTCACGTTCGCCTCCCGGCACGGGGACGACCTCGCACTGTGGGCCGTGTTCGAACGCGCCGAGGACCCCGCCATCAGCCGGACCCTCGACGCGATCGAGCACCACGCGCTCTCCCCCGAGCACCCCGACATCCAGGAGGCCTTCCGGATCCTCGGCCTCAGCTGGTCGACCACCTGAGGCCGACTGCAGCCGCTGTTCCGCTCCTTCACAGCGGGTCGACATGCCACGATGCGAGCGTGGGAATCTTCAAGCGCAGCGAGGCCGTCCGGGCCAAGAAGATCGGCGCACACGCCCGATATGTCGATGAGGACGTGCAGCGCGTTGACCTCAAGGTGACCAGCACCGACGGCGAGACGGCGACCATCGACCTCAGTCTCGACCAGACACGCCAGCTCGTCATCGACCTGACCAACGCCTACGGGGCATGCCGCCCTGCGCTCCTGGACCAGAAGCAGGTCGACCGGATCACCTCGTTCTTCGGGATGCGCTGATGACGCGCTACGAGTACGACGAGGAGGCCAGCGCAGCGTGGCACATGGACGTCGTGCACGAGGTCGACGACGCCACCGCACCCGTCTCGCGATGGGTCGATGCGATGCGTCGCCTCAACACGCTCAACGACCCGCTCGCCCGCAAGCTCTTGACACTGCATCGCGACTGCGGATCCGGCACCGGCGTCTGCGACTCCCTCGATGACGAACCTGACCCGATGGACCGACGGTCCAGCTGGGGATGCGAGACAACGCAGATCATCGCCGAGCACTTCGACGTCGACTACCCGCGAGGCCGCGAGCGATCGCCGTGACCTCACAGGACTCCAACGCTCGGTTCGTCGAGTTGATCCGCGCCGGTCTGGCGCGAGCTGACGACGCTGGCCTCGCACGCGTCCCGCTCAAGCTCTACCCGGCCGAGGAACGGGAAGAGCTCCTGAACCTCCTCCACGCGTACTTGTGGGACACCGCAGCGCCCTACGACGACGAATGGCATCGCTCGCCGGGCAACATCATGACCCTGTGGGCGGAGCTGCTCGAGATCGGCAAGGAGACGCGCGAGCGGCTCATCCCGCTGCGGACTGACCTCGTCAAGGTCCTCACGGAGCGGGGCCTGGGCTATCGAAGGCATCCACGGTCTGTGCCGGTGCTCGTGTGCGAGTACAGCGGCCCGATCGAGACCCCAGTCCACCCTGGCGACCCACGCGAGACCTCGAGCACCATCGCCGTCGGCGCCTGGGGCGCCGGGTTCGGCGACGCGGCCACGAACCGAAAGGTCGAGTTGGCCGCCGAGGCGGTGGTCCAACGCCACTACGAAGCCGCAGGATGGGCAATCACACGCGTCGCGCACCTCAAGTGCGGCTGGGATCTCACAGCGACGCGCCACGACGAGCAGCGTCACCTAGAGGTCAGGGGCGTATCGAGCTCCATACCCTCGGTGCTCCTGACCCGCAACGAGCTGCGCACCGCCGAGACCGATCCCGACTGGTCCTTGGCCGTGGTGACTGGCGCCCTGACCGACCCGACACTGGTCGAGTACGACCGGCAGACCGTCGTGGCGGCCGCCGACCCATCCGTCTACCGGGTCAACCTGGCCCCCTGACCGCAGCCATGGACGTCAGCACCGATCCGCGGACCCGCGAAGCCTGGGAGGCCTCCACGCGGGCCTCCTCCCACGCGCTACCGGACTCGCGTGTGTGGCGTCGCTTGCTGGCCGAGTTCGACGCGGGCGAGCTGGTGCTGTACCTCGATGTCTTCACCGATGGATCCCGGGACGTGTTCGTCGCTGTCACTTCTGAGCGCCTGCTGTCGTGGACCGTGCTGAGCGACCGATTCCGCAGAATGGTCCGCCGCAGCGTCCAGGTCACCGAGCACACCCGGACCGTGAATGGCGTGCTGCGCCTCTCCGACGGCAGCTCCTCGACCCCCTTGCGCCTGGTCGGTCGGCCCGAGCAACGCACGTCGCTACTGAAGGTGCTGCGGCTGCCGGCAGATGCCCGCCCGGTCCAGGCCGTCGTGCTCGACCTGACCACTTCGCCCAAGACCAAGTCGGCGTATGCAGCCAGTCCACTGCCGCCACCGGCCACCGGGCCAGTCGCCGACGCCGTGCTCAGCGCGCTCGGGTCCGCCAAGGCCCAGTGCCTGGTCCGAGCCGCCCAGATCAGCCTGCACCCAGCCCTTCCCGGCGGGGAGGTCGTCGTCGGCACCGGAACGAAGATCACCTTCGTCGCTGTCGGAGCCGACGCGAAGTCCCGGCCAACCATGGGGATCGGTCGTGGCTCATTGCGCTGGGACCTGCGCGGCCACGACCTGACCCTGTTCCACGACCAGCCCACTCGTTCGACCGTCGCCCAGCTGCGCGGCGATGCGCGTGCGCTCGAGGCAGTGGTCGCCCTCGTTCGGCGCTGGGCTGAGCTCGATGCCGTCGCCGAAGGCCAGCGGACCGTCAAGCAGCAGGCGCGCCGGGTCGCTGCAGCCGATGGCGTCCCTGCCATCCCGGCTATCCGACGCACCGGTCTCCTGGGGCGCAAGCGGGCCGCGCCGATCGGCACCTGGCAACAGGCCGAAGCAGCGGCCTGCGCGTGGTTGCGACAGATGGGGTACCACGACGCCAAGGTGACGCCTACCGGCAAGGACGCCGGCGTCGACGTCATCGCCCGCAAGGTCGTCGCCCAGGTCAAGTGGGAGGCCACCCCTGTCGGGCGGCCGAAGGTCCAGCAGCTCCACGGCGCGGCGGCGCATGCACGCAAGAAGGGAGCATTCTTCTCCCGGTCCGGCTACACCGCCGATGCCCGGGCATGGGCAGAGACGGCGGGCATTGCCGCGTTCGTCCTGCTCGACGACGGCTCGCTGGCACCCACAACCTCGGCCGCAAAGAAGATGATGCGCTGATGGCGCCGCGCGTAGTGGCAGTCGACGTCGGGTCGGTCCGGAGCAACTTCGCTTGGGCCGCAGTCGACCTACCCGGCCGACGGCCGGTTGGCGAGGGTGGCCGCCACCCAGAGGGAGCGGCGCAAGCAGTCCTCGAAGCGCTCGACTCCGGCGTGCCCGTGGCTCTCGGGTTTGAGGCTCCGTTGATGGTTCCAGTCAGCCCGGTCGGGTCCCTCGACGGGTGGAAGACCTTGGGGCAGGCGCGCCAGGGTGAGACCGTCGACGGTCGCTCGCGGCCATGGTCGGCCGGCGCCGGCAGCGGCGCCCTGGCCACTGGGCTGGTGCAGATGGCCTGGGTCCTCGAGCGCGTCGGGTTGGGGCGGCCCGCGCTTCGGTGCACGACCCGTCCTGAGTTGTGGCTGGCCGGCGACGCCAAATTGTTCGTGTGGGAGGCCTTCGTGTCTGGAACAGGGAAGCCGGTGCCGGCCGGGATCACCCAGCATGCCGCAGACGCGGCCGCGGCAGCGGACACCTTCGCCGAGCGCCTCGAGCAGGGCACGCTGAGCGCCTCGGACGTCGTGTGCACGCCGGCGTCGTCGTTCAACCTCGCCGCTGCCGCGGCGGCGTACGCCGGGTTGGCGATCGCCAGCAGCGAGCTGCGCGGCCAGGTGCAGGTCTACCGCACGCGCCCTGCCCTCCTGTAAGTGACCGTCGGCGTCGGCCGGTCCGGGATCTCCACCTCAAACAGCACGATCCGCTGTGCTGGCCCGCACGCCCGGACCAGGGCGTGGCGCTCTGCCTCGGTGGCGACGAACAGCGTCAGGCCGCGGACCCGATCGAGGACCTCGGCCGAGATCCTGCTGACCACCGGGCTGATCACGCCCTGCGGCATGTCGTGGACGAACAGCGGCACACCCATCGCCCACTCAGGCGTCGCGTCTCGCACGCCGACGTAGCCGCGCGCCTCGCGGCCGATGAGCTCGACCGCCTTCGGCGTCAGTGCCTGCTGTCGGGCGAGCTTGGCTGCGATCGCGGCCAGGTGGCGCTCATGCTCCGCTGAGGCCAGGTCGTCGTGTTCACGTCGCCGCTCACTGGCTTCCAGCTGGTTGCGTTCGGTAATGACGTGAGGCCGCGTGGTCCACACGATCCGTGCGGACTCCAGGAGAAACCTGCGGTACGAGAGGGCCTGGTGCGCTCTGATCGTGCCGGCAAGGACGCCGGCGACGAACACGCCTAGGTCTACGCCGGGCTCAACCGGGCGCCACCAGCCATGACCAGGACATGGCCCGGGGGCGCCGCCGTCGTTCTCGCAGCGCCGGCGAGGGCACCACGACTCTCGGAACACGCCGGTCCCGTCGACGACCGTGGCATCCACAGCCGTGGACGGCCCGGGCGCATCGGCCAGGGACAGCCGGATGGCGGGGACCGCTCCGATCCACGGCCGGTCGTGATCGGTGACCCAGCACACCGGCACCCCGGAAGCCTCCATCCGGGCGGTGCGCTCGCGCAGCTCGTCGACGGTGATCTGTGCCAGCTGAGCCTCCCAGGCCATCCTGCGGGCGCCGTCGGGGCTGGTGGCCAGGACGTCGGCCCTCCAGCCGTCTCCGGCGACCTCGAGCTCGGCGTACCAGCCGGCATCGCGAATGGCTGAGGCAAGCTGCAGCTTGAGCAGCCGGTGGGCCCTGGTCTCCCCGACCAGTGAGCAGTCCGGCGCTGCGCGGTCGTGGGCGAAGAACCGAAGCCCTTCGGCGAACACTTGGCGTGGAGCCCGTGCCCGCACTCCCTGCAGGTCAGGGGCGCGCGGGGTCGCGCTCGGTGGATTGCCTCCCAGGGCAGGTCCTCGCCGAGCGGGTCAACGGTTGCGTCCAGCACGCCGGCGTCGGCGTGCTGCGCCGTCAATGGCACGAGTGAACTCTGCCCCAGGGGACCGACGGATGGAGGCGTATCAGTTGCGGTTGAGCCCGTGCCGGCGGGAGTCGAGGGCGTACTTGTAGTGACTCTCGGCGGCGTCGATCTCGCGGGTGGGGGTGGCGGGATCGAACACTCTGAGCACCGACACGCGGAAGCTGGACGGGTCGAGGTTGCGGAGCTCGACGTTGCCGCCGTGGCCGTTGGTCGCGTAGGCGGCCCAGCGCTGCAGGATGTTCTCGGCACCGTCGGCCTTGCCGACGTAGTGGCGGCCGTCGCGGGTGTCGGTGATCAGGTAGACCCCGATCACCGATGAGAGTGCGGTGCGCCAGGCGGCGTAGCGGTGCTCGCGGATGACGGCCTGCAGCTGGGGGTAGTCCAGCGTGAGGGCGTCGAAGCCGGGGAACCTGACCGGCTCGGCGTCGGCGATCTCCATCACCGGGTACGCGGCCGCGGTGGTCGCGTTGATCCGCCAGGTGCGCGGGGAGCGCCACTGGATCACCAGCCGGTTCCGCAGGTCCCCCATCAGCTCGGCGTGCTCGAGGTGGAGGTGCGGCGCAGACCGTCGTGCTCGGTCTCGCCGTGGTTCACCAGGACAGACCACAGCCGGGCGCGGTCTCCGCCCTCGGGCCGGAACACGATCCAGATTCGAGGCGGCGAGGCCGGGAAGGTACGGGTGTTGGCCGACTGGACACTGGTGTAGGCGAGGATCTCGGCGTCGGATGAGTCGCCGTGGATGCCCACGGTCCCGTCGTCGTGTTCGCGCACGTAGGCGTGCCGGATGACCAGGGCCTCGGCCGGGTCCAGGCCGGCGCTGGCGATGACCGAGGCGAAGGTGAGCGTCATGAGGGATCTTCCGTTCCGGAATCGGTGGCGGGCGCCGCGGCAATGCTGACCAGCACGTCGTGGCCCAGTGAGGCGTCGACGGCGACGTGCAGGCCGAGGTCGGTGATCCGCCCGTCCTGCGGGTGCCAGTCGCGGTCCTCGCGGGTGCGGCCCAGGAGCGGGTCAAGAGCATCGATCGTGGGCTTCCACAGGGTCAGCCAGTTGCGTTGTGGGCCGACGACGAAGGACAGCTGCAGCTGCACCGGGCCGGCGGGGATCACCGCGGCGTCGACGACCGCCGACCGGACCTGTTCCTTATAGGCCGTCGTCGAGGCCGAGGCTGTGGTGCGGACCGTGTAGCTGGCTCCTGGCCCCGCGGTCTCGGCCGCAGGCACAACGAGGATCCGCGAGGTGTCGGCGTGCCTCTTGGTGCACCACACCGCGACCAGGCCCTCGTTGCGGAGCCGGGTGGCCAGCGGGAAGGCGTAGTTGTCCAGGTCAGCCATGTCGACCAGGTCGCGGCCGGCGGTCAGGCCGACCTCGAGCATCAGCGTCCAGATGCCGTTGGCCACCAGGTGGGGCGCCACCAGCTGCGCGGTGTCGTCGAGGTACTCGCGCAGTCGGACCTGGTCGGGGTCGGTCGACCTGTTCCAGCTGGCCAGGCGCGGGACCTTCCGGAGCACCAGGCCGTCACCGTCCGGGCGGCGGTACCACCTCGGGACCGTCACGGACGATGCACCATGCCAGCCTGGTCGATCCACCAGACCTCGATCTGTGCCGCAGTGAGAGACCCGACCGTCTCGGCGTGGAGATCGCGGTAGCGAGGGAAGTCGGGCAGGGCGATCACGCTGCCCCACGCCGGTTCCTTGCCTCGCAGCCGCATCGCGGCGAGCACGGCTTGTGAGTACCAGTGGCCGGCCTGGGTGCTCGGGCTGGTGCGCTTGGCCTCGCCGGCGCGTGCCGGGTCGGCGTAGTTGCGGCTGGGGAACCCCTTGACCTCCACCCCGACGGTCCGGCCGTCACGGGAGGCGATCACGTCGATGCCGTGCTCCTTGGTCGCGGTGTTCGCCACCGACAGGATGCGCCAGCCTTCGCCGGCCAAGGCGGTCACGAGGGCGGCCTGCACGTTGGCCTCGTTGTGCCACTCCCCTCCGACCTCGAGCGGGGCGACAGCGGACGGGGCGACAGCGGGCGGAGCTGCGGGCGCGGTCGGTGGCTGCGTCCGGGACTCGACATCGCCGGCGACCTCGAACCCCAGCGCCGCCAGGTGTCGACGAGCGGTGTGAGAGATGAACTCGGACCGCTGGATCCCCGTGGCTACCTCGAAGGCCTGAACCGCGGGGTACCACGTGTCGTTGATCCTCACTGCATGCTTGCGGATCGCATCCGGCGCAACGTCTGCCAGACGGGCCTCAACGACCTCGGGCGCCAGCTCGTAGCGCTGGCCGTTCAGCGTGAACCGAATCGGCGCACGGCCCTGACTCTTCATGGCCAGAAACTACGGCACTGGGCCGACACAAGGAGACCAATGCGGCGGCCGGCTGGCCCTGCCGCAGGTAGGTTCGGCTGCAGCCCCATCGGGCGTCTACTCTTCGCAGTATGTCGAACATACGTTCGACCGCGCGGGGAATGGCGGTCGAGACGACCGCCTCGTTCCCCAACCCTACCCAGGACTACTTCGAGGGCCAGGTCTCGCTCGATCGTCACCTGGTGCGCCGGCCGGCCTCGACCTTCGTGCTGCGGGTCAGCTCGGACTCGTTGGCCAGCATGGGCATCCGCTCCGGCGACGAGCTCCTGGTCGACCGCGCCCTCGCCCCCGCGCCGGGACGCGTCCTCGTGGTCCTCCTCGACGACGAGCGCCGTCTTGGACGCTTCGACGTCGTCGACGGTATGGCAGTTCTGGCCACCGACCTCGAGCAGATCCCACTGACCTCCGACGTCGAGCCCTGGGGGGTCGCCACGGTGTTGCTGCATCACCTCCCTCTCGGCCCCGCCGGAGAACGCGGCGATCGCGACGTCGCGAGGTAGAACCGATGGCTGGCTACACCTGGGGCACCGCCAACTCATCGCCACCGCTCGCGCTCGTCGACGTCCGCTCGATGTTCGTCTCCGTGGAACGGGTTCTCGACCCGACGCTGCGCGATCGCGCGGTCATCGTGCTGTCCAACAATGACGGGTGCGCGGTCTCCAGGTCCGACGAGGCCAAGGCCCTCGGAGTGCAGATGGGCGACCCGTGGTTCAAGCTCCGCGACAAGCCCCATCTGGCCGACCTGGTCGCCAAGTCGAGCAACTACGAGGAGTATGGCGCGTTCTCCAGCAGGTTCCACGAGACCGTCGCCACCATCTCAGCCACCACCGAGACCTACTCGGTCGACGAGGCCTTCGTCGGGCTGCCCCGCACGGACCCGGCCACGGCCACGCTCCAGGCCCGAGTACGCCAGTGGACCGGCCTGCCCACCGCGGCTGGCATCGGGCCGACCAAGACGCTGGCCAAGGTCGCCCAACGACACGCCAAGGCGATCCGGCAGCCGCTCGTCGACCTCACCACCTGGTCCCCCAGCGACGTCGGAGATCTCCTCGCCGCCACCCCAGTCTCTGAGGTGTGGGGCATCGGGTCGCGCCTCACCGCCGGCCTTGCCGGGCTCGGCATCCACACCGCGGGCGACCTCGCCCTGGCCGACGCCGGTGTCCTGCGGCGCCGCTGGTCGGTCGTCCTCGAGCGCACCGCGCGCGAGCTCGCCGGCGTGCCATGCATGCCCGTCGGGTTCACCCCCAAGGACCGCCAGCAGTTGATGTACTCCCGCATGCTCGGGGCCACGGTGAGCTCCTCGGCCGAGATCCGCAGCGTGCTGGCGCAGTACGCCGCGGCCGCGGCGCGACGGCTCAGGGCGCACGGCCTGGAAGCCGCCCTGATGCAGGTCTGGATCTCCAGCAGCCGGTTTCGCGACCAGGTCGACCATCACTCACACTCTGTCGCACTCGACCCGCCAACGTCGGACCCGCTGGCGCTCATGGATGCGACTCGCGGGCTGCTTGCCAAGATGAGGGAGGGGCATCCGTACAACAGGGCGGGAGTGATGCTCACGGGCTTGTCTCCCGCCGGCGCTCATCCGCTCCTGTGGGCGAACGAGAACCGACGATCCGTGCTCGCCGGCACGGTAGAGGAGATCTCCGACCGCTTCGGACGCCAGACGATCGGCTACGGCCCCACCGGGTTCCGGCACCGCCTGCGTTGGGACATGCGCCGCGAGTTGCTCAGCCCTGCAGCAACGACGCGTTGGGACCAGCTCCTGACCGTACGGTGAGCAACCTCGAGAACGCGCGCCCGATCAGGCGACGCCGTCGAGCTCCTCCACGGTGGCGTCCGCGTCGAGGTCCTCGAGCGCGAGCGGGGGCACCCAGCCCTGTTCCTTCGCGTAGCGTCGCGCCCGGGTCGCGGAGACTCGCTGCGGCACTGTGTCGGTGGGCGGCAAGGTCATGCACAGCTGGTCGAAGAGCGCGTTGGCCTTGTGGGCGGTGGCGACGGTGATCCGCCGCTCGCCACGGACGATCGGGATCACGTTCGCTGCGTACCGCAGCCCGAGCCGGCGACCGATCTCGGACATGGACCAGCCCAGCGCGACGAGCGCCTGCAGGCGGCGGGACACCGCGGCCGAGCGTTCCTGGTCAAGCACCGCGCCACCGGCCAACCCCAAGGGCGCCGACCATGCGGGGTCCAGGGCGTAGAGCTTCTCAGCGGTCTCACGCAGCACCCGCCGCGAGGGCGTCCGCGAGCCGTCGGACTGGCGCTTTCCGTACATCAGCTTCCACAGCGCGCCGTGGGCGACACCCGAGCGGACGGCGATCGTCTTGAGCCCCATCCCGGCCTCGCGCAGCTCCTGGACGTGCAGCCGCAGCGGGTAGGCGTCGACATACCGGTGGTAGCGGCCGTAGGCCTTCAACCGGTTGCGCTCGTTCTGTGCGGCGGTGTTGGCCGTCGCGCACGGCGTGCACCGGCAACGATCCAGGACGTAGCAGGCGCGGGTTCCGTGCTGGTGGTTCGCCTGCTTGTGGTGGCACGGCTTGGGTGTCCGGTCCACCGCGGCCGCGCGCTCCTGAGCCAGGGCGGCGAGCAGCATCGCCTCTTCCTGCTTGCGGCACGAATGACGGGAGAACCAGTAGCGGGCCTCGGTTGCGCCGGCGTTCTCGTAGACCGCCTCGAGCCCGCAGCGGGCACATCGGTGCCTGCGGTTCGCGCGGCGCACGCCGGCGGCGCACGCGTGGTCAGCGGCGGCGGCCGACGCCTTCTCCCTGGTCTTGTAGAGGCGCGACCAGCCGCACCCGCACACCGCCCGGGCGGCCATCAGCTGACGCCTCTCCGTGCGCCCTGATCGACCAGGACCAGGCGGGCCTCAGTGCTGGCCACCGACCGCAGCAGGGCGCCCTGCAGGGTGTGTGGCAGGGGCTCGGAGTCGGGGTTGAGGACTGCGGGGACGACGACCCGCAGGGTGCGGGGCCCGTGCGGGATCAGCAGTCCCCACCCCTCGGGCAGGTCGTCGCGCACGATCTCCCGCGCGGCCGCGACAAGCCACCAGTAGTGCATGTGAGGCCGGAAAGCGGCGGCCTTCGACGGATCGCGCAGCTCGGCGAGCCAGTCAGACCGCGACACCTTGACCTCGTGGCCGTGGAACACCGGCGGGGACGCCGTCGGCTGCTCACGACTCCAGGGCGTCGAGTGCATCGAGGTCGCCACGTAGTCGCAGATGCGGTGGCGCTGCAGCCGCAGTCCGGCCGGCACGTGCTCAGCTCGTAGGTACTTGGCGCAGCTCCAGCCGCCGTTGGTGACGCGGCTCGAGTAGCGGACGTTCAGTCGGTCCAGCATCGACCGTTCGGTGTGAGCGCCGCGCATGGTCGACTCACTCGGTGCTAGGTGCGTCGGCCCAGGTGAGCAGGTCGGGTGCGGCGTCCAGGACGCGCTCGACGCTCACGGTCCACGTCCAATCGACGCGGACCGCCGGCGGCTCGGTGGTCACGGTGAACATCGGTGGTTCCTCCTTGTCGGTTCGGATGGTTTCCCGAGAGTAGGTGCGCGCTCAGACCCGAATAGGGTTATCCACAGGGGCCGCCAGCGGCTTCATCGACGGGGTGCGGAGACCCCGGCCGCCGGTGCAGGAATCTCGCGCTGCGTGGAGCGCATCGGACTCGGGACGAAGGACTCGTCGATCTCCTCTGCGCTGCCGGTGGCGGTCGCAGCGTGGTTCACGAGGTCGGTGATCACGTCTTGTGCGGTGGTGACCATGCTGGCCTGGCCGAGACGGATCAGCTGGTTCACGCCGGTGGAGGCCGCGCTGCTGACCGGGCCGGGGACGCCCATGACGGGGCGGTGCAGGTTGGTGGTCCAGTGGGCGGTGTTGATCGCGCCACTGCGCAGAGCGCCCTCGACGACGACGGTCCCCTCAGCGAGGCCGGCGACGATCCGGTTCCGGGCTAGGAAGCGGGTACGGGTGGGGCCGGCTCCCGGGGGTGCCTCGGAGAGAACGAGACCCCGTTCGGCGATCGCCTCGAGCAGCTGGGCGTGCGCGGCCGGGTAGGGCCGGTCGAGGCCGCCGGGCAGGACGGCGATGGTGGTGCTGTCGGCGAGGAGGGCTCCGCGGTGGGCGGCCTGGTCGATGCCGTAGGAGAGACCGCTGATGACGGTGTGACCCATGGCGCCGAGGTCGCGGCTCAGCTCGGTGGCCTGTTCGGTGCCGTAGCCGGTGGCGGCTCGTGATCCGACCACGGCCACTCCCCAGCCAGCGAACCCGCGCAGCTCGTGTGATCCACGGACCCACAGGCCGACGGGTTCGCCGCCACGGTCGTGGAGGGCGCCGGTGTTGCGGAGTGCGCCGAGCTGGGTGGGCCACTCGGCGTCGCCGGGGACGATGAAGCGGATGCCCTGCTCGTCGGCCTGCTCGAGCACCTGGGCGGGGTCGACGCGGCCGAGCTCCTGGGCGAGGGCGAAGCCCCAGTGGTTCTCCACTTCGCTGGCGGCCTCGAGGTAGCCGAGGACCTTGCCGGCGCCGAGTTCGCTGACCAGGCCCGTGACTCGGAGGTCTCCGGGCTCGATGATCTTGCTGAGGGTGACGCGGGCGAGACGGTCGGTGTCGTCGACGCCGCTCATCCCTGGCCTCCCCACAGCAGGTCGAGGTCGGGTTCGTGGATCACGTCGAGACGCTTGTCGGGTGCGTAGGCCGCGGGCTCGGGCACCATCAGGCGGCGCAGCTGGCGCTCGGTGGCGCTGGGCTGGGTCTGGTCGAGCGGGGCGGTGTCGTCGTCGTTCATCGCGGGGTTTCCTTCTCAGCGGCCTGGCGCGGGGCGGTCGGTGGTGGGCTGGGTGCGTGGCAGGTCCCGCTGCTGCTCGGGAGGCTTCGGCACGAAGGACTCGTCGAGCTCGCTGGCGAGGTCGCGCATCTGGGTCTGGTATCGCTCCCACTCGCGGGGGTGGATGCCGTTCTGCAGGGCGGAGGCGACGATGGCGGCCATGGAGTAGGGCCGGTCGGCCGGCACCTGGTCGAGAGCGCACCAGGCCTTGGCGCCGTCGCCATGCAGCCAGCTGGCGAAGCCGAGCATCGAGGCCGGCGCTGCCCGTACCTCGTCCGGGGCGCGGCGGGTGAGGTCGTTCCACAGCGCCATGTGGGAGGTGTGGTTCTCCCGGGTCATGTCCTCCCAGAGCGCGTCGCGGGTGCCGATCGTCTCCAGCGCGACGAGCATCCGTGCGCCGTCGACGTCGGAGATCCGGTTGCCGTCGGTGTGGAACTGCTCGAGACGGTCCAGTGCCCAGTCCCGCTCGACGGCGGGAGTGCTGCCGGCGGCCGCGGCTCGGGCCGTAGGGATCAGCTGGGCGATCGGTTCCCGGTCACCGACCATGGATGCGGCCAACGAGGCCCGACTGGTCGCCGGCTGGGCGGCGCCGGTCAGCACGGTCGCGGCCGCGATCCGCTCGGCGGTCGCCTGCGTCTGCAGCCCGGTCTGGCCGGTGTTGAACTCGCGCCACCGCTCGCCGTCGGCCCAGAGCCGGATGTGGGTGGTGATGCCCACGGTGTCGAGGCGGTTGGACAGGTGCTGGCTGGCCAGCTCGGCGCTGCGGCGGTCCTCGGTGAAGCAGAGGATCGCCAGGCGTGAGCCGGGGCGAGCGTGGCGGGCGTACGGGCCGCTGAGGGCGTCCCAGACCTGGTCACGGTCGGCGGCCGTCTTCGGGAGGTCGACGCGGGTGAACGGGAGCCCGGGCCGGAAGGGTACGAGGACGATCGACTCCTCGGGCTTGAAGCCGAGGACGTGCGGCACTGCGGCGAGCAGCTCGTCCGGGGACTGTACGACGAGATCCATCGGAACCTCCACGCGGTCAGCTGGCCTGGGCGGGACGGGCGGCGCGCTCGATGCGTGCGGAGACGTACTTGAGCGAGACGCCGACTTCGCCGAAGCGGTTGTCGACGACCACGACGTCCTTGGTGCGCTTCTCGCCGGTCTCCTTGTCCGGCCAGGCCTCGGTGCGCTCGAGGCCGTGGACGAAGATCGGGTCGCCGGATCCGCAGCTGTCGTGCACGTGCGCGGCGGCCGAGCCGAAGATCTTCACGTTGTGGGCGGTGGGCTCGTCGTTGACCCACTCCCCCTCGTCGTTCTGCACGCGCCGGTTGACCAGGACCCGGCAGCTGACGAACGGCTTGTTCTCGCGGGTGTAGAGCAGCTCGGGAGCCTCGGCCAGGTTGCCGGCGAAGGTGACGGTGGTGGACATGACTTCCTCCTTGATGACTGCGAGACGTTCGGTTCGGTCCCGCAGTCACCTAGGTCCCATCAGGGTCCGGGAGCGATCACATCGGCGAACTTGTTCGGATCCGCTCGCGCTCGCGCGGCTCAGCAGGGCACCAGGTAGTCGAAGCGGTACTTGAAGACGACGACGCGGATGCCCTTGTAGGTGGTCCGCCTGACGCCGGAGAGGTGGTACTCCCCGACCCGGCACTCCGCGCTGGCCAAGTGGTAGTTCAGCCGCCACTGCCTGTTGCTGAGCGCCCGGTAGGTCTTCGTCGACCAGCCGCGCTTGACCAGGCAGCCGCGGAAGGTGTGCCGCATGCCGTCGTGGGCGTAGGAGGTGTCGAAGACGCTGTCGGAGGCCCAGATGACCATACGGCAGCCCATGTCCTCGACGGGCACGGCCGCGGACGCGGGTGCGGCCGGCGCCAGGCACAGTGCGGCGGCCATGACGGCGGCGAGAGTGACCAGGACGGCCCTGACAGATGCGCCGCGGCGGTCGCGGTGGGGTGAGCTGGACATGCGTTCCTCCTCGGATTCGGGCGGGACGCAGGACGGGCCCCGCGGTCACCTAGGTCCGCGAAGGGGTCCGGGGCGATCAACGAGGACGCAAAGAAGCGCCCCGACCGGCTCTCGGGTACCGGATCGGGGCGCTGAGAAGCACGCTAGGGGAAGGCGCCGACACAACCCCCGTGCCGGCGCCCGGCTGACCTACCGTGCCGGCCGGCGCCGCGGCGGCCGGTTGCTGAGCTTCTGCGGGGGCGGAGGCAGGTCGCGGCCCAGCCGCCGGCGGGCGGCCTCGGCCGCGGCGATCACCGCCTCCTGGGCGAACGCCGAGCGGGCGAGCATCCGGCCGAGCTCCTGGCGGTCGGCCACGAGTGCGTCTTCGACCGCCTCGATGGTCGAGGCCGGCAGGTCGTGCTTCTTGTTGAAGCTCTTGCGGGTCACGCTAACCAGGGCGGGATGGTTCTCGCCGGCGGCCGCGAGCTCGACCCGTTGCTGTGGTGAGCGTCGGGCGTGCAGCTCGAGCGCCTGGGCGAGCCAGCCGACGAAAGAGCCGGGCGAGTCGACGTCGGTGTCCAGGTCGGCGAGGTAGGCCGATCGGGCGAGGTCCCACACGCCGGGCTTCCAGTAGATCCCGACCGGGATCGTGGTCTGGCTCGTCACCTGAACACTCCCCTGGCCGCGGCCGCCGGCATCGAGCTGCAGCGGCTAACACCAACGCCGCTGCATTCCCGGTCGGGGCCCTGCCTATCCGCTCGCGCAGCCGTTCCCACCCTCGCTCGATTCCTTCCGTTCCAGCCAGCTACGAGGTGCAGCTGCGCCGCGCCGCCGCAGCGGAGTCCGCGCCCGGCGAGGCCGGGGTTATCCCCACCCTCACCGGGTGTCCACCTTTCCACAGGTCCGCCCTGTGGCCCGGTAGGCGTCGGCCCCCGCTGGGAGACTTGGTCTTGTCAGTTCTTTCTATTCTACTCACGGAGGACAGCAGCATGACCGACACCATCCAGACCCCCGCCGAGACCACCGCCGACGAGGCCTCCGACGTCGTTCAGGCCGAGGAGTTCGCGTACCTCGACCCCGCCGCGATCATCATCGGCACCAACGTCCGGACCGACCTGCGGCCCGACCACAAGGAGTTCCGCAAGTCGATCAAGGAACGCGGCGTGATCGAGGCCGTGACCGTATACCGCAACGAGGACGGCCAGCACGTCCTGCTGCGTGGCCAGCGCCGCACCGTCACCGCCGCCGAGGTTGGCACGCCCACCGGTCTGATCCCGGCACGTGTAGTGCCGCAGCCCGCCGACCCCGACCGCATCGGTGACCAGATGGTCGAGAACATCCACCGGGCCGGGATGCGCGAGTCCGAGATCGTCGCGGGCGTGGAGCAGCTGGCCCTGCTCGGCGTGAGCGCCGCGCAGATCGCCAAGCGCACCAGCATCGACCGCCCGACCGTGAACGCCGCCCTGGCGGTCACCAAGGCCGACCAGACCCGCAACCGTCTCGACTCCGGCGACCTGACGTTGGAGGAGGCAGCGTTCTTCGCCGAGTTCGAGCACGACTCGGAGGCCGTCGAGCGCTTGGAGTACGCCATGCGATACCGGCGCTCGCTCGCGCACGAGGCCCAGCGGCTGCGCGACGAGGCCGCCGAGCGCGCCGCCGACGCCGCCGAGGTCGAGCGGCTGCGCGGCGAAGGCCTGCCGGTCCTGACCGCCGAGGAGGTCAGCGAGGCTGAGCAGTCGGGCGAGGTGCTGCGCATCGAACGGCTGGTCACCGAGGACGGCGAGCCGCTGGCCGAGGAGGAGTGGCCCAACGTTCCCGGCGCTCGCGTCCACGTCGTCAAGGAGTGGGTCTACCCCGAGGACGAGTACGACGAGGAGGACGAGGACGGCAGCGACAACCCGGACGGCGAGGACGGAGCCGACGAGGACGGCTACGAGACTGCCGAGCCCTACCAGCAGTACGTCCCGGTGTGGGTCGTCACCGACCTCGCCGCCTCCGGCCTGCGTCGTCGCGGCGGCGGCTCCGGCAGCGGCACCGCCGACAGCACCGCCGACAGCAGCGACGAGGGCGGGGAGGAGGCCGAGGCGCAGCGCGAGCAGCAGCGCCAGGAGCGCCGCCGCGTGATCGCCAACAACAAGGCATGGGCCAGCGCCGAGACCGTGCGCCGCGAGTGGCTGGCGGGGTTCGTGGCCCGCAAGACCGCCCCCAAGGGTGCCGAGGCCCTGATCTGCGAGGCCGTCGTCACCGGCCACCACTCGCTGAGCAAGGCCATGGACCACCGCCACCCGATGCTGTTCACCCTGCTCGGGGTCGAGCGGCCGACCGGCTACTACGGCGCGGGCCACGATGAGTGCCGCAAGATCGCCACCAAGGCGAGCACGCCGAAGGCCGCGACCATGACCACGCTCGCCGCCGTCGTCGCCGCATGGGAGGCCACGACCGGCAAGCACTCGTGGCGCAACCCGACCGCGTGGGACGCCCGCGTGCTCGGCGCGCTCGCGGAGTGGGGCTACCAGCCGGGCGAGGTCGAGCGGATCCTGCTCGGCGAGGAGCAGCAGCCGAGCGCCGAGGACGCCGACGAAAACGCCGCCTGACCCGGCCCCCTCCCCCACCTGAGGGCGGTTCTCCCTGTGGAGAACCGCCCTCAGTGGAATAGAAACCATCGACTGAACTCAGTTCGTTTGATCCGCTACCCGGGAGGACCCCGACATGTCACACGAGATCGAGACCCACGGCACGCAGGCCGCAGCCGTCTTCGCCCGCAAGGACGCCTGGCACCGCCTGGGCACCACCGTCCGCGACCGCGCGTTCACCGCCGAAGAGGCCATGCGGCTCGGCCACCTGGGCGGCTGGGACGTCCGCAAGTTGCCGCTCACCACCGCCGAGGTCAGCGAGGTCGGCGTCACCGCGATCGAGGTCCCCGGCTTCGCCACGGTGCGCACCAACCCGTTCACCGGCGAGCCCGAGGCGCTCGGCGTCGTGGGTGGCGGATACACCCCGCTGCAGAACGAGGACCACGCCGAGTTCCTCAACCTGCTGGCCGACGAGTCCGGTGCGGTCTTCGACACCGCCGGGTCGCTGCGCGGCGGTCGTCAAGTGTTCATCACGATGCAGCTGCCGGACTCGCTCACCGTAGGCGGCACCGACCGCGTCGACCTCAACATCGCCGCGCTCAACAGCCACGACGGGTCCAGCGCGTTCCGCATCCTCGTGACCCCGGTCCGCGTCGTGTGCGCGAACACCCAGAGCGCGGCCCTGCGCAACCACGAGTCGTCGTTCTCAATCCGCCACACCCGCAACGCCAAGGCCGCCGTCCAGGCCGCCCGTGACGCGCTCGGGCTGACCTTCACCTACGTCGACGCGTTCCAGGTCGAGGCGGAGCGGCTGATCCAGCAGGCCATGACCGACGCCGCGTTCGACGCGCTGATCGACGCCACGTTCGGCAAGGCCGAGGCCAGCGCAACCAAGCGTGTGCGCGAGACCGAGCGCCGCCGCCGCTCCCGACTTCACTGGCTCTTCGCCGACGCCGACACGCAGGCCGGCATCCGTGACACCGCGTGGGCCGGCTACCAGGCCGTGGCCGAGTACGTAGACCACTACGCCCCGGTCCGCGCCAAGGGCGACGAGAAGACCGCACGGGCAACGCGGGTGCTCACCAGCGACGACCCCGACCGGATCAAGCGCCGCGCCTGGACCGCGCTCGCACCGGCCTGACCCTCCCGCCAGTTCCTCCGGTGGCGGGCTGCGACCACGAGTCCGGCCCGCCACCGGCCCAACCGAAGGAGGAGCCATGACCGACACGACCATCACCCGCGAGCAGACCGCCCCCGCGGCCGAAGGCGCGACCAGCACCGCGAAGGACCGGCACACCCTCAGCGAGACGGCCTGCGACCTGATCGTCATCGAGCACCGGCTGCGCGACGTACGCCGCTGGACCCCCGAGACCGCCCGCGCCCACCTGGACGCGGCCCTGTCCAGCCTCGCCACCGCGCTGGACGCCCTGCACGCCGAGCACACCCACCGCGCCACCACCGAGCAGGAGCAGTCATGACCGATCACGACGCAGCTGCAACCACGACGACGATCAGCGAGCGCGACCAGCGCCGCCATGACCTCGATGCCCTACGCCGCCAGCAGCCGCGTCCCGAAGCCGTGGACAGCGATGCGCGAGACCGTCACCGCCGACGCGATCGTGGCGTTCCTCGACGGCCTCGCCGAAGTCCTGACCGAGGTCTCGGCCGAGAGCGACAAGCACCGGCGCCGCCTGTTCTCCCTCGAGGCCGACGTCGAGGCGTTCCGCCGCGTCATCGGCACCGCACCCGCCGAGGTGACCCCGTGAACGCGCACATCGAGTGGCTGGCAGCCCGAGAGACCAGCGTCCAGGTGTTCACCCCCGGCGAGGACTGGGTGGGTGCCGGTGAGCACCGCCAGCCGGTCCTGACGCTGGCCGGAGACGACGTGGTCGCCATCCAAGGCACTCCCGCCGAGTTGCGGGCGCTGGCCGCCCGGATCACCGCCGTGGCGACCGCCGCAGCCGGACGGCTCGACCTCGCCGCCGCGACCGCGCGGAAGGACCAGCCAGCATGAGCGACGACGCCACGCTCCGCGACCTGGAGGCGCACGCCACCCCCGGCCCATGGACTCCGGCAGGTGACAAGATCCGCGCCACCGCCGCCGACGCCCTCATCCCGGACAACATCCTCGTCGCCTACGTCGGTGCTCACTGGCAGCGGCTCGGGATCAAGAAGTACCCGCGCGGGGGCGACGTTCCCGAGCACGCGCCCGACGTGGAGTTCATGGCCGCCGCGCGCACCGCGCTGCCCGACCGGCTCGACCGGCTCGATCGCATCCGCGCTCTTCACGCCCAGTGGGGCGAGAGCAGTCGCCAGAGGACGCGGACGGCTACCTCGACCTCTGGGAGACGCTCGGTCGGCTCCTCGACGGCGAGCCAGCCTGACTACGAACCGCAAGGCCGCCCGCAACCCTCGACGGTGCGGGCGGCCTTCTGGGTCGGTCTGGTCACCACAGGGTCAGTTGCTCGCCCAGCAACTCCTGGAGCCGCGCGAGGTCGTCGGCTACGAGCTGCGGGTCCTCACGTGCCAGGTCGCGCAGTTCCCGCGCCCGCCGACGCGGCCCACGCGGGTCGGCCAGCGGGCTGTACGGCAGCCGCCGTTGCACCGACCACTCACGGCGATTCTGCGCCGCGCTCGACACCACGACGTGATCGGGTGCGATCCGCTGGCACAGCGGGTTGTGACAGCGGTGCCCGAGCAGCCGCGCCTCCGCGAGGGCGTCCACGCCGTGCATGACCGCGTACGCGAACCGGTGGGCGACCATCACGCGCCCCGGCGCGTACCAGAACCGGCCATGGCCACCGCCGTCGGTGCGCTCGCGCTCGGACCGGCCAGCCACGGCCCCGGTCCACCACAGGCACTCACTGCCGGGCACCGTGGCGACCTTGACCCGGTAGCGCGTGATCACTGCCGGGTCCGCGATTGCCGCCGCGACCGCCGCGAGGCCGGCGTCATCAAGCCGCCGAACCGGCACCCGCTCCCCCGTTCCCGGCCGCCGCGTCGGGCTCGCGCTCGGCGGCAGCGCCGCCCTCAGGCCCCGCGCCGCCGTCCGGTGCGGCCAGTCGCCGCAGCCGCGTCGCCTCCCGCACGGTAATCGTCTCGCCGCACCACTTGACCGCCTCGCCCAGCGACAGCCCCTCGACCTCGGTCAACTCCCGCAGCGCCTCCCCGGCGCGCTTCTCGGTCTCGGCCACCGCCGCGTCGCGCTCACCGATCGCGACCATGACCTGTTCGGCCAGGTCGATCACCCGGCGCTCGCGCTCCTCGCGCTCCTTGCGCCGCTTCTCGGCCATCTCCCGCGCCGTACGCCGCGCCTGCTGCTTGATCGTCTGCTGACTCATCCGGTCCTCACTCGTGTCGACATGGACTCTGACAGTCACCTACGACAAATCCCGGTCCCCGTGCGATCACCACCGGCCAAGAAACCTTCCGAACCCACCAATCTCGACCCCAGCCAGCCCCGCCCACCTCAGCCAGTCCGAACCCGACGCCCCAGCCGTCACCCACGCCCCTCAGCGTCCCCCAGATTTCCGCGACCTCCCAAGTGCCACACACCTCTTGCATTCTCGGTCAGCCGAATAGAAAGAACACAGCAAGAATCCGGCCGGAAGTGATCGCACCGCACGCCCGCGTGCACGTAGGTGACTGTGACGATGAGCCTCCACAAGCTGACGGCGGGGTCGGGGTACGACTACCTGACCCGCCAGGTCGCAGCGATGGACGCCACCCACAAGGGCCACACCGGGCTGGCGAGCTACTACACCGAGAAGGGCGAGAGCCCCGGCGTGTGGGTCGGATCCGGCATGGAGGGACTCGAAGGGCTCGACGCCGGCGACATCGTCACCGCGGACCACATGGAGAGCCTGTTCGGCTCCGGCCACCACCCGCTGGCCTCCCAGCGGACCAAGGACCTGGACCTGCGCATCGGCCGCGACGGTGTCGACCGGCCGACCGACACCGACTACAAGACGGCCCGCCAGCTCGGCACGCCGTACAAGGTCTACGAGAACGACATCAGCCCGTTCCGGATCGAGGTCGCCAAGCGCATCGCGGCCATCAACGAGGCCGCCGGCCTGCCGGGTGACTGGCCGGTCCCCGCAGCCGACCGGGCCAAGGTCCGCACCGAGGTGGGCACTGAGTTCTTCCGTGCCGAGCACGGCCGCGAGCCCACCGACGCACGAGAGCTGGCCGCCGCGATCGCCAAGCACTCCCGCCCGAAGACCAACGCCGTGGCCGGCTACGACCTGACCTTCTCCCCGGTCAAGAGCGTCTCGGTGCTGTGGGCGATCTCCGACCCGAAGACCGCTGCGGTCATCGAGCGGGCCCACCAGGCGGCCATCAAGGACGCCCTGGGCTTCATCGAGTCCAAGGCACTGTTCACCCGCCGGGGCACCAACGGCGTCCGCCAGGTCGACGTCCGAGGCCTGGTCGCCACGGCGTTCACCCACCGCGACTCCCGTGCCGGCGACCCTGACCTGCACACCCACGTCGCGGTGGCGAACAAGGTCCAGACCCTCGACGGCAAGTGGCTGGCCATCGACGGCCGGCCGCTCCACAAGGCGGTCGTCTCGGCGTCGGAGACCTACAACACCGCGCTCGAGCGGCACTTGGTCGACGCCCTCGGCGTGCGGTTCGAGGAGCGGCCGAACGAGGACGCCCGCAAGCGACCGGTGCGCGAGATCGTCGGCGTCGACCCCGAGCTGAACCGGCGCTTCTCCAAGCGCCGCGCCAACGTCGAGGACCGCCGCAAGATCCTCGCGGCCGCGTTCCAGGCCACCCACGGGCGGCCGCCCACGCCGGTGGAGACCATCCAGCTGTCCCAGCAGGCGACGCTGGAGACCCGCGAGGCCAAGCACGAGCCGCGCTCGCTGGCCGAGCAGCGCGACACCTGGAGCCGTGAGGCCATCGAGGTGCTGGGCACCCCGCAGCGGGTCAAGCAGATGGTCCACGGCGCACTGAACCCGAAGGGCGCAGCGCGGTCGCTGGCCGACTCGGCCTGGTTCGCCAAGACAAGCGACCGGATCGTGTCGACGATGGAGGGAGCCCGGAGCACCTGGCAGTACTGGCACGTCTACGCCGAGGCCCAGCGGCAGGTCCGGTGCGCCAACGTGCCCACCAACCAGGTCTCCCAGGTCGTCGACCTGCTCGTCGGCGAGGTCCTCGACGGCCGCTCGGTGAGCATGGCCCGCCCCTGGGACACCATCAGCGAACCGGTCGAGCTGCGGCGCGCGGACGGGGCCTCGGTCTACACCCAGAGCGGCGCCGAGCTGTTCACCTCCGGCAAGGTGCTGGCCGCCGAGCAACGCCTGGTCGAGGCCGCCGGCCGCCACGACGGGTACGCCGTCGAGGCACCCTCGGTCGACCTGGCGCTGCTGGAGTCGACCGCCAACGGCATCACCCTCAACGCCGGACAGGCCACCCTGGTCAAGGAGATGGCCACCTCCGGCGCCCGCCTGCAACTGGCGATCGCGCCCGCCGGATCCGGCAAGACCACCGCAATGCGAGCCCTGGCCAGCGCCTGGGCTGATGGCGGCGGCACCATCATCGGCCTGGCTCCCTCAGCGGCGGCCGCGGACGCCCTGCGCTCCCAGATCGACACCCAGACCGACACCCTGGCCAAGCTGACCCACTCGCTCCAGGAGGCCCGCGAGTCCGGCGCCGCGATGCCCGCGTGGGTCGCCGGCATCGACTCCTCCACCCTCGTGGTCATCGACGAGGCCGGGATGGCCGACACCCTCTCGCTGGACGCGGCGGTCTCCTACATCCTCGAGCGCGGCGGCAGCGTCCGACTGATCGGCGACGACCAGCAGCTGTCCGCGATCGGCGCCGGCGGCGTGCTGCGCGACATCCGCGCCACCCACGGAGCCCTGCAGCTGACCGAGCTCGTCCGGTTCAAGGACCCCGCCGAGGGCGCCGCCTCGCTCGCGCTGCGCGAGGGCAAGACCGAGTCGCTCGGCTTCTACCTCGACCGCGACCGCGTCCACGTCGGCGACCTGGCCACCATGACCGAGGACGTCTTCGCGGCCTGGCAGGCCGACCGCGCCGACGGGCTGGACTCGATCATGCTCGCTCCCACCCGCGACCTGGTCAGCGAGCTGAACCAGCAGGCCCGCGCGCACCGGCTCGAGGGAATCGACCCGGCCGACGTCGCCGCCAGCGGCCCGGTCCGCCGGCTCGCCGACGGCAACGAGGCCTCGATCGGCGAGCTGATCATCACCCGCGAGAACGACCGCCGCCTGCGGACCTCGGCCACCGACTGGGTGAAGAACGGCGACCGGTGGAACGTGCTGGAGATCCACGACGGCGGCGAGCTCACGGTCCAGCACACCCAGCACGGCCGCACCGTGCGGCTGCCCGCTGACTACGTCGCCCGATCCACCGAACTCGGCTACGCGTGCACCGTGCACACCGCCCAGGGCGTCACCGCCGACACGATGCACGGCCTGGCCACCGGCAGCGAGTCGCGCCAGCAGCTCTACACGATGATGACCCGCGGCGCGCACGCCAACCACGTCTACCTCGAGGTCGTCGGCGACGGCGACCCGCACTCGGTGATCCACCCGACCCTGGTCCGGCCGCTCACGCCGACCGACATCCTCGAGTCGATGCTGGCGCGCGACGACACCCAGCGGTCCGCAACCAGCCTGATCCGCGAGCAGGCCGACCCGGCCACCCGGCTCGGCGAGGCATCCCAGCGCTACCTCGACAGCCTCTACGTCGCCGCCGAGGACCTCCTACGCCACGACACGATCGCCGGCGCCGACGGCACCCCGGTCAACCTGGTCGACGCCCTGGACAACGCCGTCGAGACGCTCGTTCCTGGGCTCGCCGACGAGGCTGCCTGGCCGACCCTGCGAGCCCACCTGCTGCTGCTCGGCGCGGCCGGCGAGAACCCCGTCGACGCACTCCGGGCGGCCGCCGGCGACCGCGAGCTTGAGAGCGCGCACGACCGCGCCGCCGTCCTTGACTGGCGCCTGGACGCCTCGGGCCTGCGCAACGCCGGCGCCGGCCCGCTGCCGTGGATGCCGGCTGTTCCGGCCCGCCTGGCCGAGGACCCGCACTGGGGTGCCTACCTCTCCCAGCGCGCGCACCTGGTCGAGCAGCTTGCCGAGCAGGTCCACACGCGCGCGACCGACGAGGGCGCCCTGCCGGTATGGGCCCAGGACGGTCTGCGGCCCGAGGCCAGCACGGTCGCCGACGTCGAGGTCTGGCGGGCCGCTGTGCAGGTCCCGGTCGACGACCGGCGACCGACCGGTGCACCGCACCTGCAGAAGGCCTCCGCGACCTGGCAGCGACGCCTCAACCGCGCCGTCACCGGCGACCACACGCCGGCCCTCAAGGAATGGCGCCAGCTGCTCTACTCGCTCGCCCCGCAGGTCCGCAACGACGAGTTCACCCCGCTGCTCGCCGAGCGCCTGGCCGCGATGTCGCGCGCCGGCGTCACCGCCCACCAGCTGCTGCGCACCGCCACCGCACCCGACCACCCCGCCGGGCCGCTGCCCGACGAGCACGCCGCGGCGGCCGTGTGGTGGCGCATGGCCCGTCACCTCACCCCGGCCGTGGCCTCCCAGATCGGCGACGGTTCCCACGGTGAGGGCGTCACCACCGAGTGGACTCCGAGGCTCGACGACCTGTTCGGTCCCGAGCGCGCCGCGAGCATCCAGGCCAGCACCTGGTGGCCCGCGCTGGTGGCGAACGTGGACCACGGCGTGCAGCGCGGCTGGCAGGTCGAGGCTCTGCTGGGTGCCGGGCGGGCGATGCCGAGCGACGGCTGGGAGGGCGTCGACGAGTGCCAGGCGCTGGTCTGGCGGACCTCGATCGCGCTGGAGACCGCTCCCGAAGAGCACGCGCACGAGTACCACTTCGACGAGCCGCCCGCAGACCTGTGGGACGGGATCGAGCCGGACCCGGCGACGCTCGTCGACCACGCCACCGACCCCGACTGGGGCGACTGGCCGCTCGCCGAGGACCCCGGCCCGTACGACGAGCACGCGGCCGACGAGCACGTGGTCGACGCCGTCGCTGGCGACCTGGCCGACGTCGACGAGGACCAGTTCGTCGAGCCCGACCTGGCGCTGGCCGCCTACATCCGCGACCTCGGCGGCAACCGACTGGAGCCCACCGACGCCGACCTCCGGCTCATGTACCAGCGGGCCGACGAGTGGCGCTCCTCCCCCGTCTCGCGTGAGCGCATGCTCGAGATCAACGACATGGCGCAGGCCTTCTTCGAGGCCCGGTTCACCGACTCGTGGGGCCGTGACTACCTCACCGGACGGTTCGGCATCGACCTCGCCGGCGACGGGCGGTTCCGCCCCGGTCAGGCGCCGGCCGGGTGGACCCACCTGGTCGACCACCTGCGCGGCCGCGGTGTCAGCGACACCGAGATGGTGGCCACCGGCGTCGCCACCGAGGCCAGTACCGGCCGCCTCATCGACCGGTTCCGCGACCGGGTCATGTTCCCGGTCATCCACCAGGGCGAGGTGCTCGGCTTCGTCGGCCGCCGCCGGCCCGACCTCACCGACGCCGACAAGGGCGGCCCGAAGTACCTCAACACCTCCGACACCCCGCTGTTCCACAAGGGCGCCCAGCTGTTCGGCGTCGTCGACGAGCTGCTCGCCGAAGGCGCTGTCCCCGTGATCGTCGAGGGCCCGATGGACGCCTTGGCGGTTACGCTCGCCAGCCACGGCCTCTACCTCGGCGTGGCACCGCTCGGCACGTCGCTGACCGACGAGCAGGCCGCCCAGTTGGCAGCGGTGGGCCGCGACCCGATCGTGGCCACCGACGCCGACCTCGCCGGCCAGGTCGCGGCCGAGCGCGACTTCTGGATGCTTACCCCGCACGGCCTCGACCCCGGCTACGCCCGGTTCCCCGACGGCCTCGACCCCGCCGACCTGCTCGCCCAGCGCGGGCCCGCCGCGCTCACTGCCGCGCTGGCCAGCGGACAGCCCGCCTTCCGCTCGCTTGGCGACCAGCTGCTCACCGAGCGGCTCGACAACCTCGCCCCCGAGCAGGCGCGCGTGGCGGCCATGAGGATCCTCTCGGCCCGTCCCAGCCGCGCCTGGGAGCCGGGCGTGAACCAGGTCCACGCCCGCCTGCAGCTCTCCCAGCTGCAGGCGCGACGCGACCTACGCGACGCCGTCAAGACCTGGGACGCCGACCCGCGCAAGGCGGCGCTGGCCGAGCTCCACAAGAGCAGCGAGGTTCGCGCCCGCCTCGTTGCCGCGGCCGAGAAGACGCCCGCCGAGCGGTGGGCTCCGCTGGCTCGCGAGCTCGACTCGCGTCTGCTCGAGCAGGGCGACTGGCCGGCCACCGCGGCGATGCTGCAGGAGGCCCACGAGCAGGGTCACGACGTCGCCGCTGCCACGCGCGGCCTGGTCGCTGAGAAGCCGCTGGGCGACAGCCCGGCGCGCGACCTGCGCTACCGGATCGTGTCTCGCCTCGAGATCCCGATCGACACCGGCGAGGGCAGCGCGGCACCGCCCCGGTCGCAGGGTGCGGCCCGCGACCGGCAGGACGCGAATGGTCCGCGGCCGCCTCGCCGCGGCACCCCTCGCCGCTGAAGTTCGAGCCACGACCGCGGTCGATCGCTAGCCTTGGGGCGGCCCCGTCCCCAGCCCGATCAAGGTGCCATGCCCGACACGAGCAAGGGCGACGAGCTGGGCTGGCCATCGGCGTTCCGGGCCAAGGATCGTCCGCCTGCTGGCGAAAGAGGGAGTGCTGACCTACGGGTCGCTGGCCGTGGCAGAACGAAGCGGCGAGAGCTAGTCGGTCTGCTGGTCGACCAGGTGTCGCCGCATCGCTGCGAGCCGGGCCTGGGGGGCCGGGTGCGTCGCGAACCAGCGGCGCTCGAACTGCGCCCAGGCGCGGCCGAGACCACCGCTGGTCGGGGGCTTGGTGACGTTCTCCTCGTAGAACCTCATCAGCTCGGCGGCTGCCTCGAGGTCGCGGGTCAGGTCGACGGCGAACAGGTCGGCGGCGATCTCTTCGCGCCGGTCGAACGCGACCTGGAGACCGAGGAAGGCCACTGCGGCGCTCGTCGTCGCCAACGTCGCCGGCCCCGCCAGCTGGGGCGCGGCGAGGAAAGCCGTGGCGGTGAGCCCTCCGCCGGCCAGCATCAGAGCCAGGTAGCCGACCAGCCAGCCGTAGCGCGCCGCGGCCGAGGAGTTCTCACGTCGGACGACGTGGCCGAGCTCGTGCGCGGCCAGGCTTTGAAGCGCCGTACGGCTCAGGCCGGTGAGTGCGGCCTGAGCGAACACCACGGTGGCAGGGTGCCCGGACCAGAACCGGGTCACGGCCAGGCCACCATCGCCCGCGCGGCGTGGGTCGTCACCGGTGGGCGTCCCGAGGTAGGCGACGACGTCGGTCGCCGGAGGCGCGACGTTCGCCAGCGCGGCGGCGGCCGCCATCGCCGCGGCGGCCTTAGCCTGCAGGCCCTCGTCGGCCAGGGCAGCGTGGCTGCGCATGCGCCAGCTGGCGGACCAGGACTAGAGCGCCTTCGCCAGCGCTGCGACCACCAGGAAGGCGCCGCCGAGGTAGGCGATCGCCACGATGAGGAGGAGCGCTGAGGTCATCCGATCGGGCCGTTCTATGCCTGGCCGTCGGCCGCGGCGAGCGCGCTCAGAATCGCTCCCTGACAATCAGACGGGTCGGGAGTGCCCACGAGGCGGGGTTCCGCGTCTCTCAGAAGCGCTGTGAGGCCAGTTCGAGCCCGTCGCGGCCGCTTCATCGCGATGGAGTGGGCGTGAGCTCTACGTCCGTGGTCGGCGACGTCGACGGGATCGCGCGGTCCTCCGCCGCTCGGCCGCGTGCGGCTGTCGCCGGCTCCTCGAGGTCCTCGCCCGCTGCCTCGAGCTGCTGCCGCTGCTCCTCGGTGCTCGGCACGCCGTAGCGGCGTTCGGCCATCGCCTCGACCTGCGCGACGGCACTCCACACATGCTCGCCGGAGGCGTGGGAGTAGCAGGCGTTGACGTGCTCGCGTGCGTGGCCGAGCTCCTTCTTGCTCGAGCGCGGGTGCTCGCCGAGCGCCTTGAGTGCGCGCTGGGCGCGCTGGATCGCCTCGGAGCGTTCCTTCACGTGCATCGTTGCCTGTGTCATTCCCTCGGTCCCTTCTCGGTGCGGGTGCGCGGCCCGGCGCCGCCCATCTCGTCGTCGTGGATTTCGCCGGTGTCGAGGTCGACCAGGCCCAGCCGCGGCGGGCCTGCCGGGGCGGGCGGCTGTTCGTGGGCCTGGCGGTTGACGGGCAGGGCGTCGATGTCGTGGGCGAAGGTGTTCTCGCGTCGCTGGCGGCTGGCGTCGGCCAGGTGCTCGTTGTGGCGCGGCTTGGCTGGCCAGCTCTTGTGCTCGTCGTCGCAGTGCGCGCGCAGCCTGTTGCGCATGCGGTCGGTGAACGCCGTCAGGCAGTAGCGGTGCCACTCCTCAAGCGCGTCGCTGGTCAGCGCCAGGCCGGCCCGTCGGCGCTGGTCGGCCAGAACGGCGATCTCGTGGACCAGGTGCGGGTGCAGGGGCCAGCAGCTGGGGATGAGGCCGGACACGTCCCAGGTGTACTCGCGGTTGAGCCAGATCACGACGTCCTCGAGCCACTCCCACAGGTCGTGACGCAGCTCGGGGTCCAGGCAGGTTGCCGGTTCCCAGGGCCGCGGCAGCAGCGCGTGGTTGCCCAGCGCCTTCTTCTGTTCCTCGGTGCCGTTGATGGCGATGTGGAGCTCGCGGTAGGCCAGCCGGACGTGGTCGCCGGCGACGGGGAACGGGAAGACCATCAGTGTGGGCGCCGCCCGGCGGGTCTGCTGCTCGGTGGTCACAGGTCACTCCTTGTGTGGTCGTTCTCGTCGTCGACGAAGCCGAGGCGGCGGGCCTCGACGAGCGCGGCGGTGGCGCGGGCCTCGGGGGTGATGACCATGCGCCGGTCGTTGGTCAGGCGCGCGCGCAGCGCCCGCTGGTCGGCCAGGAGCCGTTCGCCGGCCTTGCCTTCGACGCAGCGGTGCAGCTTGGCGATGATCGGCTTGCCGTTCTCGGCGATCACCAGGGCTTGGCGCTCGGGCAGCTGGCGGACTTCCTCGGGCCGCATGATCGCGATGTCGTCGCCCTCGTACCCGCCCCCGCTGCCGCGGTGGGTGCGTCGACCGATCCGGACCTGGCCGAGGAGGTCGGAGATCTCCTGGTTGAAGGCGACGTCCTTGGAGCCGCCGAACATCACCAGGGTGTTGGTGAGGCCGAGCAGCGCGCGAGCCTCGTGCTCGCCGAAGATGCTGGTCAGCTGGGGACGGGTCTGTGCGGCCCAGATGAACGACAGCCCCAGTGCACGCTCGTTGGCCATCCGGGTGCGCAGCGTGGGAAGCGGCGCGGTCGAGGGCAGCTCGTCGAGCACCGAGACCAGGGGCGGGCACAGCCGGCCTCCCCACGGGGAGCTGTTGGCCAGCAGTAGGCCGGTGTCCAAGACGTGCTCTGCCACGGCGGTCATCAGCGGGCTGGCCGAGGCGTACGGGTCCTCGCGGCCGAGCAGGTAGATGGTGCCGCGACGGCGGATCACGTCGGCCAGGTCCGTGGCGGGATGGCCGGGGCTGGGGATGCACCGGCGACGGATGTCGGCTTGGAAGAACAGCGACACCGCCTGCTGCACCGTGGTGACGGTGTTGCCGGCGGTGCGGTCGTCGCCGTTCAGGGCTCCGTGCAGAAGGCCGTGCCAGAAAGGCTCGGCATGCGGGTGTCGGCGCAGGATCTCCATCGGCTGGGTGGCTGCGGCAGGGTTCGCGACCCACTGCAACACGTCCTCGAGCGTCTTGCCGGTCAACGCCGCGGCGTGGAAGTAGCCCTGCAGCACCTTGGCGGACTCGGCGGCGTAGAACCGTGCAGCGTCATCGCCGGTCCCGCCCGTGATCGCTCCCTTGACGGTGCCGGCGGTGAACGCCTTGGCGCGCCGCTCGGCCACCTTGGGGTCGACGCAGCCGGCGATCGGGTCCCAGATCAGCTCGTCGACGACGCCCTCGGCCAGGCCGAAGGGGTCGAGCACCACGCAGGGCCGATCGTTCCGGGAGCGCTCGGTGAGGCTGAGCAGCAGGTCCTCGACCTTCGTCAGCGTCACCAGGGCGGCACCCGGTGCACCGAGCAGCGCCGGGGTGAGCAGGTCGAGGGTCTTGCCGGATCCCTGCGGGCCGATCACGCCGGCGGTGCGGTCCCAGGGCACCCACAACTCGCCACCTCGCGGCTCGTGGGCATTGCCGATGCGCCAGCCCACGTCCCAGGGATCGAACCGAAGCTTCATCGCGTCACCTCCGGGATCGTGTCCCCGCACGGAGCCAGGCACCGGCGGCAGATCACCTCGCGGCCCTGCCGCTCCTCCGCTCGCCGGCCGAGGACCGGGAAGGTGAGGTCGGACAGGAGGTCCCGCCCCTCCCCCACGAGCTCTACGGGTCCGGTGGACACGTAGTAGTGGCTCTCGACGAGGATGGGGCGGTGGCCGCGGCGGCGACAGATGATGCCGCCCAGACGGCGGCGGCCGCGGCTTCGCAGGGTCGGGCGGCCTCGCAGTGAGGTCTCGTTGCTCATCGGTGTTCCTTCGTTCGGCGGCCATCCAGGAGCCACGGGCTGAGGCCGTGGCCCAGATGTGGGCCGGGTTGTTCGGTGCGGTCGCCGGCTGCGCGCTGGACCGGTGCCGGTGCTCCGGGGGCGTGCTTGCCGTAGAGGTCCGGGCGGACGATGCCGGCGACCTTGCGGAGCCGGGTCACGCCGAGCAGCTTCTCTGCCTCGGCTGCGGTCGCCATGCCGCGCATGCGGCCCGAGCCCCAGCGCTGGCAGGCCCAGACGCCGAGCCAGATCGTCGCTGCCAGCAGCGCGAGCTCAGTCAGGGCGAGGCTGCCCCAGACCAGGCCTCGGCCGGCCAGGTCGTCGGGAGCGGGGGTGGGCAGCCCGGCTTCGGCGTTGCCGCCCAGAACGCCGGGCAGGCTGGTCCAGAAGGCGGTGCCGATGGGCGAGGGAAACGTGCCGGCGTTGGCGTCGGGCCAGGTCCATCCGGCTCCGGCGACCAGGTTGGCTACTGATCGTCCGAGCTGGATGCCGGCGACGATGACGAACAGGGTCGCCAGCGTCACCGCCAGGGGGACCTCCCAGGTCCACGGGTAGGGGTCTCGTCGTCGCTCGCGCTGCATCGGGGTGGCCACCTCCAGGCGGTCGTGGGTCGTAGGGCCTCGCTGGTCACCTATGTGACGTCAGGGCTTCGGTGCGATCACAGGGCCATCAGATTGGGCGGCTCGGGGGCGATGCGTTCTCTGTGAGCCAGGTCGAGGGGTCGACGTTGTCGGGGCCGTAGATGGAGCCGTTCTTGAGGTGGACCTCGAAGTGGAGGTGGCAGCCGGAGACGTTGCCCTCCTTGCCGACCTGCCCGATCGGCTCGCCGGCGGCGACCGTCTGGCCTCGGCTCACGGTGACGGTCTGCATGTGGGCGTACCAGGTGGTCAGGGATCCGGCGCCGGTGGTGACCTTGACCAGCTGAGGCCCAGCCCAGGAACGCTGCGTGGTGTCGATCTCGATGGTGCCGGCGTGGGCGGCGTAGACGGTGGTTCCGCAGGGTGCGGAGAAGTCGGTGCCGGTGTGCCACTTGGACCAGTAGGGGCCGGTCTCGTGCCAGTTGTGGTTGTCGGTCCCGACGTACTGCGCGGGCACCGGATAGACGACCTCGTCGCAGGAGGCGCCCTCGAGGCCGACCGGCTGGACCGAGGCGCCGGGCTTGACGTTGATGTGCACGTGGTCGAGGTGGTTCTCGGTAGCGCTGCCGCGGTCCTCCATCGGCCGCCAGCCCTCGCCGGCGCGGGCGACCGACCAGATCCGCTGGTACCAGATGATGTAGTCGATGCCGAGCTTCTGGGCATTGGCCTTGGCGTAGGTGGCGAGGCGATCGCCCTGCGCGCGGCCCGCCGCGTTGAGCGGCACCATGAAGTCGGCCGCCAGACCTGCCGGGTGGCCGTTGGGGTCGGTAGCGCTCTCGCGGTAGCCGCCGACGGTCTTGATGTCGAACATGGGGCCGAGGATGTTGACCAGCTGGGTCAGCTGGGGCTTGACCGGACCGAGGTTGTAGCTGGTGTCGGTGGCCACGGCGCACCCGGCGCTGCTGCCGGCGGTGGTGGCGGTCACGAGAGGGTGGTCGGCGATCTTGTTGGCCTTGGTGCTGTTGTCGACCTGGGCGCCGGCCCAGGTGAGGTTGGCCCCGTAGACGTGGTCGATCGGCGCATCCTGCTTGGGCTTCTTGCAGGGCTCGGCCGAGCCACCGAAGGCGTTGCTCAGCTCGGGGGTCAGCGCGCAGTGCGAGGAGTTGTTGCCGTCCTCGCCGTCGTTGAAGTCGCCGAGGATGATGGCCGGGGTGCCGGTGCCGGCGAGCTCGGTCATGGTGGCGGCCTGGCGGCGCAGCGCTTCCTTGCGGTGCGCCGCGGCGTTGCCGTGGGTGTTGGCGGGGTTGTGGATGCTCCAGACCCAGATCACCTGCCCGGCGCTGGGGCCGTCGGCCTTGCCGGTCAGCTGGACCAGCGGCATGCCGACGTCATGGCCGTTGAAGTAGGGGATGTTGACGAGGCGGGCGTCGGTCTGGTTCCACTCGTTGCGGTCCCAGATGACCCGGTTCTGTGCCTTCCCGCTGGCCGGGTAGATCCCCCACTTGGCGGCGTACTGGTTCTCCAGGGCCTTGGCCTGCGGTCCGTGCACCTCCTGGAGGCCGGCGATGGTGACGCCGGCGTTCTCGATCGTGCGCATGGCGCCGGGCAGGCGCTTGTCCCAGGTGTCGTATCCGGGCCGCTCTCCCGGCTTGTCGGTGTGGCCGGCGCCGAGCAGGTTGAGGGTGCCGACCGTGATCGGGTTGACGGTGTCGTTCTGGCAGTTGGAGACGTTGGTGGTGGAGCCGTCGTTGGGGAGGTCGGGAAGGTCGCCGCCGAGCAGGTCGGTGATGTCGCCGGCGACGTTCTCCCACTGGGCGTAGGCGTCGGGGTAGCCGGAGCGCTGCACGGCCTGGGCGGCCTGGGTGAGCGGCATGTTCTGCCAGCCGGGGATGTCGAGGAGGCCGGGGTTGCCGGTGTGCTGGGCCTCGCCGAAGAAGGCCCGCGCGGCGAGCACCGGGTTGGTGACCTCGGCGCGGCTGCCCCAGCCGGCCGAGGGGCGCTGCTGGAACAGGCCGCCGGAGTCGCGGTCGCCGCCGGTGAGGTTGACCAGCTTGGACTCCTGGATCGCGGTGGCGATCGCGATCTGCAGCCCGTAGCGGGGAATCTCGAGGTCGCGGGCGACCTGGGCGATGGTGATCGCGTTGCGGGCCTGCTCGGCCGTCATGGTCGGGTAGTTGGACGCGAACCGCAGGCGCATCAGCTGGGCGAGCACGTCGCCGGCCGGCGGCTCGGCCTTCCGTGCGGTGTGCGCCGCGGGCACAGTCCCACCGGTCGTGGTGGTGGTCTCCGGGGTCGTCTCCGGGCCGGCGCCGTTCATCGCGATGCGAGCCGAGAGCCAGTGGTGGTCCGACACCATCGTGCCGTCCCAGCCCTGCTCGAGGCGGGCGCCCTGGTGGTGGGGGAAGAAGATGAAGTCGACGCCGTGGTTGTGCCAGCCGTAGCCGGCAGCCTTCATCTTCGCGGCCGCCGTCCAAGGGATGTCGGTGTAGGAGGCCTGGGTGTTCATGTCGCCGCCGATCAGCACCGGGCCGTGGGCGGCCAGGGAGTTGCGCAGCTGCAGCAGGATGTCCATGCCGGCGCCGTACTGCTGGGGCCGGGTCAGCGGCGGGTTGCCGTGCTGCTTCGGCCAGCGGTGCGGGTTGGTCATGTGGTGGGTGGAGACCACCGAGACCACGGCGCCGTCGGGGCGGCGCAGCATCACCCACGTCGCGAAGCGGTCCCAGGTGACGGGGCGGCCGTCGTAGAAGGTCTTGTCGTCGTCGACGAGCTGGACCCGGCCGCCGTTGACCTTCGTCCAGGTCGAGCTCTTCCAGAGCACGACGTTGCCCATGGCCTGCTCGGCACCGGCGCCGGTGCCGGCGGCTGCCTCCACCCGGAAGGCGGAGTAGCCGGGAGCAGCTGCTTCGATCTGCGCCAGGCTCCAGCCGCCGGCCTCGTTGAGGGTGACGAACTCCGGGTTCTTGGACAGCACCTTGGGCATCGAGGCCCGGAACCCGTCGAGGCCGGAGCGGCGCGGGATGTTGGCCTGCGCCATGGTGATTTTGCCCTTGACCGGGCCGCCCACCGGGCCGTCGATGGCACCGAGGTCACCGAGCTCGGTGGGTCCGGTCTGGTTGGTCTGCGTGCGGCACTCGGCGGCCGCGGTGGTGCTCATCACCACCATCAAGCTGACGAGGAGCGGAAGCCCCATGAAGATGATCAGGACGGGCAGTCCCGCGAGGAGCAGCTTCTTCATGACAGGTCAGTCCCGAGATCGCGCGCGCTTCAGGCGGCTGTCTCTAGGAACTCAGGTTCGATCGGACGCCCGGAGGCCCTGATCTGAGTTCGTGCAGGTCGTGCCGGTTCGACACTCGTCAGCACTTGAATTGAAGACTCGTCACTCTGGCTGATGGTTTCGATGTACTGTCGACGCATGATCGTCTCGCTTGAAGATGGTGACTGATGGGCTTGGTGGCATTGCCGGGTGGCAGCGCTGCTGGACCGGCACTGATAGGTACGCAGGCGGTCCAGGACTTCGAGCAGGCGCTCGTTGACCAGTACGCACTGGCGATGTCCGCAGCAGGTCTGACGGACCGCCACATCGGGGGGACTCGGGCGATCGTCATCGAGTTCGCTCGCTCGCTGTCGACTCCCCTGTGGGAGGCCACCTGCGCGGACGCGGACGCCTTCTTGGCCCAGCAGCGCCGGCGGGGACTCAGCGTGTCGACCCGCGCGGGCAAGGCCGGCGCGCTGGCGGGCTTCTACGACTTCGTGATCGCCCGCTACGAGGGCACGATCCGCCGCGCGACCGGTGTCTTGGTCGAGCAGCCGATCGATGAGTTCAACCGCCAGTCGGGGGCGTCGCTGGGCAAGGTCCGGGTGCCGCCCTCGGATGAGGAGATCGACTCGCTGTTCACCGCGTGGCGCGGGTCGGTCACGCAGGCGCGCAAGTACCGGCCGGCGGCCCGCGACTACTTCGCCGCCTCGCTGTGGCGCCGACTCGGGCTGCGGATCAACGAGACCGTCATGCTCGACATCCGCGACTGGCGCCCCGATCTGGGTGAGTTCGGCAAGCTCCACGTCCGCCACGGCAAGGGCTCCGGCGGCCGCGGGCCAAAGCCACGGCTGGTGCCGGCGATCAACGGCGCGAACCAGTTGATCGACTGGTGGCTGGCCGAGGTCCGCCCGCAGTACGGCGAGGATTGGGCCGCCCCGGACGCGCCGCTGCTGCCGTCTGAGCGGTTCGACCGCGACTTGGACCGGTGCGGACGTGTCGGCGCGAACGCGCTGCGCCGCGCCCTGGGAATCCAGGTCGACGAATGGTTGCCGGCGTGGTCGGGGCGGATGACGCCACACGTGCTGCGGCACTACTGCGCCTCGTCGCTGTACGCGGCCGGGATGGACATCAAGGCGCTCCAGGAGTTGCTTGGGCACCAGTGGTTGGCGACGACCTCGGGGTACCTTCACGTCCGCAGTGACCACATCGAGCGCGCGTGGAACAGCGCGAGCGACCGCGTCGAGGCCCGCTTGGGCCTCCATATCGACTGATCGAACTGACCCGACTAGTGCACTGAAGGAGAGGATCCAGATGCAGTGGAGCCTGCGGCTTCGGGCCGCCGAACGAGGGATCTGGAAGTCCGCAGAGCTGCGGCGGATGCTGGCAGATGCCGGGCTCGAGATCTCCGCCGGGAAGATGTCGTCGTGGTGGGCCGGGACCCCGCCGACGATGCGCCTCGAAGAGCTCGACGTGCTGTGCGCCGTGCTCGAATGCACCCCGAACGACCTGATGAAAACCGAGCCGGACAAGGTCGCCGCGCGGCGTCCCCGCAACACCGACGCAGCCAACGGCAACGGCGGAAACGGCCATGGCGATCCGAACGGCAACGGCGGCACGCCACCGGCGGTCACACCGCGGCTCGGCAAGCCCCGCTCGACCCCACCGCTGTAGCCCGCACCCCCACCGCTCACGGACACGACGAGCACGAGACGATCGAGATGCCCGCGCCCGGACCCAACGCCGCGTTGCGGCTGCCGCCCAAGTGCAACGCCTGCCAGAGCAACCGCGTCGCGTGGACCAGCCCCAGGGTCGACTTCTGCTACCAGTGCCTGCCAGGCGGGCCATTCACGGCTCCACCGTGCAACCGCTGCCGCACACGAACCGACTACTTCAGCCAGGGCCTGTGCAGCCGGTGCCATCCCCGCAGCCCCGAGCACATCGGATCCTGCAAGGGCTGCCTGGCCTGGGGCGTCTACCCCCGCCACAACTGGACCTGCTGGTCGTGTCGCTGGTGGCAGAGCCACTACCCGAAAGGCACCTGCGCCTGCTGCGGCCGCACCAGCCACGTCAGCGACCGTCAAGCCTGTCGCCTGTGCCTCGAGAATGCCCGCTTCGAACAGGAACCCGGCCGAGCACCCGACGTCGCCGCGGCGAGCAAGGACAGCCAGCAACTTTTCTTCGCGAACATGGTCTTCAAGCGGCGCGTGACACCGCTGCCCGACTACGTCCGCTGGGACCATCGCTGGTCGACGAAGAACAAGAACCAGCTGCCCTGCCAGCCCGGCACCAGCTTCGACGACCACGCGCTCGAACAGCTGACCCTGTTCGACATGCACCCCGACCCCGAGGTGCTGCGCCAACGCCTCCTGGTCGAGGACAGCGAACTGACCCGGTACTGCGCGGCCATCGTCGCCGATCACGCCCGCCGCTATGGCTGGAGCGTCAGGCAGCGCAATGCCGTGATCCAGTCCCTGCGGCTGCTGCAGATCCTGCGTCCTACTCCCACCGCGAAGGTCCGCGCCAGTGACGTCGTGGCGTTGCGCCGCTACGACGGCACCATCACATCCACCCTCGACGTCCTCGCGGAAGCCGGGCTCCTGATCGAGGACGTCCCGACCCGGGTCGAGCGGTACTTCAACGCCAAGTTCATCGCGTCCGGAGCCCTCCCGGACACGATGCGCAATCACCTTCAGTTGTGGCTTCAGATCATGCTCGGCGGATCCCGACAAGCACCACGCCAGCTGCCCCGCGAACCCGAGACCGTCGAGATCCACATCCAAGGTCTCGCGCCCGTCGTACAGGGATGGGTCGAAACCGGGCGCCAGTCGTTCGCCGAGATCAGCACCGACGACATCCTGGCCGCCCTCGCGGCCCTGCCTCCCAGCACCAGCCAACGCCACTTCGCCGAGATCGGCCTGAAGTCGCTGTTCAAGATCCTCAAAGGCCGCCGACTCGTCTTCACCAACCCCATGCGCGGCATCGACCTGACCCGCGTGCCGACGACCCTCCCGCTGCCGCTGGACCCCGCCTTGATCCGCGCCGAGCTCGACTCGCCGAACCCGGCCGTCGCGCTGGCCGTCGCTGTGGTGGCCTTCCACGGGCTGACCGGCAAGCAGGTCCGTGAGCTGCAGCTGAGCGACATCGTTGACGGCCGCCTCCACCTCGATGGCCGCGACATCCCACTCGCCGCACCCGTGAGGACACGGCTGAGCGCCTGGCTCGACCACCGCAACCGCACTTGGCCGGCCACCGCGAACCCGCACCTGCTCATCAACCGACGCACCGCGCCACGTCTCGTCCCCGGCGGTCCGTCCTTTCCCTGGAGGGACAGCCGCATCCGCCCGCGCGCCCTGCGAGAGGACCGCATCCTGCACGAGATCCACGCCACCGGCGGCGACGTACGCCGCATCTACGACCTCTTCGGACTCAGCGTCGAAGGCGCCACCCGCTACCTCAAGACGATCGAGCACCCCGACCTGAGGTATACGGATCACCCCGGAAGCCAGACATGACCATGTCGTTGCGTACCGCGCGGCGTGGGCCGAGAGTCGTCGCAACATCCTCACGCCACGGATAAGCAACCGCGAGGCGCACGAATCGGACACCTTGACGCCACTGACTTTGGTCACGGCCGCAGCGTGGCGGCTCAGCGTCCCCCTATGCGTCCCCCTGGGCCGTCGAAGGGCGGGGGGACGCGGCAGCCCGCGTTACGTTTGCACAGGTCAAACAGCGTCCCCCCGAAATCCAAGGAAATTCCTGAGACCCGGTCGCTCGGACGGTGAAGGAGGAGTCCCGCAAGCGGATCGGCTTCTGGTCACGCTCCGCGCAACGATCCCTGAGACGACGAACTTCTCGCGGCGGGGTGCGAACGTTCGGTGGACGGACCTCAGCGCAGGGCGCAGCCGGCTTCGACGCCGAACCGGCGGAAGACGGCGGCGGCCGGGCAGAACCCGGTGACGCTGGCTTGAAGCAGGTTGAGGCCGACAAACGCGGTGAGCAGCAACCACCATGTGGAGACGAAGACAGCGAGCGCAACGCTTGCAACGGTCATGGTTCCGGCGAGGCCGAGGACGGCGCGGTCGAGGTTCATCAGGGGTCCTGTCAGTGAAGTTTGCGGGTGGAGGTGGTGGGGGCGCGCCGGGGGGAGTGCGCGCCCCCACCGGTTCAGGGGGTCAGCGGCCGAAGAGCTTCGAGAGGAAGCCGCCGCCGGAACCGGCGGCCGCTTTCTCGGCCGGTGTGTGCTGGCCGTCGCACCAGTCCTTGGCGGGGACGCCCGCCTTGACCTGGCTGACGTGCTGGCCGCAGCCGGCCCAGGTGGTCTTGCCGCAGGTCTTGCATCGAGTTGGTCGGCACATGAGGTGCTCCGTTCTGAGGGTGTGTGTGCGGGATGTGAGGCGTCGATACAGGCTCAGCCGTGCGAGAACGTGATTTTCGGCAGCACCCGGGTGAGCCAGCGGGGGGTCCACCAGGCGGCCTTGCCGGTGAGGCGGAGCATCACGGGTAGCAGGACGAGGCGGACGAGGAACGCGTCGAGGAGCACGGCGACGCCGAGGACGATGCCCATCTCCTTGGGGGGCAGGGGGCCGGAGAGCGCGAAGGTGAAGAACACGGCGACCATGACGGCGCCGGCGGCGAAGATGACGCGTCCGGAGTGGGCGAGCGAGCCGACCATGGCTTCCTTGGGGTCGCCGGACTTCTCGTAGTGCTCCTTGGCGGAGGCGAGGAGGAAGACGGTGTAGTCCATGGCGATGGCGAAGATCATCGCGAAGAAGAACACCGGCGCCCATGCGTCGAGGAACCCTTGGGACTCGAACCCGAGGAAGTCGGCGCCGATCCCTTCTTGGAACACGAGGCGGGCGACGCCGAACGCGGCGGCGGTCGACAGCAGGCTGGCGAGCGTGCCAAGCAGTGAGATGAGCGGCGCCTGCAGGGCGATGAGCAGCAGCAGGAATCCGAGGGCGAGGACGACGCCGATGACGAGCGGGGTGGAGTCGTCGAGCTGGGTCTTGAGGTCGAGGTTCTCGACCGCGGCGCCACCCACGAGGGCGGAGTCGGGCAGGTCGGCACGGAGCCGGTCGACGGTGGTGGAGAGCTCGAGGTCGGACGGGTCGACGGTCGGGACGGCCTGGATGAGCACCAGGTCGGCGTCGCTGCCGTCGGAGGCGGGCTGGGCGGGCATGGCGCCGGCGATGCCGGGGTCGGCGGTGAGGACCTTGGCGGTGGCCTTGGCGTCGGAGGCGTCGGTGACGATCTGGAGGGTGCCGGGAGCTCCGTCACCGAACGCGTCCTGGACCTGGTTGTAGCCGATGCGTGCACTGGCGTCATCGGGAAGTACCTGGATGGACGGCATCGCGGTCTTGAGGCCGAGGACGGGGGCGGCGAGGACGAGGAGGACGACCAGGGACGCGAGCCCGAACGCGATGGGTCGCTTCCACAGGCGCTCGCCCCAGGCGGCGAACCTGGCCGAGCGGTGCTCACCGGAGTGGACCCACTTGAGCGCGCCCTTGTTGATGCGGTCGTCGAGCTTGAACAGCACGAGCGGGAGCAGGGTGAGGGTGGCGGCGAGGACGAAGACGACGGCGAGCATGATGCCGCCGGCCATCGACCGGAACGCCGGTGACGGCACCAGCATCACTGCGGTCAGGGACACGAGGACGGTGGCGCCGGAGAGGAGGACGGCCTTGCCGGCGGTGTCCATCGTCTCGGCGATGGCCTGGCGTGGCGTCTCGTGGTGGCCCATGCGGGCGGCACGGAAGCGAACGACCAGGAACAGGGCGTAGTCGATGCCGAGCGCGAGGGCGAACATCATGGCGAAGTTCATCGCCCAGATGGACACCGGGACGAGCTCGTTGATGAGCACCAGTGAGCCCGCCGAGGCGACGAGCCCCGCGAGGGTCAAGATGAGCGGCAGGCCGGCGGCGACGAGGGCACCGAACGCGAGGACGAGGATGGCCAGGGTGACGGGCCACGAGACCATCTCGGACTTGAGCATGGCGTCGAGGTTGGCCTCGTTGAAGTCCGACCACAGCAGGGACGCCCCGGTCGGGTTGACCTCGATGCCGTTCCCGGAGAGGGCCTCGAGCTCGGCCTTGAGGTCGTCGGCGACGCGGACCATCTCGTTGGGGTCGGCGCCGGCGCCGGCGAGGATGACGGCGGTCTCGCCGTCCTGGCTCAAGGTGGCGCCGGGCTGGGGTGCGACGACGTCGGCGATGCGGGGCTCGTCCTTGAGGATGGTGGTGACCTCGTCGATGACGTCAGCACCGGTGCCCTTGGTGACGGGGCCGCCGCCTGAGTGGATGACGACCTGGATGGCGGAGCTCGCGTTGCCGCCGAAGTTCTTGGTGGCGAGCTCGCGCACGGCGACGGACTCGGAGCCGTCGGCCTGCCAGCCGGCACCCGACAGGTTGGCTTCGACCTTGGGAGCGAAGGCGCCGAGGCCGATGACGAGGAGCAGCCACACCAGGGCGGTGGCCTTGCGGTGGTGGGTGACCCACAGGCCGAGCCGACCGAGGGGACCGGGGCGGTAGCCCATGCCGTACGGGTCAGCGTCGGGCGGGGTCTGGGCGTGGCGGCGGGTGGCCGTCGACGTCATGAGAGAACTCGTTTCTGTGTCGGGGGCGAAAGGGTCAGACGAGAGGTCATATGAGGGGTCAGATGAGGGCCGGGATGGCCGTCGCTACGGTGTAAGCGGCGACGATGAGGACCAGGCCGGTGAAGGCGGCGGAGAGCCGGGCGGTGTCGGTTCGGGCGGCCAGACGGGCGCCGGCGACGGAGCCGCCGACGGCGGTGACGGTGAGGGCGGCGACGAGCCACCAGTCGGGCGCGATGCCGGTGCCGGCACGGGTGGCGAGGGCAGCGGTGCTGGTGATGGCGATGACGACCAGCGACGTGCCGGCGGCGTAGCCCATGGGGAGCGCCAGGGCGAGGGTCAGGGCGGGGACGACGAGGAACCCGCCGCCGACGCCGAGAAAACCGGTGAGCAGGCCGACCGCGGTCGCGGTGACGAGCAACTTGAGGGCTCGCGGGCACTGGCACATGAAGGTCGGGCTGAACGTGATGATGGGGTCGTCCAGCCGGGGCCGGTCGACGTGCGAGCCCGCGGAGGCGCCGCGGCGGCTGCGTACCTGACGGGCCGTCATCAGGCCGGCCACGACAAGCATCAGGCCCGCGAACGCGGCCAGCAGCACCGGCTCAGGCGCGGCCGCGGACGCATGCGCCCCGACAACCGCGCCGCCGATGGCGACGGCACCGAACGCGACGCCGCGCGCCAGGAGGACGTTCCCCGCGCGGTAAGCGGTCACGGCTCCTGCGAGGGAGGTGACACCGACGACGACCAGGGACCCGGTGGTGGCCTGCGTCGCGCTCTGTCCCAGCGCGAGGAGCACGGGGACCGCGAGGATGGAGCCGCCGCCGCCGAGCGCTCCCAGGCTGAGCCCGATGAGCGCGCCGGCGACGGCGGCGGCCAGGAGCGCGAACGTCACGCCGGTGACCCGGCGTGGGACTCGGAGTGGGACTCCACGTCGGGTCCAACGAGGTGGAGTCCGACCTTCTCGGCGTTGTCGAAGCTGTCGTCGACGGCGACGAGGTTCCGCCCGGCAGCGGAGAGGAAGGACGCCGCAACGGAGGCTCGGTAGCCGCCGGCACAGTGAACCCACACCTCGCCGGCCGGGACGTCGGCCAGACGCTGGGGCAGCTCGTGGATGGGCACGTTCACGGCGCCAGCGATCCGGGCCTTGTCGTGCTCGTCGGCGCGGCGGACGTCCAGGACGACGACGTCGCGGTGGTGACGGACCTGGGCGAGGTCAGCGAACGTGGCGGTGGGGAACGAGGTCAGCTCGCGGTCGGACCAGTCGTCGGGCCCGCCGGTGGCATGGGCTGCGGGCCGGTCGATGCCGATGCGTACCAGCTCGCGCTGTGCTTCGGCGACGTCGTCGGCGCTCTCGCCGAGCAGCGTGACGGGGGTGCCCCACGGGATGAGCCAGCCGAGGTACGTCACGAAGCCGCCGTCGAGTCCGAAGTTGAGGGTGCCCGGTGCGTGACCGGCCGCGAACGCGGTGCGGGTGCGCAGGTCGACAACCCACTCGCCGGCCTCGATGCGGCGACGCAGCTGGATGGCGTCGGCCTTCGCAGGCGGCGACAGGTCGGGTGCCGACGGGCCGGCCACGTTGGCTGGTGCCATGTGCGCGTAGTAGGCCGGGTACGGGCCGAGGCCCGCCAGGAGCTCGTCGACGTAGGTCTGCTCGTCCTGGGTGAGGACCGGGTTGGACTTCTTCTCCTGCCCGATGGTCGAGGCCGTCGCATCCGACTGGCTGGCGGAGCAGAACGACCCGAACCCGTGGGTGGGCAACACTTCGGCGTCGTCAGGCAGCAGTTTCGCGAGCTTGCGCGCGGACGCGTGCTGGTGGTGCACCAGGTCGTGGGTGTGCTCCTCGCCGAGGAGGTCGGGGCGACCGGTGGCGCCAAAGAGCAGCGACCCGCCGGTGAACACAGCCACCTGCCTGCCGGTTGCGGCGTCGGTCAACGCGTAGGAGAGGTGGGTGAACGTGTGGCCGGGGGTTGCCAGCGCGGTGAGGCGCATACGTTCACCCACCTCGATGACGTCTCCGTCCGCTACGGGGGTGCGGGAGAAGGAGACGTCATCCTCGCCATTGACGAGGTAGGCCGCACCGGTGTGCTCCGCGAGGGCGTAGCCACCGGTGACAAAATCGTTGTGGAGGTGCGTTTCCGCGACGTGGGTGAGGCGGACCTGGTGCTCGTCGAGCAGGTCCAGCACACGGTCGATGTCGCGCTGGGGGTCGACGACGAACGCGACGGAGCCGTCATGGACCAGGTAGCCGCGGTCACCGAGGGTAGGGGTCTCGATGGTGAGGATGGTCAGGTCATTCAGGTCGGTCATCTCGGAGGTCTCCTTCGAGTCGGTCGGCTCAGGTGCGGGGATGTCGAACAGGTCGGGAATCACAGGCCGACTCCGACGGCGCGGCCGGACGCGACCCAGGCTTGGGTGCCGCCGGAGACGGAGTAGGCCTCGAAGCCGGCGGCGCGCAGCAGGTCGGTCATCGCGCTGGACCGGTTTCCGGTCGCGCAGACGACGTACACGGGTGCGGTCTTGTCGAGCTCGCCCATGCGTGCGGTGAGCTGGCCCATCGGGATGAGCACGGCGCCCGGGACGTGCACCTGGGCATACTCGCCACGCTCACGAACATCGACCACCACGGCGCCTTGGTCCACGGCGGCGGCGAGCTGGGCGACATCAACTTCGGGCGTACGGCTGCTCACGAACTGGTCCCCTCAGTGAGATGGTCGATACCCGGTGGGGTATCTCGACGAGCCGAACGGTACACACCCCCGGGGGTATTCCTCAAACCGACGGGGCAGGGCTGTGACCTGTGCCATGGAATACGGTGGGGGGTATCCTCGTTGGGGTGGGTACAACCACGTGAGACACAGCAGAGGAGTGAGGCCCGATGGCCACCATCAACCTGAGCGCGGAGAACTTCGAGCGCACCATCACCGACAACGACATCGTCTTCGTCGACTTCTGGGCGTCGTGGTGCGGCCCCTGCCGCATGTTTGCCCCCGTGTACGAGAAGGCCGCGGTTGAGCACGCCGACATCGCGTTCGGCAAGGTCGACACCGAGGCCGAGCAGGCCCTCGCCGCCGCCGCGAACATCACGTCCATCCCCACGCTCATGGCCTTCAAGGGCGGCACCCTGGTGTTCTCCCAGCCCGGCGCCCTGCCGGCCGCCGCGCTCGAGCAGGTCATCACTGGCGTGCGCGACCTCGACGTCGCCCCCGCCCTCGCCGAGCAGAAGAAGAGCGCCTGATGACCACCTTCACCCTCACCACCACCCTCGCGCTGCCCTACGACGACGCCGTGCAGGCCACACGCGTCGCCCTCGGCGAGCAGGGGTTCGGCATCCTTACCGAGATCGACCTCAAGGCCACGTTGAAGACCAAGCTCGACGTCGACGTCGCGCCCCAGGTCATCCTGGGCGCCTGCCGTCCTGCGCTCGCCTACGAGGCGCTGAGCGTGGACCCGTCCATCGCGGCGGTCCTGCCGTGCAACGTGGTGGTGCGCGCGCTCGACGAGGAGACCAGCCTGCTCGAGGCGTTCGACCCCGACGCGATGATGGGCCTGGCCGACAACGACGCGCTGCACGCCGTCGCCACTGACGCGAAGGAGCGGCTCACCGCCGCCCTGGACGCCCTCACCTCCGCCGAAGGAACACGCTGATGGAGCTCAACCCCGCCGAGATGACCCCGGTCATCAACCGCATCAAACGCGCCCAGGGCCAGCTGGCCGGCGTGCTGCGTCTGCTCGAGGAGGGACGCGACTGCGAAGACGTGGTCACCCAGCTCGCCGCGGTCTCGAAGGCCCTGGACAGGGCCGGGTTCGCCATCGTCGCGACCGGCCTGCAGCAGTGCCTGGCCGAAGGCGACGGCGTCGATTCGGTCGACGTCAAGAAGATGGAGAAGCTCTTCCTCTCCTTGGCGTGAGCCACCGGGTGCGCCTTCCGCTGCCGTATCCGGACGTCACCGTTCAGCGAACCGCTAGCGACGTTGGGTGGCTCAGCCATCACCGGAAGGCGCCGGCGTCCCGGTGAGGTGTGCGATGCGGGACAACCGGCGCCAGGGGCCCGTTCAGCGCCGTGACGGTGTCGCCGCAATACCGGCTTTGGCTGCGATTCGCTGGCGTTCGATCGCGCGGTAGACGGTGGAGCGTCCGACCCCGAAGAGCTCGGCCACTTCGAGGGTGCTGTACTCACCGCTGTGGACTAGGGAAACGAGGTGTGCCTCTTGTTTGCGGCTGAGCTTTGGCTGCTTGCCGCGCAGTCGTCCCTTCGCTCGAGCGACCTTCATCCCCTCCACGGTGCGGAGCCGGATGAGGTCGGACTCGAACTCGGCCACCATCGCAAGGACGTTGAACAGCAGCTTCCCGACAGCATCGGTGGGGTCGTAGACCGACCCGCCAAGGCTGAGGCTGACCTGCCGCACAGTTAGCTCGTCGGCGATGGCTCGAGCGTCGGGTAGCGACCTGGCCAGGCGGTCGAGCTTGGTGACCACCAGGGTGTCTCCAGCCCGACAGGCGGCGAGGGCTTCGCGGAGTCCGGGACGTTCGCGGTTGGTGCCGGTCAGGCCGTGGTCGACGTAGATCCGGTCCGGCTCGACGCCGAGGCCGAGGAGCCCGTCTCGTTGGGCGGTGAGGTCTTGCTGATCGGTAGAGCATCGGGCGTACCCGACAAGCAGGGCGCTCATGGCGCACCTCCAGAAGTGGACCCGGTCGAGACACGGGCTGTGGCCGACTCGGGTGTCGGGCGTCGCCCGACCCCTCAGCAAGCGCCTCGCTGCCGTCTACCGCAAGCAACCCAAGGCCCGAACTGCCGGCGGGCCTCCTTGTCACTCCAATGCGGGATGGGCTCGCGGAGCGACCCGATGCGGGATGGGCTCGCGGAGCGACCCGATGCGGGATGGGCTCGCGGAGCGACGAGCCGTTACGGCGAGGTCACCCCAACCCTGAGCCCAAACGCCACGAGGGCCGTGCCGCTCGGTGCCACCCTCCTCGGTTTGAAGATTCCGGACCAAGGACGAGTCACGTGGCGCTGACCAGGCCTGTCAGCAGTCCCCCGACGAGCACCGCTGCCAATCCCAACCGGTAGGGGACGAAGACGGTGATCGGGTGTCCGGCCACGAGGCGGAGTAGCCACGCAATTGATACGTAGGCCACGACGAAGCTCACCGCCGTCGCCACCACGGTGGGCCCCCAGCCGACGGTGGTGGAGATCTGCGAGGCCGTGATTAGCCCCTCGTAGGCGCCGGCCGCGACCAGCGCTGGAATGGACAAGAAAAACGACACCCGGGTGGCAGTGACCCTGTCCAGTCCAAGAAAGAGCCCTGCGCTGATGGTGGCTCCGGAACGAGAAACCCCCGGCACCAGCGCCACGCACTGGACAATCCCGATCACCACCGCATCGCGCACGGTGAGGTCGCGGCCCGCTTGCCCGCGCCGCGAGGAAGACCGCTCCGCCAAGACCATGACGAAGCTCCACGCCACGAGTGCGACGGCCACGACCCACAGGGAGCGTAGGGAGCCGGCGACCAGGTCCTTGGCGAGCAAGCCCACGACACCGATCGGGACGGACCCCGCAATGACGCACCAGGCCATCCGGTACTCGGGTCGGTGCCGCTCCCCGGGCACGACAAGTCCCCGACACCACGCCACCGCCAGTGTGCGGATGTCGGTGCGAAAGTAGACGAGAACCGCAGCGATTGCCCCGACCTGAATGAGAGCGGTGAAGGCGGTGACGCCGGGGTCATCAACCGGCAACCCGAGCAGCTCCTCGGCGATCGTGAGATGGCCGGTGCTCGAGATCGGCAGGAACTCCGTGACCCCCTCGACGATGCCCAGCAGCACCGCCTCCCACAAGTTCACCACCCGCTCCCGGAGGACGTGACCCGGAGGAGCAGCAGCCACCCCGCCAGAGCGATGCACAGCCCCAGCAGGTTTCCGGCGACGACATCGCTGAGGTAGTGGACACCCAAGAAGATCCGGTCCACCGAGATCACAAGGTAGACCAGCAGAGCGAGTAGCACGACCAGCCGCCGACTCCATCCCGGACCCATCATCGCCAGCGCCACGAGGATCACCGCGGCCGCGAAGGTCCCTGCCATCGCGGCATGCCCCGAGGGGTAGGACAAACTGTGCTCGACCGCGATCGGCTCGAGCCACTCCGGGCGCGGGCGGCTGAGCAGGAGCTTGGTCGAGGGGGCGATGACGTTCTCGGTCACGGTGACGGCGACGAGCCACGCCGCCAAGCACCAGTTGCGCTTCCGGGCCAGCAGCAGCGGGAGAAGCACCAGCACCGCACGCAGGACCATCGGCTGCCCGTAGGTCGCCACCGCGACCCAGAACGAGCTTCGACCGGCGTGGCCCCAGGTGGAGTGGTAGCCCCAGTCAGCGACCGTCTGGTCGAGCCGCGCGAGCTGCTCCGAGCCCACGGCCAACGCGATGGTCAGCACGCACAGCAGGACGGCCGCGACAGCCAGCAGCCATCTCACCCAGCGCGGCCGCGGTCCTCGGACCGGCGTCACCTCGCTCACAGGAGCGCGGCCGTCATCGCGTACCCGCCGGCGCACGCGCCCAGACCGACCGCCAGGCTCGCGAGGCAGTTCAACCCCGCGGTGAGGACCGAGCCTTCCTCGAGCAACCGGACGGTCTCGAACCCGAAGGTGGAGAACGTGGTGAGGGCACCGCAGAACCCGGTGCCGACCAAGGCCAGCACCCACGACGGCACCCCAGCGCCGGTCACCGCAGCCGCCGTGACGCCCAAGACCAGCGAGCCGGTCATGTTGACGGTGAAGGTTCCCCACGGGAAGACGCTGTCGTGGCGGGACTGGACGACTAGGTCGGTGAGGTAGCGCAACGGAGCGCCGATAGCGCCACCCAGCAGCACCATCGCAACTGTCATCGCCGGTCCTCCCCCGGGCCGGCCGGGCCGGCTGGTCCTCTGCCCGCGTAGCGGATGACCTCGACCGGCTCCGCGATCACCATGCCCTCGAGCTCCAGCCGCTCCAGCTCGGGGAAGCCACGAATCTGCTCGTCGGTGTCCACGATGACCACCGCGACAGGCGGGTCCTTGCGGAGCGACCACACCTGGGGGTGCGGATGTGGTTCGACTTGCCGAACCCCTCGATGCCACGAAAGGCGCTGGCCTCGTCCAGCCCGGCCCGGTGCGCCAAATGCACGATCTCGGTGTAAACGGGATGGTGGTGCACCTGGTCGGACTCCCCCACCATGATCGTCAGCCTGCTCGCTGGACCCCGCAGCGTCATCGGTTCCTCACCTCGTCATCGTCGTGCGCGAACATGGAAGACTCGGGAGGTGCTGGATGTCGGCGTCGTGACCGTCTCGGCCTGAGTGCGATCAACCGTGCGGAGGCGATCCCGGCCCAGACGGCGAGCAGGCCGGCCAGGAGGGACCCTCCTAGATATGCGAACGCGGTGAGGACCTGTCCTTCGCCGAGCAGGAGGCGTGCGTCGAGCATGTAGGTCGAAAAGGTGGTGTAGCCACCGAGGAGGCCGACGCCCAGGAACGGGCGCACGTACCGCTGCGACGGCCACACGTCCAGCACGAACACCATCAGCACGCCGAGCGCGAACCCACCAGAGACGTTCTCAACGAAGGTCCCCCACGCGAACTCGGTCCCGGACCATGGGAGGAGCTCACCGACACCCCAACGTGCCAGGCTCCCCAGTGCGCCGCCGGCGCTGATGGCGAGCAGCACGTCCCACTGCGACGTGAATAAGGAAGGCAACCGGTGGACCGTGCCGGTGAGCCTGTCACCGGACGTATCGGGATCGATCGGCAGATCGCCGACGTCGGGGTAACTATTTTCGGGCACACGAACTCCTACCTGTCTCAGGTAGGGACTGTTGGTGGCCTGCCGCCACGGTTGTCGGCGAGCCCCACCGCCATCGTGTGCGCTCATTCTAACCAACTGCGACACTCACCGGCGAACCCGGACACCCCGAACACATCAGCGCGGACCGCCCAGCGTTTGGGATCCCCGACGATCACGCCGAAGGGTCGGGCCAAGTTGGGCCAGGTTGGGCGCAGGAGTGCCCGAACCACACGACCCACCCACCGCGGGGTTGGTCGAACCGACCACCACCCCTTGCCCGTCATGCGCCGGTGAGCTGTACGCCGGCGTAGGCGACCCCCGCGACGAGGACCCATGACATGAGGCCGAGCACCAGCGCGCGGCCTCCGGTGCGCCGCAGCACCGGGAGGTGGATCCCGGTGCCCAGACCGACCAGGGCTGCGGCGAGCAAGACCTCCTGGAGGACCTTCGCGCCGTGCAGGACCGGATCGGGCAGGAGCCCGGTGCTCGCGACGGCGATCGCTGCCAGGAAGCCGGCGACGAACAGGGGAAGCAGCGGTGGGCGGCGCCCCGTCGCCGCCGCGGGGGTGCGACGCCGCAGCGCAACGGCGGTCCCGGCGACGAGCGGGGCGAGGAGCACGACGCGGCTGAGCTTGACGACGACCGCGGTCGTCAGGGCTCCCGGTACGCGGTCGGCTGTCGCGACGGTCTGGCCCACGTCGTGCACGCTTGCGCCGACCCAGCTGCCGAACGCAGCAGGGTCGAGCCCGAGGGGCTCACGAAGCAGCGGGAGCAGCACGATGGCCAGGCTCCCGCACAACGTGACGAGCGCGATTGCGACCGCCGTGTCGTCCTCGTCCCCGCCGGCGACCTCCTCCATCGCGGCGACGGCGGAGGCGCCGCAGATCGAGAAGCCGGTGGCGACGAGCAGGGACCGGGCCGGCGGCACACCCAGCAGCCGCCCAAGCAGGCGCGTTCCGGTGAACGTGACCGTGACGGTGGTGACCACGACGAGGGCACCGCGCGGCCCCAGGTCGAGCAGCTGTTGCAGCCCCAGCTGCAGGCCAAGCAGCACGACGGCCAGGCGCAGGAACCGGTGTGAGGCGACGTGGGTGCCGACGTGCAGGGAGGGGTGGTGCAGCCCGATGTTGACCGCGATCGCGCCGATGACCACAGCGACGGTGGAGGGGTTCACCGCTGGGACCAAGGCATGCACGCCGAACGCGACGCCGGTGGCGGTTGCGACGGCGAGCAACCCAGGTACCGGACTGCGGTGCCCGGGCTCGGGAGTGGGCGGGCAGGACGGGCGGCAGCGGCTGCCGGTGCGGTGTCGGTGGACAGGGGCTTCGTGGGCCGTGGTCACAGGCATTCTCCTTCGTCGGTACTTCCAGCCTGCGCCGGCAGACGGGCGCTCGGTAGACATCCTGGATCGATGACGTCATCCACCGGACTGATGGCGGGCTCTAGAGTGGGTCGATGACTCTCACCCGGGTGCCCGACCTCGACACCCTGTCGCTGCTCCTCGAGATCGCTGCCAGCGGCAGCCTGAGCAAGGCCGGTGCCTCCCGCGGGCTAAGCCAGCCTGCCGTGAGCGCACGGGTGCGCGGACTCGAACGGCTGGTCGGGTTCGCGGTCCTCACTCGCTCAGCCCGTGGCTCGAACCTCACCCCCAACGGTGCACTGCTGGCCGAGTGGGCACGTGGGGTCCTCGCTGCTGCGGACGTCCTCGAGGCGGGCATCGCGTCCCTGCGCAGCGACCGCATCGCGCGGCTGCGGGTCGCGGCGAGCTTGACCGTGGCCGAGCATCTACTGCCGGGCTGGCTCGTCGTGCTGGCCGCCACGCATCCGGACACCGCCGTCAGCCTGACCGCAGGCAACAGCGACACCACGGCGGCCGCGGTTCTCGCGGGCGACGCCGACCTCGGCTTCATCGAGGGCCCCGACCTTCCCTCCGGCCTGTCCGCTCAGGTCGTGGCGACCGACCGGCTCGTGGTCGTCGTCGCGCCCGCTCACCCGTGGGCCCACCGCCGTAAATCGGTAGAGGCTGAGGAGCTGGCCGCAACGCGGCTGGTGCACCGCGAAGCCGGGTCGGGGACCCGCACCGCGCTGGACCGAGCCCTGACCCCGTTCGGCACCCCCACCCAACCCCTGCTCGAGGTGTCGACCAGCAGCGGCGTCCGCTCCGCAGTCATCGCCGGAGCCGGCCCGGCCGTGCTCTCCGACCTGGCAGTGCACGACGACGTCGCAGCCGGCCGCCTAGTCCAGGTCCCCGTTCACGGAGTCGACCTCGACCGCTCGCTACGTGCCGTCTGGCTCACCGGCCAGCGACCGGTCGGCCCGGCAGAGGACCTGCTTCGGCTTGCAGTCCCCGAGAGGCCACGAGCCCGGCGTCTACCCCGGAGCAGAGCGCGAGTTCGTTGAGGATCGCTGGCGCTACCGTGACTCGCGCGAGCTGGTCAACGCGCCACAAACTACTGGTCACAAAGAGCGCGACCGCAGCAGGATCGGCTCGCGGAGCGTGCCAGTGCAGGATCGGCTCGCGGAGCGCGCCAGTGCAGGATCGCTATCCGGGACGGTGTAGCAGCCGACGGTGGCGGTCGGCCGCGAGGCCACGACGGCGTCGGGCAGCTGGTTCACGGCACGAGCATCGCCGACGCCGCCATACGAATCTGCCCGACCGGGCAGGGGGCAGCGGCTCAGGAGATCCGTCGACGGCCCCGGTGCTGGGTCGTCCCCGACGCACAAAGCGCGTCCGCGCCCGAAGACGACCCACGCACAGTGCGCAACCGCACTGCGGCTCCGTGGTGGTTCAGCGCTCGCCTGGCTCTGCGACTAGAGCTACGGCTCGCGTCCACGCTCCGCTGCCGCACTCAACCTTGATCGGGAACGCGAGGATGGTGGCCCCGATCGCAGGCACCGCCGTGAGGTTGGCCAGCTTCTCGATCTGCAGATAAGGCTGCTCGATGCCAGCGAAGTGCGCGGGCCACAGCGCCGCCGGATCGCGCCGCTGCTGCCACTCCGCGCCGATCAGCGGATATGGCCGGTCCAAGCTCCAGGCGTCGGTACCGATGGTCCGCACGCCACGCTCGAGCAGCGCCAGCACCGCTTCACGTCCCAGACCACACCCGGTCTCCCAGAACTTCTCATCACCCCAGAGCCGCTCCGCGCCCGTGTAGAACGCCACCACAGCGCCCGCCTGCAGATCGGGTGCGATGCCCGCAAGGCGCTCGACCACTTCGTCTCGGCCGATCAGGTGCCCGGTGGGCAGGTCCGACACGTCCACCACCACCAGGTCACCGACGCACCACGAGAGCGGCACACGGTCGATGGTGGCGGCAGGTGCACCGCCTGCTGTCGGCGCGTAGTGCCACGGCGCGTCCACATGGGTACCCGCGTGCGTGGACAGCCGGTGCAGCATCTCACCGGCGAAACCCCGTCCGCCTGGCAGAGCCCCACGTGGGATGCCGAACATGCCCTCCCACACCTCGGCGCCTTCCTCATGCGTCTGTGCCTCCAGCCACGGGGGTACCGGCTCGCTCGGCGACGGTCCGAGACGGTGTGTCAGGTCGACGAGGCGAACACGGTGGCCCAACAGAGAAATCAGCTCTTCCACCGGATCATCGTCCCAGCCCTACGCTCGCCTCGGGCTGCGCACCTGCTCGAGATCCTGGTTGCGCCACCTGCCCCGGCCGAGTCGCGTCACCAAGCGTTCGCGAAGAAGCACACTCACATGGCCGCGATCCGTGCATCTGGCGACGTGCGTCTTTATAGCCGCCATCGACGCGGTTGCCCGCCCTGTCAAAGTGGCCGCCATGGACGACGACCTCGATGAGCGACAAACCGTCGACGGCGTGGCTGTCCTCCCCACCACTGCCGATGCGGTGTCGGCATCCGTCGCCTGTGCTCGGGCATTGGGGCTGCCAGCCGACGATCCCGAGGTCATCGCCGAGGGCTACAGCGTTCGCGTACGACTCAGGCCCGCACCAGTAGTCACCCGCGTCGTGACCGTCGGGCGCGCACTGCGCCCACACCCCCTGCCCTGGCTCGAACGTGAAGTGCTCGTCGCCCAGTTCCTCGCCGCCTCGGGCGTACCTATCGTCGCCCCGTGGGAGGACCCGGGGCCCCACATCGCAGAGGGACTGGAAGTGTGCCTGTGGCACTGGACCGAACACGACTCCCGCGAAGTATCAGCCGCCGGCTTCGGCGCGATGCTGGGACCGTTGCACGACGCACTGGCCCGCTACCCCGGTGACCTGCCCACCCTGATCGGCCCTCTCACCGACATCTCCCCGGCGCTGGCGATCTCATCAGATCCGACCCTCCATCGCGCTGCCGCCGAGTTGGTCCCCTTGACCCGGTCCTGGCCGGCCCGTCCCCTGCATGGAGACGCCCACACAGGAAACGTGCTCATGACGCCGGACGGACCACTCTGGACCGACTTCGAGGACGTGTGTGTCGGGCCCGTGGAGTGGGACATGGCCTCGATGACGATCACAGACGACGCATTGGCCGCCTACCCCGGCCCATCGACCGGACCCGACTCTCCGACTGCCGTGACCTGCGCCGTCTGCAGGTCCTCGCCGGCCTCCTGGTCGGGAACCACGACGACCCTTCGCTCTACGAGACGCTGGTCGCGCACCTCGACCGACGCCTCCACGACTGATCCGGCCTGCGAGGGAGGGCCGACTGGTCGAAGCCTTCGCGGTACGACGGCCAGGCCGGGCTGCCGCTGCCGCGTGCCGAAGCGGCCGAGCCCTGCGACGACCGCAGGTACGAAGACGCGGGAGGCCGCCGCGCCCAGCTCATGTCAGCCGGGTGACGACCGGTTGCCGGTGAGGGATGGGCTCGCGGAGCGACCCGGTGCGGGATCGTCATGGGGCGCTCCGTTTCGGAGCATCGCAGACCGTTCGTGTTGTGCACCCCGCGCTCGCGCCACCAATGGTGCGGCGTCGGTGCGCAAGGTCGGCCTCGTGGGATGTCGTTTCCCGTCGGGTGGTAGGTCGTGACCAGAATCTGACCGTCGAGGACCTTGTGGTCGATGAGGTCGAGGTCGGTGGAGGCGATGTCGGTGAAGGCCCAACTCCCGACCCGCAGGTCCCGGGAACAAGGGGAAGGTGACCAGCAGCAGGTTGTCGACGAGGGATGCGTCGATCAGTTGGCGCACAAGCGTCGGACTGCCCACGGTGCGCAGTGGAGCCGACGACGTCTCCTTGAGTCGTTGGATTTCGCCTCTGAGGTCGTCGGCGACTCGTGCGGTGGGCCAATCAAGGTTGGTCAAACGTTCGGGAGAACACCACGGTCTCTCGGTTGACCATCTTTTCGTACTCATCGTCCTTGGCCTCGTCAGGACGCTCGTTCAACGTCTCGTAGGTCGTTCGTCCGGGGCAAGTCGCGGCTAGGACGCGGCGAGTTTCGCTGCTGCGATCACGCCAGTGAGCTGGGCATGCATGGCGTGGAGGTCATCGAGGCTCATGCCGAGACGTTGGACGACCTCGATGGGCACCTTGAGCGCTTGTTGCCGCAGCGACGTCCCCTTCGAGGTCAGCGTGACGGCCAGCGACCGCTCGTCTGCGGGGTCGCGCCGGCGGACGATGAGGTCTGCTGCCTCGAGGCGCTTGAGGAGACGAGACAGGGTGCCGGCATCGACATCGAGCAGGCGGCTCAAGTCGGTCACCGACAGCGGTTGCTCACCCCACAGCGCCAGCATCACCAGGTACTGCGGGTGGGTGAGCCCCAATGGTTCAAGGACCGGTCGGTACACCGAGATGACGGTTCGAGAGGCGACTGCCAGCGCGAAGCAGACCTGACGTTCCAGCGCCAGGGGGTCGAGGTCCTCAATGCGAGATGGATTGCATGCAGCTTCGGGCATACCCGTAGCCTACCAACCGTTGTTCTAACAAGGGATGTCCCACCAAGCATTGGAGAAGCATGAGCCGCGCTACCGCCCTGGTCACCCCCGACTGGCTCGAGCCGCGCCTCGGCGACGACGGCATCGTCGTCATCGAGGTCGACGAGGAGACCAACGCCTACGACGTCGACCACATCGCCGGCGCCATCGCGTTGAACTGGCGCACCGAACTGCAGCACCCGCACAGCCGCGACGTTATCGACCGGGTAGGCTTCGAGAAGCTCCTGAGCGACAAGGGTGTCGCCACCGACGACACCGTGGTCCTGTACGGCGGCAACAACAACTGGTTCGCCGCCTACGCGTACTGGTACTTCAAGCTCTACGGCCATTCCGACGTCAAGCTGCTCGACGGCGGCCGCAAGACCTGGGAGCTGCAGGGCCGACCCCTGGTCGCCGACGAGGTGACCCGACCGGCCACCCACTACGTCGCCCGCGACGCCGACCAGAGCCTGCGGGCCTACCGCGACGACGTGGTGGCGGCTCTCGGCACGGGTACCACCATCGTCGACGTGCGGTCCCCGCAGGAGTTCTCCGGTGAGATCCTCGCGCCGGCGCACATGCCCCAAGAGCAGCCACAGCGCCGAGGACGCGTCCCCGGCGCACTCAATGTCCCGTGGTCGCAGGCAGCCAACGACGACGGCACGTTCAAGTCCGACGACGAACTGCGGACCCTCTACGGCTCCGCCGGCGCCCCGCTGGACGGCACCGAGACGATCGTCTACTGCCGCATCGGCGAACGCAGCGCTCACACCTGGTTCGTCCTTCACGAGCTGCTCGAGCAGCCTGCGGTGCGCAACTACGACGGTTCCTGGGTCGAGTACGGCTCCCTCATCGGCGTACCGATCGAGATCTGATCGCCACCACCGACTACCCACTGGGAAGAAACCCCGCCATGAGCAGCTCCACCCCGCAAGAGTCGCGGCCCGCCAAGCGCCGCAGCCACCTCCTGGACCCCAATGCACCCCGTCCCGTCTACGACCCCGACGCCGAACGCAAGCTGATCCACGTACAGCAGTGGGTCATGTCTACGCTGGCCGTTATCACGTTCCTGCACCTGGCGGCCGGCTTCATCCTCGGCGCCTGGGCACTCGACGACCCGGGGCCGGGCGCCGTCATCGGCCTCAACGTCCTCGCCGGGATCGTCGGAGTCATCTCGATCGCAGCCGCGCGGGCGATCCACCACCGCCGCATCCTGTCGTGGTGGCTCCTCCTCGGTGCGCTCATCACGCCCCTAGGGCTGTGGCTGACCGGGTCCTGAACTCACGAGCCGTTGCTAGGGCGCGGCCCGCCGCGCCATGGACCCTTGATGAATCCCGCCGCCTCGGGCGGTCATAGAAAGTGAACCCCATCTTGGGAGGGTGGCGTGAGCATGGACTGGGTACCTCTTCACAGCGCTGGCGAGCCCCAGCTGGCGACTCAACCAAAGGCTTCTCGTCCTCTTGGCGCTTCGGGTGCGGAGGTCAACACATGCAGACGGTGAGCGGGGTACAGCACGCCGGCGAGGTGCTTGCCCTCTTCACCAGTGACGCCCCGAATGGGGTGCCGCCGGTGTCGGGCGAGCGCTCGGAATGTCGAAGTCTCATGCCCATCGGCTCCTCGCGACGCTGGCTGGGATCGGGCTCCTCGACAGGGTGAACTCGAGTGGCCGCTTCCGGTTGAGTTGGGTATGGCTCTCCTACGCATCTGCGGTGCTCGCCTCGGACCGGCTCGTGACCGCGGGGATGCCCGTCCTGCGCAGGCTGGACCAAAGCTTTGGGGCCGAGTCGATGATGGCCGTGTGGCGCGATGGTGCGGTCTTCGGCCTGCGGTCACGAGGCATGCGAATGGTGACCAGGATCGAGCTCAAGGACTGCCCGTTGGTGGGGTTGGTGCTGATGGCAGGCTTGACCGACGACGAGGTAGACGCAGTTGTGGCCTCAGAGCACGTCCGCAACGGATTGTTCGGCCGCGCAGATGTGCACTCCTGGGTGCGTCATGTCCGCTCCGGAGGGGTACTTACCAGGACCGCCGTGCAGGATGGCGGCGACTGGGTCTGCGCCGCCCCCGTCCTGGACGGCGGGCAGGTGGTCGCCGTCGTCGCTGCGTCATGGCCTGCAACATCCCTTGCATCGGACCACCTGGCCGCGCTGGCAGTGAAGAAGGCGGCGCTCAGCGTCACGTCGTCTCTCGGACGCGGCGCGAGCCGACCCAGAGTCGACCTCACGCCCCCGGGTCGGAACGGGAGATCGCCGTGCCATCAACTCGGGTCTCCCGACGCCCGGTAGACACGAACATGGTCGATGGTGAACGAGACCGGGAACACCACGTCGGCCGCGAGGGCGCCTCCGAAGTTGCCGCCGACGGCGAGGTTCGCCAGCAAGAAGAACGGGTGGTCGAAAACCCACTCATGGGGCGCGACATCGGTCGGTGAAGCTTGATGAAATGCTGCGCCGTCGACCGCCCAGACGATCTTCTGCGGTGACCACTCCACCGTGAACTCGTGCCAGTCCTCGGCCACGGGGCGGCCGATGTCGAGGAAGCCGTTGAACGACTCCCCACCTGCGTAGCCGGGGCCGTGAATCGTCCCGAAAACTTGGTCCGGCTCCCGACCGACGAACTCCATGATGTCGATTTCGCCAGTCTGGGGCCACCCGACCTCACCGAAGTCGGCGCCGAGCATCCACAGTGCCGGCCACGAGCCGGACCCAGCGGGCACTTTGACTCGGGACTCGATACGCCCGTAGGTGAACTTCTGCTTGCCCGCTGTGATCAGCCGCGCCGAGGTGACGGTGCACGGGCCGTACCAGCATTTCAGGTCGGTCGTGGCCGGGTCGACCTCTCGCGCCGTGATGACCAGGTGGCCCTCCCCGTCGAGGGCGGCGTTGTCTGCGCTGTCGGTGTAGTACTGCAACTCCTCATTGCCCCACCCGCTACCGCCGATCTCGTGGCTCCAATACTCACCATTGGGCGGCGTGCCAGCGTCCCCCTCGAAGTCGTCACTCCACAACAGGGTCCACGGGTCCTGGGCCGAGCCGGAAGTTGAGGCCGAGCCGGAAGTTGGGTCGGGCTCGTCTTCAGTCGTGGCGTGCACAACAAGTGAGCTCACCAGAGCCACCAGCACCGCCAGGAACTGCCACAGTCGGCGCGCACGGGTGCCACGACCTAGAGCAGGTCGTGGCACCCGTGAGCCGAGTGTGTCTAACCGGCACTCGGGCCAACGCCGCCACCGGGCGACGACGCGCTCATGGCAAGTTCGCTGCCCTCACTGCACGAACCACCCGGAAGTCGCACCCTGCCCTCGAGGCGGATGTCTGCCGAGGACGCCCCGACCGACAGGTTCACCGGTCCGGCAGGCATAATCCAGCGGCCGTCGTCGGTATCCCAATAGGCGAGCGACTTGCAGGCCAGCTCAACGGTGACCCGCTTTCGCGACTGTCGCTGAATGTCGACCCGCGCCCAACCTGCCAGCTGGGTCACCGGCGTCCCGACACGTCCAGGCAACCCGCCCGCATACACCTGTGCCACTTCCACGCCTCGGCGCTGCCCTTGATTCCGGACAGTGAAACTGGCCCTGACCGTGCCGTCCTCGACAGCGAGCGCGAGATTGCGGTAGCGGTAGCTGGTGTACGAAAGGCCGTAGCCGAACGGGAAGAGCGGCGTTGCTCCCGCAGCCGCGTACCCGCGGTATCCGACGTCGACGCCTTCGGTCAGTTCAACGTCCCGGGTCTCCGGGAACAACAGTGAGTTCCGGATCCCCAACTCGTCCGTCGCCTGGGTCTCCGTAGCGGGATGGCCGGCTGGACGCCTGTGGACGTGCTCAGTCGACACACCTCCGCCGGTGCCATGGCCGAGGGGCGGCGCCTCGACCTCGACAACCGATCGCGCTCTGAGGGCGAGGTGCGGACAGTAAGCCGATCGGGTCCCAGCACGCCTGCCGGGACCCGAGCACGGTCCGTGTGAGCCTCAGTTGTGGCGATCAGGACGCGAGGAGTTCCTTCATCGTCTCGATCTCGAAGGCCTGCGTCTTCTCGATGGTCTGGGCCAGGTCGACGGCGCCGGGGTTCTCGCCGTCTGCCTGCTCGGTCTGGGCCATCTCGATTGCGCCCTCGTGATGCTCGATCATCATCGACAGGAACATCTCGTCGAACGCCGACCCGGACGCAGACGCCAACTCCTCCATCTTGTCGGACGACATCATGCCCGGCATGTCTTCCATGCTGCCCGCCCGCCGTGGTCCATGCCACCCATGTCACCGCTGCCGGTGTCGGGGACGTCCTCAACGCCTCAGCCACGAGCTCATCTTCTCGGTCTCGGGCTCTTGGACGGCACTGATGTCCGCGGCGAGGTCCTTCACCCCTTGGCTCTCGGCGTCGGGCCGGAAACTACCGATTCGCTCGGTGTGGTGAGGGATTCGCCCTCGCTTCCGATCTCAGGATACCCGTCCAGTACCGAGTAGCACGGGCCCAATGTGGACCGTAGGTGGTACCGGGTCGAATCACTCAGGCGAGCTCGGAGACAAGATCAATGATGTGACGCAGCAGCGGGACCGCGATCGACTGCTCCTCGGCGGTGAGGGATGTCCAGGCCACCGCCAACCGGTCGGCAACCAGGCCGCGCTTGGCGGCCAGGAGTTGCTCCCCGCGCTCGGTGAGCGTGAGTACGCGTCGGCGTCGATCGTCCACGGCTGGGATACGGCACAGCAGGCCGGCCGCTTCCAGCCCGGCGGCCTGTTGGGTCACCGTGGGTTGGCTCAGCAGCGTGTATGCCGAGATGGCGGCGATGCCCTCGCGACCACAAGCCTGCACGGCGTCCAGCAGTACCAGCTGTGGCACGGTGACGTCCTCGAAAAGCGGCTGCAGTCGGCCCCTGGTCCGCCGAGCGACTGCGAGCAGGGCCAGCACCGCATCGGCGAACTGTTCCCCGTCAGTCGTCGTCTGGTTCCGTGTACGGTCAACGCCGACCGCTTCGCCATCAGCACCCATACGCGCTCCCCTAGGTCGATGCCGCCGACTGACAGGACCGGCCGTCCAAGGCGGATCAGCAGTCGCGTGTGCCGTCACGCTACCGGCCGCCGCCGGCGGCTACCGCTCAGCAAGGCGTCAGGCGACTGTCTGCGTGCTCACTGGGCAATGTTGCTCATTGGGCAGGCCCGGTCATACTGAGGGCATGGATCGTGGGTTGCGGGACCTCAAGCGGGAGGCGACGGCGCAGGCGCTGGCCGAGGCGGCCTTCGAGCTGACCCGTGAGCGCGGGTTGTTCGGGTTTGTCACTGCGGACGTCGTGGAGCGGGCGGGCTACTCCCGGCGCACCTTCGCGAACCACTTCTCCTGCAAGGAGGAGGCAGTCGCCGCGGTCGCGTTCGGGGGTGTCGACGACGCCAGCGCGATCCTCGCCGACCTGCCGGAAGACCTGCCACTGCTCGATGCCCTGTTGTCCGTGATGAGGGATCAGTTCACCGCGGACACCTTGGTGAGGATGCGCGAGCTGATGGCCATGGCACGGCAGTACCCGACGCTCGAGCCGTACGTCCTCAGCGTTCAGCAGCGCATGCGCCACACCGCCCAGGAGCTCTTGGGATCCGCAGCCGGGGACCGCTATCCCGCCATCTACGTGCCGCTGCTGTTCGGCGCCGTCTATGGCGCCGTGATGGCCGCCTTGGAGGGAACTCTCGACGTGCACCTGGACGGCGAGAACGACGCCACCCCCGCATCGATGGACTACGCCTCGTTCCTCGATCTCACCTTCGACTACCTGCGCCACGGCCTCTAGCCACCGCCGCCCCGCCCCCTCAAGGAGACCCAGAACCCATGTCCACATTCTTGTACCGACTCGGACGAACCGCATTCGGCCGGCCGTGGCTGTTCATTGCCGGTTGGGTGGCGGTCCTCGCCGCGGTCGTCGGTGCCGTGGCCATCAACGGGGTGAACGTCAGCTCCGAGATGAAGATCGAGGGCACCGAGGCTCAGACCGTGCTCGACCGCGTGGCCGATGAGCTTCCCGCGGCGTCGGGAGGCCAGGCCAGCGTCGTCTTCACTGTGCCAGGCGGTGAGCGCCTCGACACTCCGGAGCGTCTTGCGGTGATCAGCGGCACCGTCAGCGACGTCTATGCCCTTGAGAAGGTCGTCAATCCCCTGGACGCCGCTCTGGGTGCCGGGGAGCAGGGCGGACCGGGCACTCCTCAGGAAGGTGCTCCGGCCGATCCCTCAGCCGGGACGGAGCAGGGGCAGGCGCCTCCCTACCAGCCGCTGGTGGTGGACGGGGCCGCGGTGCCCGGCGTGCTGGTGTCCTCGGACGGGCAGGTCGCACTGTTCCAGTTCCAGTTCACAGTCGCCTCGACCTCATTGACCGATGACGACGTCACCTCGGTGGTCGAGGTGGTGGAGCGTGCCGAGCAGGGAACCGGGATCACCGTGCTCCCGAGCGACTCGCTCAAGGCCATCGAAATCCCGGTCGGTATTGGTGAGGTGATCGGTCTCGCCGTCGCCGCTCTCGTGCTGGTGCTCACCCTGGGTTCGCTGATCGCGGCCGGTCTGCCCCTGATCACCGCCCTGGTCGGCGTCGGCATCGGCGTGGGTGGCGCGTACGCGCTCTCCACGGCCGTCGAGATGAACTCCGCCACCCCCGTCCTCGGTCTCATGGTCGGCCTCGCCGTCGGCATCGACTATGCGCTGTTCGTCGTCAACCGGCAGCGACGGTTGATTCTCGATCGGGGACTCAGCGCGCAGGAGGCAGCGGGCAGAGCGGTCGGCACCGCGGGCAGTGCTGTGTTCTTCGCCGGCCTGACCGTCCTTATCGCGCTGACCGCTTTGACCGTGATCGGCATCGCCATGCTGTCCACGATGGCACTGGTCGCGGCGTCCACGGTCGCCTTGGCCGTGCTCATCGCACTGACCCTGCTGCCCGCCCTGCTGGGGCTGGTCGGGGAGCGGATCTGCTCCGACAAGGCCCGATCCCGGCGCCGCGCCAAGGTGGAGGCGGAGTCCCACAGCGTCGCCGACCACTGGGTCAAGGGCGTGATCAGGTTACGGTGGCCCGTCATCGCAGGAGTGGTCGCGATCCTGGGCGTGATGGCGATCCCCGCTGCCAGCATGAACCTGGGCATCCCCACCGGCGAGACCGCGAACCAGGACACCGCCGCCCGGCAGAGCCACGAGGCCGTCTCCCAAGGCTTCGGTGAGGGATTCAACGGCCCCCTCCTGGTCACCGCAGAGCCCACCGGCACCGCAGACCGCGTCACACCCGAGCTGACCGACAAGCTCCTCGCCGAGTTCCAGGACCGAGACGACATCGTGCTGGCCGCGCCGGTCGGCGTCAACGAGGCCGGCGACCTCGCCGTGTTCAGCATCATCCCCACCTCCGGCCCCAGCGACGAGGCGACCAGCGACCTCGTGAAGTCGCTGCGCGAGCCCGACAACGACATCGCCCAGGACAACCAGGTGCAGTTAGGCGTCACCGGGTTCACCGCCATCGGCATCGACATGTCCGACAAGCTCGCCGACGTCCTACCGCTCTACCTCGGCATCATCATCGTGCTGTCCGTCCTGATCCTGACGCTGGTCTTCCGCTCGATCGTCGTCCCACTCAAGGCCACCGCCGGCTTCCTGCTCAGCATCCTGGCCACCTTCGGCGCCACCACCGCCGTCTTCCAGTGGGGCTGGCTCAGCAGCCTCTTCGGGTTCGACACCGGCGGCCCGCTGATGAGCTTCATGCCGATCATCGTGACCGGCATCCTCTACGGCCTCGCCATGGACTACGAGGTCTTCCTGGTCTCCTCCATGCGCGAGGCACACATCCACGGCCAGCCAGCCCGCCAGAGCGTCGTGCATGGGTTCGACCAGGCCAGCCGCGTCGTCGTGGCAGCCGCGATCATCATGGTCGCGGTCTTCTCCGGCTTCATCTTCAGCCACGACATCATGATCAAGCAGATCGGCTTCGCCCTCGCCGCCGGCATCCTCATCGACGCCTTCATCGTCCGGCTGACCCTCGTCCCCGCGCTGATGGCCTTCTTCGACGAGCGAGCATGGTGGCTACCCCGCTGGCTCGACCGCCTACTGCCCGACCTCGACATCGAGGGCGACAAGCTCCTGACCATGCTCAACCAGCAGGCCGAGGCCACCGACCGACAAAGCATCGAGGTCAGCAACTGAGGGACCGAAGCGTCGAGAGACGAACGCCGGGGCACGTCCTGGAGGCCTCACCACACCGATCCGGACCGCAGCCAGGGCCCGAACGCAATCGACCACCAATCCCTGACGGCGCCTCGATCACCGAGGATCGCTCATCCAGGATGTCGGCGGTACTCGGCCCAGCGCTCGAGCATGCCCTCCGTCTCGCCGCGCAGGAACGCGATGAACTCTGTCGCCTCGGCCAATCGGTGGCCGCCGCCGTTCGCGCCGAGCTCGACGGCGGCGGACTCCACCACGGACTCCCACTGCTTGAGAACCGGGATCCAGGCGGCCACGATCATGCCGCACACGTCGCCCTCACAGACCCGGTAGAACTCGGCCCTCCTCCCGGGTTCGCGCTCCTTGACCACCATCCGTGTCGCGGTGAGATGCCGCACGGCCCCCGAGATTGCGGCCGGACTGACCCGGACCCCGTCCGCGAGCGCGGCGGCGGAGTAGCGGTCAGCGTCGTCGGCGAGCATGTAGGCCAACACCCTGGCGGACATCCGTGGGATCCCGGCTTCGTTCAGGATCAGGGCAATACGCTCGACCACGCGAAGCAGCCCCTCGCTCTCGTCCTGCCAGCGGCTCGGCAGCATCTGCTCAGCATCGCTCATCGAGCCAGGCCCATCCGGGTATGCCCGTTGGGATAGCAGCCCTCAGAGATCCCCCTGCGAACGCAGATCCTGGAGGCGTCCGGGCTGTGGGGGTCTGTTTCAAGGTCGGTGCCAGCCCCGGCGCCTCCAGGTCCGAGACCGGCCGGAAGGGGCGGGCCCGTCGTTGAGGTGCGCTGGATCGCGTTCGCGGAGGTACTCCTCAAGGTCGCCCAGCCCGCGGGCGATGTCTCGACGCAGCCTGCGTTCGGCGAAGAACCGTAGGCGGGGCGCAGGATGGTCGCGAACCCACTCGGTGTACATGAACTGCCCCATGCACCAGCATGCACCGAACGCGACGCTGCCAGCCACCAGCGTCCACCACACGACTGCCAAGACATCCCACAGGGCGTTCCCCAGCTGTTGCCATGCCGGCCCGTACGGATTCCCGTATCTCACCTCACCCACCTCCAGCCGTGGCGGCCGAACCCGGGGGATCGCGATCACCCGTAGGTAGCGGTCGGCGCCAGCCTACGCCGAAATACATAGGAGGAAAAGGGTAGAAGTAGAGGGTCCAGCCGCCCACGGCGCCACGCCTGTCCCTGCAGTGGGCGTGCAGTGGGCTACCGATGGCGTTCATCGCCCGGCGTTGCCGCGTCTGGCTGAGCGAGTTCGGCAGACCACCAAGAATCGGCGCACTCAGCATTGTCGCCTCCGCTTTGAGTCGTCGTTGCCCGGATGTCGTGTTGACCACGTATGCAGCCTCGTTGCCCTTCGAGCACCATCGTCCGACACTGTCAGGATGGCGGCACCGGCCTCGACGAGGTGACGCGGTCGCTGACCAGTGACGGACAGGCTGAATTTCATGAGGACTGCCACGCCCCGGCGTGTCGCGTCCGCTCTCCTGAGCCGCCAGCCCTTCGTCGACGGCCTTTGGACGGAAAACTAGGCGGGTGGGGTATGGAGCAACCTTCTGATGGAACGGCGGCCGTGAGCCCGGTCAGAGCACGACCAGGGCGCCGGCCGGGGCACAGTTCTACACGCGAGGAGATAGCTCAGGCAGCCCGCGAGCAGTTCGCCGCTGGAGGCTACGACCGCGTCACCCTGAGGGCGGTCGCAGCACAGGCGGGCGTGGATGCCGCCCTCGTGGCGTACTTCTTCGGCTCGAAACGAGAGCTGTTCGACGAAGTCGTCAACTCTTCTTCGGATTCGTCCGCGCTCATGGCTCGGCTCCTGGACGGGGACCCGAGGCTCGTGGGCGAGCGCTTGGCAAGACTGGTGATCGAGGCACTCGATGAGACGGGCCGGCGAGAGCGCATCCTCGGAACCCTCCGCACCGCGGCGGTCGAAGCCGACACCGCTCGCATGATTGGCGAGAAGTTCACCACTGATCTGCTGGAACCGGTCGTGTCCCATCTCGGGGTCGGGCAGGCACCATTGCGCGCCGCGCTCGTGATGTCGCAGATCCTTGGCCTCGCCTTGGCTCGCCACGTCGTCGGCCTCGAGGATCTGACCTCTGCAAGCCAGGACGAGCTGGTGGCCGCGCTTGCTCCCACGTTGCAGCGCTACTTGGTCGGCGACATCTCCTGACTGGCGTCCGGCTGTCCCCAAACATCGCCCACTTGCGATCTGCGTCTGGTGGCACTGCTGAGCCGCTACACCTGGAGGAGTAGCGCTTATCCCGGCGCCGCTCCGGCTCTGGCCACGCGAGAGACGCTGATGAGCCGGCTGTCGGTGGACACCTCGCTGTGGCTGGCCGGCGTTTTCATGTTCATCACCGGCGCCGGCATAGGGATGGTGATGCAGGTCCTCGTGCTGGCGACCCAGAATGCGGTGCCCCATGCCGACCTCGGCGTCGCCACCTCCGGCGCCACCTTCTTCCGCTCCCTGGGCGGCGCGATGGGAGTCGCCGTCTTCGGTGCACTGCTCACCCACCGGCTCCGCGACACCATCCCCGCCCAGCTGAAGGCGGCCGGGGTGAGCGCCGACCAGATGCCCGCCGGGTCCGCCCCCCCAGGGCAGCCCCGAGCAGATCGCCGCGCTACCCGAGCCCATCCATCTCGCGGTCACCAGCGGGTTCGCCGAGGCGCTGAAGACCACGTTCCTCGCCGCCGTACCGTTCGCGATCCTCGGGTTCGTCATCCTGCTGTTCCTGCGGGAGACCCCGTTGCGACAGACCCGGGGACACACCTCGGGCGAGGACCTCGCCGCCGCGTTCGAGACCTCCGTCGACCCCGACGCACATCTCACCGACGACGAAGACACCCCACGGCCCGAGAACCCCCCGCCCCCGGGGAGGCCACCCCGCCGTCGCTAGGCAGGCCCGGTCCCCCCGGCGTCCGCGCCCCCGTCGGCTGCGAGGATGCGCAACGCCTCGTCGGCATGGGCCTCCATCCGCAGCTCACTACGAATCACTCCCCGCACGCGCTGGTCGGAGCCGATCACGAAGGTGCTCCGCCGCGGCGGCAACCCGAGAAGATTCCGCTGCGCACCGTAGGCAACAGCCACGGCCCCCTCGGCGTCGGAGAGCAACCGGTACCCCAGGTCATGCTCGGCGTCGAACTGACGCTGACGAGCCACGGAGTCGCGGCTGACCCCCACCCTGGTCGCACCGGCCGCCGCGAACTCCGCAGCCAAGTCACGGAAATGGCAGCTCTCCGCGGTACAGCCCCGACTCATCGCCAACGGGTAGAAGAACAGCACCACCGGCCCGGCCACGAGCAGCCGACTCAACCGGACCGGAGTCTCATGCTGGTCGGGCAGCTTGAAGTCCGGAGCAAGGTCACCGACACCTATCGGTCCGCTCATCGACGACCCCATCCGGTACCGGCCAGTCGGTTCGGATCGCCGGACACGCCGCTCAGCCCAGGTCGAACAGCGGGTCGGTCAGGGTGAGCCCCAGATCAGGGCCGGCCCAGCCGTACAGGACCAACACCATCAGCGCCGCCCCGGCCAGCGCCAGGTCTTTGAGGAACTGGGTCTGCTCCATCATCCGCTGCTGAGGATCCTCGACGCCCCACGGGCCGTGCATGACCACCGCCGTCGGAACCAGGAAGACCACCAGGAACAGCGCGCCCAGGTCGCCCCATACGCCCAGCAGGACCATCAGTGCGCCGGCCACGATCAGCAGCCCCGTCCCGAAGACCGCTGTCGGGGCGAGCGCCTGAGGAACCCCGCGCGAGGCCGTGTACTGGGCCATCATCTTGGTCTGGGTCAGGTGCCCGAATCCCGACATCAAGAACAACGCGGCGAACAGGATGCGCCCCACCAACACGAGTACGTCCACGGTCAGCCACCAGACCTTCCACGTCGAGGTGCGGAGCAGAACTGTGGGCCGTCCGCTCCATGGCCATCCTAGCCACAAAACTTACGTATGGTAAGTACTCTTCGTAAGTGGTGTTGAAAGTGGGTGTGCCCTGCGACGACGTGACCCCGCCGCGCGTGGTGTCCGGCCAAAGGTTCCTCGCGACGAACCGAAACGTCATGATGGACCAGTGACGCAGCAGAGCAGCACTCCCGGACAATGGCCGCCTGGCCACTGCCTCGGCCTGCAGCAAGCGCTGGAACTCATCGGCGGCAGATGGACGGGCAGCATCCTGCTCGCAGTGCTCTCCGGAGCCCGGCGGTTCAGCGACATCCGCGTCGCCGTGCCTGGCGTATCGGATCGGCTGCTGTGCGACCGCCTGCGCCGGCTCGAGGCCGAGGGACTCCTTGAGCGTCACACCGCCACGGATCCGGGCCTGGTCGGGTATTCCCCGACCGCGGCAGCGCAGGCGCTCGTGCCCGCGCTACGCGCGTTGTCAGACTGGACCACGCATTGGAGGGGCGGGACCGGGCGCGAATCCGACACCGGGCCCGGCCGTTGAATCCGAGCGCCGTCCTGAGCTGTTCGTGCTGCTCAGGTTGTACCAACCGCTGCCGAGACTCTGAGGCAACCGCCACCAGGATCGGCACCCACGGGACTGCAGACCTTCGGAACACGAGGCGTCGGGAAGTACGGCGCCCGACGATGGGCCCGTCATCGCGGCATGCCCTGGTTGAAGTGGGTCACGTCCACCGAAAGGAAGAGGGCCGTGGCGGAGGCGACACGCGACCCTCCGAGCTGCTTCATGTCGGCTTCCATGAAGAGCTTGCGCCCTTCTGTCCGGACGACCCTGGCCGCGAGATCGTAGGTGGTGCCGAGGATGACCGGTGAGTCGTAGAGCACCTCGAGCTTCCGGGTCACCGCAGGACCGCCCGTGAGGTAGAGCAGGAACCCGAAGAGGTCGTCGAAAACGGTTGCTACGGCACCGCCGTGGGCGATCCCGGGGGCGCCCACGTGACGTTCGTCGAAGACGTGGGTCGCGTGCACCTCCTCGCCTCGACGACGGGCGGTGAGGTGGTGGCCGTGTGGGTTGTCGGGGCCACAGGCGAGGCAGTGGGTGTGGTGCGGCGGAAGCTGAGCACCATCAGCGTGCGGCCGGAACTTCTCGTTCCAGCTGGCGAGGAGCTCCTCCATGCTGCTCACAGCGGCTCACTCCGCCGCTGGTCGCGACTGCCAGGTGTCGCGAGACCGTCGAGGACCAGCTCGCTGACCGCGGCAGAGAAGCGCGCTGCGTCGGCGGATGGGTCGGCGGACGGCCCCTCCACGGCCGCGCTGAGGCCAGCGAGGGTGATGGCACCGAAGACGCTCAAGGCCACGGCGCCCGGATCGGCGACCTGGCGCAGCGACCCGTCGGAGACACCCTCAGCCAATAGTTGCTCGATCGGTTCGTAGAAGGCAGTCCGCAGTGCCGCCGCCAACTCGGGCAGCCGGGTCGCGCGTCCGAGGTCGCCGACCAGTGCCCGACACAAGGACGGGTGCTCGAGCATCACGCCCAGCTGCGCTTGCACAGCCGCCTCCAGTCGGGTCCGCGCGTTCTCCTCGCTCGCCACCGCAACACCGACCGCCCCGGCGATCATGTCCAACAGGTCGCCGAGGAGAAACTCCAGCACCGCGTTCTTGCCGTCGAGGTGGTAATAAATCGTGGCCTTGGGGATGCCCGTGGCCTCAGCGATGTCTTCGATCTTGGTGCCGTCCAGACCGCGCTCCGCGATCAGCTCCGCCGCCCCGTAGAGCTGACTGGCCAACTTCGCTGGAAGCTTCCTCATCCCACACGTCTCCGTTCACTTGCCGCCCAGCTCGGGAGGTCACGGCTCTCGACCTACGCGACATCGTAGTTGTACTTCCAGTACAAACCATGAGTTCAGGAGATGACGTGGTCAACCGAGCGACCTCGGGTGGGCGGCACGCCCGTCGCCCCCACCCACCTGTCCGTACTCGACGTCGATCACACCGAGGGCCGCTGATGAAGGAGCGACCGCGAAGGAGATGTTCGGGGAGCGACCAGCCACTGACCGATAGCCCGTTCGACGCCGAGGTGATCGCCGATCCCTATCCCCTCTACCGAGAGCTGCGCGCCAACGCCCCGGCCCACTGGTCGCGCAAGGCCAACTCGTGGGTCCTCCGCCGGTACGACGACGTCTCCGCCGCGCTCGCCGACCCGGCGACGTACTCCTGGCAATAATGCATTTGACCCCGGATGACCTCCTCGCATTCAACACACACGAGCCGAGCCAAGGTCATCCTCAAGGGACGATGCCCCCTTGCCTGCGGGCGACTGATGCTGGTTCAAGGCATAGCGATCCACCAGGACACATGTGCCTCGCCGGGACTCGGCGGAGGTGGTCAGAACGTGCAGCGACGAACCAGCCAGCATCCAGGGTTGTGCCGAGGTTGAGCAGGCGATCGGATCATCGTTCTCGCAGAGCGCGTTCCTCCTGCGCTTGCCCGCGTCCACCTCGGGGAGGTTGCCGACGAGCACTCGGTCGAGCTTGTCGATCTGGCGCGCACTGTGATAGCCACCGCCGTCGGGTGCGCCATCACCAAGGTTGCCCCAAAGACAGGCGCCCGACGTCGTGGAGATCCTCGACCAGGTATGTGGCGATCTGCTGTCGTAGGCACAACCGTACGGTGCGGATTGGCATTCCAATGTGAGACACATCCTTCTCGATGCCCCACGAGAACGTCCCGCCCACCTCCTCCTCGTTTGCTCCTGGTCAGCGCGGAGTCGCTGATTCAGTACAACCGGGACCTGCGGATGGTATTCGGGGCGACCACCTACCGGGCCCATGCCCAGATGCTCGCCGCAGGCGACCAGATCGAGTAACTCGGACACATGGGTCACCCCCATGCCGGGCCTTCTCGCCATTGTGGCGGCACCCCTGGTCCCGTTGGCCGAACCGCCACTGGTGAAGCCGCGGGACGGCGCGCTCGTCGCTGCTCAAGGGTCCCGGATGACCCGTCCGGTGAGGTTCTCGGTGACGGCTCCCCATCCGGCACGTGACACGCGATCCCATCGCGGCTTCTCTGAACCTGAGTGTCCGCACAGGCTCAAGGACGTTGCGTATGCTCAGGTTCGTCGCAGAACCGTCAAAATTCGCGCGAACTTCTAAAGAGCGGACTCGATGGCCTCGTTGGTGTAGTAGAGCTTCTTCTCCAGCGGGTGGAGCACCGTCTGGACCTTGTAGGTGGCGTCGCCGATGCACCACAGGGCGCGGCCCTTGTCCTGCATGGCCCACCCGGAGACGAGGTCCTGGGCGATCGGGCCGAGACCGAGCATGGAGTCGAGCTCGCGGGCGACACGGGGCTTCTGGGCGCCGAGGATCTTGATGTCGGCCAGCTCGAGGAGGTCCTTGGCGATCATCGCGGCCTGGGAGTCGGCGTCGCCGACCGAGAGCAGGTCGGAGGGCTTGTGGAGGTTGCAGAACTGGATGTCGCCGCCCTTGCCGGCCATGCCGCGTGAGAGCCGCAGGTCGGCGTCGAAGCTCGCCACCGCGGCGGTTCCGAGGCGCATCTGCTTCCAGACCTCGTCGCGCACGACGATGCGCAGGTCGCCGGGCTCGGCGATCTCCCGCAGACCGCGCCCCCAAGAGTTCATGCACAGCAGCGCGATGCCCACGGCCTCATCGCCCAGGCCGTCGAGCCGGGAGAGGCTGAACGACTGGATCGGGGCCCGCCAGTCGACCTCGATGTTGGTGAAGTCGTCGAAGAGGCCGGCGAGGGTGCCGGTGACCAGCTCGCCGAGCGCGTTGCGCAGCAGGCGGGTCTCGTCGAGGAAGACGCGGGTGTTCGCGTACTCGCAGGCCCGGACGAGCTCCTCGGTGGGGTTGCGCAGCAGGTCCCACAGCCGCGGGATGGTGGTCTCGGCCAGGACGCTGTTGCCGGCGGCGTAGCCGGTGAGGATCGCCAGCGCGTTGCGCACGACGTCGGACTCGTCGGGGCCGAATGGCACCCGGCGCTCGTCGTCGATCTTCATGCTGCCGACCAGGCCGCGGACCAGGACCAGCCACCGCTTGAAGATGATCGTGGCCCGGCGCTGGGCTTCCTCGGCCGAGAGCTTCTCCCAGCCGTCGCCGAGCGGGCCCTTGTCCAGCGGGTTGACCCGGGCACTGAAGCCGGGGGCGATGACGAAGGGCTCGACGCCGAGAGCGTGGCACAGCGACTCGTACTCGTCCTTGACGTCTCCGGTGACCAGGGTGCGGTAGCCGAACGGCATCATCCGGGTGCAGAACGCCTTGGTGGTGCCGGACTTGCCGCTTCCCGGCTTGGCGAACTGGAAGATGTTGGGGTTGGTGGCGGGCACGTCGTCGCGCAGCACCCACCCGAACGGGTCGCAGTAGAAGCTGCCGCCGGAGAGCTGGTCGACGCCCATCTGCGCGCCGGTCGGGGGTAGGGCAGGCGCGGAGACGAAGGGCCAGAACACCGGGGCCTGGTCGCTGGTCATCCGCCAGGCCATTGCCGGGGCGGTGGAGGCGGCCCAGCCTCGGCCGCGGCGGGTGGCACCGCGGCGCGGCGCGTAGCGGAAGAGCCGGGGCTCCTTGGCCTGCGGGGCGAGCGTGGGGATCGTGGGCAGGTCGTGCCCGAAGTCGGAGAGCAAAGCCGCCATGTCCCGGCCTCGATCGGCGCCGCGGCGGTTCCGCCGGGGGTTGGTGGTCATCAGGCGTCTCCGCTTCGGGTCAGGCTCGTGCCGAGGGGGATGGTGGACGCGGCGAACCCGACGTCCTGGGCGAGGTCGAGGCGCAGCGGTGCGAACCCGGCACGCCGGACCGAGGCGTCCAGGCGGCGACCGAACTCGGTGATCCGCATCGTCTTGGGGACGGTGACCGTGCACACGCCGTAGGGCCGGGTCAGCGAGTTGCCGCGGGCCAGCTTGGCGTCGAGCCCGCGGGCCTTGTGGGCCTCGTCGCGCTGCTTGGCGCGGGTCTTGCGGCCGAGCTTCTCGTTCATCCCCTCGGCCAGGTCGGCGGCCCACTCGGCGTTGCCGGACTGCCGGTCGGCCTTGGACTGGGACACGATCGGGTAGGCGACGACGAACGAGCGCCGCTCTCCGAACTCGCTGGGGGTCAGGATCGGCGCCAGGGCACCCATGGCGACGCCGCGGGTGGGGAGCTTGATGGTGGCGCTGACCGAGTTCCAGGCGTCGTGGCTGTAGTGCCGCACCGTGGCGTCGGCACCGGACGGGCCGGCCATCGCCCACGGGACGTCGGCGTTGACGCTCGGGTCCTTCTCCCGCAGCGAGAGGGCCTCGACGATGCCGGCGCGGTCGCCGGGGGCGAACCCGGTCCGGCAGGCCAGCGCGAGCTCGGGGCTGGTGAGCCAGCGGACCTGAGTCATCCCCATCGGGCCGCGCAGCTGGGCCTCGATCTCGGCCATGAGCAGGTAGAGCTCGCGGCAGCGGCCCTCGAAGCCACCCCCGGACTCCTTGGCCGACCGCGCGATCCGGGTCTCCGGGACGACGATCGTCACGAACTGCTCGGTGCGCACCGATGCCTGGGTGAGGCCGTGGGCCAGGTCGCTGTTGACGACCTCCGACAGCTCCGGTGCGTTGGAGCGGCGGTGGCGGTTGACCCACAGGTCACGCTCGGCGCCGTCCTCGGGGACGGTGCGAACCATGAAGAGAATCTCGTCGACCTTCTCGGTGCGGCCGGCGACGTCGAGCAGCCCGGCGAGCGCCTCGCCGTAGCGGGCGCGCTCCTCGGTGTCCTTCATGCCGATGCCGGGGTGCACGATCGAGGCCGTGACCGCCCAGGTCTTCAAGGCGTGGTCCTCGATGATCGCTACGCGCTGCAGTTGCGATCCGTGCGGCGGGCCGTCGTGGATCTGCACGCCCTGGAGGACGCCGGGCAGGTCGGGGGTGTCGAGGTCCTCGGCGCGGCCCTGGGTGGCCTTGTTGCGGAACGAGGTCCAGCCGAAAAGGCCGCCGACGGCGTACATCGTCGAGGCGAACACCCAGCCGGTGGCCGAGCGGCCGCGGACCGGGATCACGGTGATGGCCAGCAGGAACACCCAGACCAGGGCCAACAGGAACGCGGAGAACCACGCTCCGCGGCTGATCGCCCAGAACGCCGGCAGGCTGGCCAGCGCCAGGAACATCAGCTGGCCTCCGGAGAGGCCGAAGAACCAGCCGATGCGGTCGCGCTGGTAGTCGGCGTAGGTGGTCATCGTCGGCTTCCCTTCTGGTCAGCGAGGTCGGTGCGTGCTGATCGGTGCTCGAGGTGGGGCTGTCGGCGCATCGGTTACACCGCCACCGGTGGGATGCCGCCAGCCGCCGCGCCGGCGCCGCCAGCACCGCCGGCGGCTCCCCCGCCTCCAGCGGCCGGGGTCTTGGGAACTGCACCCGCTCCCCCGCCGCCCTGGCCGCCAGAACCGCCACCCGAGCCACCACCGGGTCCGCCGCCAGTGGGCAGCATCGGCGGGGTGGGCGGCACAGGAGGCGAGGGCGGGGTCGGCATCGACGAGTCGTCGTCCCCGCTGTTCTGCGAGCCGGGGTGGGTGCCGCCCTGGCCGCCCGACTGGTCGCCGGACTGCCGTCCCCCCATGCCGCTGAAGTCGGGGCCGTAGGTGCTCTGGCCGACACCGGCCTGGTTGGTCTCGTCCGACATCAGAGAGGTCGCCTTCGCGCCGGCGGAGTTGATCCAGCCCATGCCGGTCGACAGCGCCTGGCCGACCGGGCCGAAGCTGCCCAGGGCGCCCTGGGTCGACTTGCTGAACCGGTCGCCAGTCGATGCCTCGGCGCTCTGCTCGCCCGAGGAGCGGCCGTTGGCGTCGGTGGTCGACGCAGCCGACGAGCCACCGCCGGCGCCACCGCCGCCGAGCAGTCCCTGGAGGCCGCCCTGGATGGCCATGCCCTGGCGGAACGACGCGCCGCTGGGGGTGCCGGGGTCGACGAAGGCCAGGAGCTTGAACAGGGACAGCGGTGCGACGACGCTGATCAGGATCGTCATCACGGCCGGCAGCGCGGTGCCGAACGCCTTGGCGGTGTCTTCGGCCAGGTGGGCGGCGACTCCGTTGGCGAACTGCACACCGATGCCCAGCACCATCACCATCAGCACCGGGGTGAACGCCGCGGCGTGGAACCAGCGCAGCGACTTCCAGAACCAGGAGCGAGTGAAGTCCGAGACCAAGCCGGCGGCCGCGAGCGGCCCCGTGGCGGTGAGCACCAGCAGGGATGCCGCGCGGGCCAGGTAGACCAGGACGTGCCCGATGGCGGCCAGCCACAAGAAGATCCCGAGGAAGGCCAGCGCGGTGGCCACGCCGGCGTCGGTGATGTCGTCGATACCGAGGCCGCTGAGCGGGTCCCAGTCGGGCCAGGTCTGCACCTTGAGCAGCGACTTCATCAGCGCCTTGGTTAGCGCCCCGCAGGCCGCGATGATCATGACGCAGTACCCGAACCAGCAGGCGCAGACCAAGACGAACTGGCCGGCGCCGATGAAGGCCCGGGCGAGGCTCTTGCCCTCGCGCTTGAAGGCCGCGGCGCCGAGCTGGATCATCGCCAAGATGACGACCAGGGACAGCGCCAGCCACAGGGTGAAGGCGTAGACGTCCTTGCCCGGGCCGTCAGCACTCAGGTCCGGGGTCAAGAACAGCTCACTGAACGTGAGCACGATGCGCAGCACGAACAGGCCGGAGTTCCAGATCGCGAGCATGGCCGCGGTCCAGGCGTCCGCCGCGGCCTTGGCGATGACGTCGCCGATCGCCTCGAACGGGTTGGGGATGTCGCCCAGACCGGGGATGCCGCCACCGAAGAGGTCACCGACGTTCGGCAGCCCGGGGATTCCGGGCAGCCCAGGGAGGCCCGGGAGGCCGGGCAGCCCGCCGATGTTGCCGCAGATCGCGTCGAGGATCCCGCATCCGTCGGGGAGCAGGTCGCCGGCACCGTCCTTCACATCGCCGGCGACGTCTTTCCCACAGTCGATCGGGTCCTTGGCGCAGTCGACGGCGTCGCCGCCGAGGTCGCACAGGGCGTCGGGCCCCGGGCAGCCCATCTTGACGTTGCGGGTCGGTAGCGTGCCGGTGCCGGTGCTGGCGACCGGGGCGAGGTGCGCCACGCGGACGGCCGGCTCGTTGGCCGCTGCGGCGGGAGGCTGGAGGGTCGTGGCAGCTCCGAGGAGCGTGGTGAGTACCAGGAGCGCCAGGGCGGCGGTGCCGAGTCGGCTCGTCCGGCGCGCAGCGGTGACGACGGTGTTGATGACGGTGCTCACTGGGGAGCTCCGTTGATCCGGATCCAGCCGGCCTTGTCGAACTCGGGGGTGCCGGGCGCCACCGCCTGCGGCTGGCCCTCGGAGACCAGGTGCTCGATGTCCTCTTCGCTGCCCTGAACCAGTCGCCAGTCACCCTCGAGCCACCGCATCAGCTGAGTGCCGGCGTAGAGGCTGTCCTTGACCTGACCGTCGGCGGTGGTGAGGGTGACATAGCTGAGCAGGTTGACCGCGTAGTAGCCGGTGTCGAGCTCCTCGAGGGTGTAGGCGACCGGGGTGACGGCGTACGACGCGGGTGCGGGCACGTCGCCCTCCTTCGCGACGCCGGCCTGCTGGCGGCGCAGCGCGACCGCGGCACGGGAGCGCTCCTCGAAGACGGCCGTGTCCTCGGGGTTGGCGTAGAGGCGGGCGACGGTGACGGCCTGGTCGTAGTCGAACCCGAGCTGTGCCTTGGCCAGCTCGACCTGTAGCGCCACGGCGCCCAGGTCGGTGGCCGGGAATCCGGTCGGGTAGCCGTCGACCTGGTCGTCGCCGGTCGGGATCACGACGCCGTCGGCCGGGGCGGTGTCTGGTGCGACCTGCTCGACCGATGCGTTCTCGACCGTCTGGCTCGAGTTGTCCCCGCTGGCGGTGCTGGGGCCTCCGGAGTCGTCGGCCCGGGTGCGAGCACCGAGCCAGACGACGGTGGCCACCATGCAGGCGATCGCCACCAGGATGCCGATGCGCACCAGGGTGGCCCGCGAGTCGTCGTTGCCGGTCGTCAGGTTCTTCATCAGTGGTCCCCTTCGATGTGGTCAGGGTCGGTGGTGTCGTCGGTCGACCAGGTACGCCAGCCGGCCTCGTGGGCCAGCTGCGTGCCGGGCCAGGTCGCGGGGGCGGGTGCGGGCGGGGCGCCGGGGGCGACCATCCAGCGGCCTCCGACCCACTGCATGCGCTCGCAGTGGGCGAAGGCGATCTGGCCTTCCTGCTTGTAGGAGGCGGTGACCTTCATCAGCACGCAGACGGTGGTCCAGTCGGGCCCGTCGGTGCCCTTCACGAGCCCGGCGGCCGGCTCGAGGGAGACCGAGGAGCTGGGGTCCTTGACCTCGCCCATCCCGGTGCTGGAGAGGAACGCCCGGACGCTGGCGGTGATCCACCACTCCTCGGCGCGGACCCCGCCGGGCAGGGCCCAGGCGTTGTAGACCTCTGCGGCCGTGGTCAGGCTCATCAACTGCAGCACCGCGAGGTCGATCTGGGCGAGCTGCCCGATCGCGCCCTCGGGGGTGTGCGGGAACCCGGTCATCACGAACGCAGGTCCGTTCACGCCGGTTCCGGCCGGGACCTTGATGACGGGCGCCGCGGTGCTGGTGGTCTCGGCCGGGAAGGCGGCACTCTCCGGAACGGCCAGCATCGGCTCGGCCGCGATCTCATCGCGGTGCGCGGCACCCTGGGCCACCGTCGAGCGGTCGGTCTCGCCGGTGGCGACGTCGGTGTTGGCGCTGGCTTCCTCACCGATCCCGGCAACGGCCAGGTAGACCGCGTAGCCGAGGCCGCCGAGCAGGAGCGCAGCCACGACGACGGCGGCGACCAGGATTCCGAGCAGGCGGCGCCGGCCCCACTCCGTGGCGCCCCCTGATTCCTGGGCGGCCTTCTTCGTGGCTGCGCGCCGCATCAGATGCAGCCCTTGCCGAGGATCCCGTTGAGCATGCCGGGCAGGACCAGGTAGGCGATCGCGCAGGCGAACACGACCACCACCGAGATCACGCCGACCTTGGAGGCGTGCGGCAGAGAGAACACGCGGCCGGCGATGATCGCGCCGATGGCGATCACGATGCCGAGGCCGAACAGGACGATGACGCCCCACAGCACGTAGCTGGTGATCTCGTTGGTGGGTCCGACGGCACCCGGCGGCGCCTTCGGGCAGACCTGGGCGGCCATCGGGAGGAGAGCGGTCATGACGTCCATGGATGGACTTCCTTTCTGGGTTTGCTGACCCGGTGCGGGTCAGGCGCTTTCGCTGGTGTCGGTGGGCAGGTGGGCGGCCTCGAGCAGCTGACGTGCTGCCGAGATGAGGGGGGCCGGGACGGGCCGGGAGTCCAGGCCGTTGACCGCGAGCTCGCGGTCCTCGGGGATCTCCACGCACCGGTCTGCGACCAGGGCGCGACGCACGGCGGGGCCGCCGGCGTGCTCGAGGCCCCGGGGCCACTTCTTGCGGCGCGGCCCTCGCACGGCGAGGGCGATCTGCTCGGGCTGCCAGTGGTTGGCCAGCAGCTCGAGCGCGACCGAGGCACGGCGCATCCCGGGGACGGTGGCTGTGGTGACCAGGACGACCTGGTCGGCGGTGCGGACGGCCTCGGCGAGCCAGCAGTCAGTGGCCAGCAGTTGGCCGGCCTCCCAGCCGACGTCGAGGATCGTCAGCTGGGTTTGGTTCTCGGCGTCGATCGGCAGCGGGACCTCATCGACGCCGGCCAGGATCTCGCTGGCCCGCTCGAGCAGGACGTGGTCGCGCTTGCCCTGACGCCAGTCGGTCGGGTGAAGGCCGAGCTCGGCGGTGCTGGCTGCGGCGAGACCGGAGGCAGTGACCGAGCAGCACTCGATCACCCGGACCGGTCCGGCGGCGGCCAGGCCGGCTGCCAGGGCGACGGTGCTGGCTCCCACCGACCCGGCGCATCCGATCACGGCGATGGTGTGCTCGCCGTCGGCTGGTGACCAGTCGTCTGCGGCGGCGGTGCCGCGGCCTCGGGGTCCCTTGCCGGCGCCGGCGCCGGCGCGGAACTCGCCGGCGTTCACGGCGTCCCAGGCCCGCTTAAGCTCGTCGACGCCGACCGGGCGGCTTGAGGCCGGTGCCGTGACTTGGGTGCTCACTGGGCCTCCCCGATGCCGCCGCGGCGGAACTCGAGCGCGGCGCGGACCTCGGCCGGGGTCAGGCTGGCCAGCTGGGCCTTGGCGGCCTGGACCTCGTGCAGCTGGGCGACGCAGCCGGTGAGCTGCTCGATCGCCTCGGTCTCACGACCGGCGATCGCGAACAGCTCGGCGATCTTCTCCGGCGTCCGGCTCTCGCCGTCGTCCTGGGTGTTTGTCATGGGCTTCACCACCTCCAGTCGCCTATGTGTCGTGGGGCGGTGGGAGCGATCACGGTTGGCCTCATTCGTCATGGCCGAACTTCCTGGGGGCGGCGGCGGCGAGGGCGCGCATGCTGCGCGAGCCGTGGCGACGGACGGTTGCCTCGGACACCCCGACGCGGGGCGCGACCCTGCTGGACACCTCGTTGCTGAGCAGGCCGCCGTAGCCGCGGGCGAGGTTGCGGGTCTCGACCCGGTCGGCCTCGTCGACCAGGCACAGCAGCAGGTAGCGGTCGGCCCGACTGATCACCTGGTTCTCACACGCCCACGCCAGCAGCTCCAGCAGCTCCTCGGTGGCCGACGGCTCCTCCTGCTCCGGGCCGGCATCGGCGAGGATCTCAGGACGGTGGAACAGCGCACCGGCAGCCCGCTCGGTCGGCATTGCCGCCTGGTAGTCAGCTCCACCGTCAGGACGGGTCAGGTCGCCGGACGAGAAGGACTCCACGAGGGTGGTGTTCGCCCAGGTGCGGTCGGCCCGGGAGACGTAGAAGAAGTCACCGACCTCGCGGAGGACGCCGACGCGGGTGTTGATGAGGATGTTCGCGGCGACCTTGCGCAGCCGGCGCCACTTGAACGTCCGGACCTCGATCCACAGCTGGGAAGCCACGAGCTCGTCGATCCGCTCGACGGCCGACCAGGAACCGGCCGCGACGGGTTGGCTGTCGCGGAAGACCTCGCGGGGCGGGAGGGTGCTCAGCCAGCCTGCGAGCCGGCACGCGCCGGGCAGGAGGCACTTGGCGAGCGCGGCCGCAGCGGCGATGTCGTCACCGCCGTCGGGGGCTGCCAGCATGGCCAGCGCCAGGAGGACCTCGTCAGAGGCGGCTCTGTCCACCGAGGGCAGCCAAGCCCGGAGGTCGTCGAACTCCTCGACGACTCCAAGCCGTGGATCTGCGTCCACCCAGGCCGGCCACTTCTCGCGGGCCTGGTCGAGCAGTTCGCTGTTGTCGTCGAGGCCGAGCTGGTCGCCCACACTCATCGCACTCGCTCCTTTCGTCCGTGGCTGTGCACGGCAGAAAGGTCGCGATCGGGCGTCCCTGCATCTGTCCCCCCAAACCCCCGAAATGGAGGGGGGACGCACAGGGGGGACGCGCGTTTCCGCAGGTCAGAGGGCGTCCCCCCGAAAGTTTGAAGAAGTTTCCGGCTGACCCTTGGACGGGCGGCTTCTCGGCTTGTCGACCTGCAGCGAGAAAGGACTGAGGCGCCCGGCGTCAGCGGGTGGACGTGCACCCAAAGGCGCGGAAGGGCACGGTCCAATCACCTCGCCGGAACCGTGACCGACGGCGTCCTGTCCCGTGTACCGTCATCATCCGAGTCGGCACCGACGTCGATAGCCGTCGGACGTTCCTCCGGCGTGGTGAGGCCCGCCAAGTGCTCCGGAGGAGGTACCGACAATGGCCGTCAAGCCACTCCCTGTCGTCATCCTCGCTGGCAGCGCTCTCGCCGGGGGCGGCGGCGCGGTCGCAGGCGCAGTGGGTGGAGTACAGATCGGGCGAGCGCAACTCCAGATGCGCCACAACGCGGCGCGCTACGAACGCCGCTACGACTCACACGGCGAGCAGGTGATGCACACGAACGAGGCGCTGCGGGCCTTCGGACAGAAGCAAGAGAACGCACAGTGTGAGGTCATCTTCCGGATGCGCGACTTCCTGGAGCGACACGAGAAGCAGGTTCGAGCTCACGCGCATCTCATCATCGCGGGGGTAGACGGATCCACACCCCGGATCGTCGGAGCGGCCAGACTCGACCGCGACGTCGCGGGCTGGGTCGGCGGTGTGACCGGTTCCATCGCGGTCGGCGCGGCAACGCCAGCAGCGCTACGCAAAGCGGTCACCAGCCAGATGAAGGCCAGTACCGGGACGGCAATCTCATCCCTCCACGGGGCCGCCAAGGAGAGCGCCACCCGTGCTGCTCTGGGCGGCGGCAGCCTGGAGGCGGGTGGCGGCGGCATGTCGCTCGGCGGAACCGTGCTGAGGGCCGCGCCGGTCGGCACCGGACTGCTCATCGCAGGTCTCGCTGTGAAGAACCGAGGAACCAAGGCACGCACCGAAGCAGAGGCGTACCGGACAGAGGTTGATGTCGCCATCGCCCGACTCGACATCCGCGACCAACTCCTGCGCGGCGTGCAAGACCGGGCGCACGAACTCGACGAGATCCTCGTGGCCTTGTCCTCGCGCGCGACGTGCGCGCTCGACCGCCTCGAGGCCGAGTCGTTCGACATCGAGGTTCATGCCGAACAGCTCCAAGCCGCGCTGATCCTCGTCATGTCGGTGCGCGAAGTCGCCACCGCGCCAATCGCTGATGACGTCGGCAACCTCGACGACAGTACCGAACCCCTCATCCTGAAGTACCGCGATGCACCCACGGAGGACGCGAATGTCTGATCAAAGCAACACCGCCAAGAGCTCTAACCTGCCCGCCAAGGCGACCGAGTTGGTGGCTGGCGCGGCAAGCAAGGTCAGCGGGGCTGATGCGCTCAACGCCTTCAACCAGGTCGTGACGGTGGTTCGTGAGGCGATCCAGGTCCACGAGACCGAGAGCACCAAGCGGGAGAAGCTGAAGACCTATCGGGAGACCGAGGTCGCGCGCCTGAAGTTGTTCGAGACGATCGTTCAGGACTATTTCGACCGGGAGTACCCGGAACGCCGCGAGACCAGTCGGCAGCTGTTCGAGAGCCTCAACCTCGCGATCCAGTCCGGCGATGTCACCGCCATGCAGACCATCGTCGGCGGCATCGTCGAGGTCGCGAGAACCTCGCCGCTCGCGGGCCTCGGCAACATTGCTGAACTGCGACGCGCAATGGACGACCCCGACACGATCTTCGAGCTCTAGCGAGCGAGCAACCCCGGGCAACCCCCAGGATTGGGCTCAGCCCGGTTGACGGGCCACCGGTGGGACGCTCACTGTGAGCCACCGGCAGCGACTGGGGCATTCGCGGCAGTCTCTGCGAAGAGCTCAGCATCTAGCCAGGTGCACACCTTGTCGATCAGCAGCCGTGGCCCCTCAGGCAGCGTTAGCGACATGAGGTTGAGCGGCAGCGCCGTGAGCTCAATATCGCTTCCGCCGAGAGCAGAGGCGACCCGCCAGCTTGTCGGCTCGCGGTCTACGGCCACCGGGTAGGTGAGGGAGATCCTCTGGCAACCAAGGACGTGGCCGGCGGTCAGCACCTGGTAGGTGTCAGACGATTTCGGACGCGTCCCAAGGCGCTTGTACTTGGAGTCCGTCACAGCGACCGTGACGCCACTGGGATCACGGAAGACCACGTCTGGTGTGGTCTCGAGCTTCGAACCTTCGCCGGCGATGACCTCGCCGAACTTGATCGCACCCTTGCTGACCCGTTCACCGCGTCGCGCGGCAGCGCGACGGCAGAGCCAGTAGATGTAGTTTTCGTAGATCACGTCGGAGTTCCACAGGAAGCCTGACAGTGCGTGATCCCCGCTTGCGTGGTGGACGCCTGCTCCCTCGAGGAGAAGTAGGCCCACGATTCGTGCCGCTTCGAGGCCTTGGTGCTGGATGCCGAGGGAGATCCGTTGCGCGTCCAAGAGGTGCGGAGGCTGCCGGCCGACGTGGGATAGACCAGCAGCGATCTCGCGGACGGCGCGGGCGCGCCCAGGAGCCTTCACCGTGGCGGCGAGACACTCGGCGGACCAGCGCAGTAGTCGCGCAAGAGATGTGTCATCAGTCAGCAGATCGGCGACGTACGGGAGTTCCCACGGGCGGGCCACCCACTCCCCCAGCCGAGAAGGGTCCAGACTCCCGCGCAGGGTGTTTCCGGATGCCTGCTCTGTGAGGTAGCCGCGCGGAAGTCCGCGGGCAGCACCCTTGGCGTATGACGCCAGCAACATCTCGGCGAGCAAGTCCGGCATGGAGAGGGATGCCAGGTCGTGGGCGGTCGTGAGGTTCTCATCGACGTGGCCTCCCTCGACGACCGAGAGAATCCGCCACAGCACGGTTTGCCACCCGCTGTCGCCAGCACTTAGAAACTTCGGCGCGATCTCAAGGTCGGTGTGGCCAATCCGAACGACGCCGGTCACGGCTTCGGCCCGCAACTTGACTCGCCCGTCGCCGAGGTCCTCAACCTTGATGGGGTCACCCGAGAGTCCCAGGGCGCGCTTCCAGCGCTTGTTGGCCTCGATCAGGGCCAGGTGGTCGATGTCTGCGGCGTCAATGACGACGGGCGCGCCGTACTCCTGCAGCTCGATCCGCGGCAGAGCCGCTACCGCGTCAGCCACCTGAACGACCTCTTGATGACATCGATGTCGAGCTCGCTCACCCGGGCTGGCGCGAGAGTGCGGGCCTCCACGGTGCCGCCCAGGGCGGTGCGGAGGGTCCAGGCGTAGCCGCCCGCGGAAGGCGGAGTGTCGACGTGCAGCAGGTCCATCAACTGCTCAGGGCGCCCCGAGTACCTGTCCTCGAGCTGCGGGAAGAGGACGTCATCCCAGGTCTTGGCGAGGCTGTGCCAGGCCTCCTTCTCGTCGACCGGCTGATCTGCGCCTGAGGCGTCCTTCTTGGTGGCCTGCACGGGGACAAGAAGGCCGTGGCCGAGCTCGAACTCCGGGCCAAGGTCGGAAGCGATGGCGACGTTGAGACGATCGAGAAGGAGGTAGCCGGTCTCGAACGGGGTGAGGGTCTCCCAGTTCTCGTCGGTAGGCGTCGGGATCGCGGTCTTGTCGAGGCCCCAGTGATTGGCCAGCACTTCGAGGCTGGGGCGCATCTCGATTCGGTCGAACCGGCGTGCAAGGGCGCTGTCGATCGGGACTGCCGCGCGGTCGACGCTGTTCATGGTCGACACGATGTAGACGTGCTTGGGGAAGGTGAAGCCCTTGGGGATCGTCGTCACCTTGCCGTTGGGGCGGCGGATCTCTTCGCTCTGGTCGTCCTCGTACGTCAACTGGCGCAGCGGGAGCGGCAGCGGCACGGTGCCGCCGTCGCGGTAGTCGAAGTCGAGGAAGGTCATGAACTCGCCGAAGATGCGTGCTGCATTGCCGCGGTTGACCTCATCGATGAAGATCACGACCGACTTGTACTTCGAGTCGGGGTCGTTGAGCTCGAGGGCAGCGTCGAGGAAGACGCCCGCCCAGGGCTGCAGACGCGTCCCGTCAGCCGTGATCTCGGGCCGAAGGCCCATGACGAAGTCCTCGTAGCCGTAGGACTGGTGGAACGTCGTCCACACAACCTTGATCGGCTGCGGAATCTTGATCTCCTGATCGGGCCTCGTGAACGGAGTGTCCATGTCCGTGGGATCGAGCTGGATACCCTTCGTGGCCTCTGGCGGAGTCTCAAGCGCCTTGAAGAGCTCCGAGATCAGGCGGGTCTTGCCTGTAGCCGGCGGGCCGTAGAGCAGAGCGTTCCGGCCAGCGCTCCACGACGTCAGGATGTCGTCGATCTTGTCAGCCACGCCGTCCCTCATTCATTGATTACGCCGCCAACAACCTTGCCCTGCGGGTAGAGCTTGAACATGGGGCTGTTGATGGTCACGCTCGCCGGACGCGGGCCCTTGGTGAAGCCCGCGAAGTACTCGCCATCGAAGGTCTTTGCGATGTAGATGCGCAAGCCGCCCTGCGGGAAGTACGGGAGCGCTGCCTCCTTGTTGGCGACGTCGTCCGGCGCGGTCGGGAAGCCGCGCGCGGCCATCCAGGCAGGGTGACGGGCTGACGAAGTCTGCTGGCGATTCTGCCGGGCGATGCGCATTCGCGCGCCCTTCTTGCGGTGGAACTCGATCGGACCAGAGAGACCAGGATGGCCAACCACACCGGCCTCAATGGTGATGACTGGCAACGCCTCGACGTTGGCACCGGTCGCGTCGAGGAAGTCGAGGGTCTCCGGAACCATCGACGCAGGGACCTCGATGTAGAGCGAGCCGCCGCCGCCCTGGATCTGCGGGTAGCGCTCGATGTTGTAGAACTCGCCCGGCTGGACGTTCCGCCACCAGATGCGGTCGATATTCAGTTTCTGCGACATGGGTTAGAAGGCCTCTACGTGGTACAGGCGCTCGAGCACCGATCCATCTTTGACTCGGTCGTTGCTGCGATAGCGGACGTGGGGTTGCTCATGCAGTGTGACGGTTCCGAAGTCGCTCAGGATGGAGAACAGCTCATCTTCCTGCACCTGGCCGTCCTCGCTGTACGAGATGAACACGTGCTTGGCCTCGAGCCGCTTCAACGTCTCGCGGAAGGCCTGCCCGGCACTGCGGCGGTAACAGAAGTCGGAGGCCTGCTCCATCCACGGCCGCAGGCCACCGTCCCCGGCCGCGACAGGCTCGTCCTCGCGCGCCAGGGTCTCCAGGACGTGATAGTTCCCGGCGTACTGACGCTTGGTGTACGGCGGATCGAGATAGACAGCGTCCGTCTTCAGGACCGAAGCCAGGTCCTCCACCGGTCCATGCAGGACGGTGTGGTCGCCGGGGGTCGACTCGAACTCGAGGGGATCGAAGGCCAGCGGGCGGAGCGCCGGACCGGAGAGCGTGCGGCGGAAGTATCCGTAGGTGCCGCTGATGTTGGCGACCTTGTTCGTGGCCAAGATCAGATGGTGAAGGAGCACGCTGTGCTCGACCTCATCAACCTGACCCGCACCTGCGAGCTCGAGGATGCCCTTGCGGATGCCGTCAATGTGCGCGGCGTTGTCAGCTGAAAAGTAGAGCCGCGGCGCCCTGCCGTTCGCCGGCTGGCCCGCCTCGCCGAACTCCTTGAAGAAGTAGCCCTTGACCGGCGCGGCCGAGCTCATCCAGTCCAGGGCCTCGCCGTATCCACCGAGTGCCTTGAAGGCCGGGGCCTGCTTGGCCAGCAGGCGAGTCTTGGCGTGGACGACAGGAAAGGTCAGGGCGTCTGCAGCCGTAACGGAGTAGCCGGCGCGAGCGAGGGCCATGGAGACCGATGCGGTGCCGCACATCGGGTCAGCGATCGATGAACCTGCGGGGAGGACGCGGCTGATCTCGCCCACGATCCACTCGGTCAGGCGCGTCTTGTTACCGAGGTAGCGGTACGACATGGCTACCTCTCTGCTGCCGCGCGCCCTTGGCAATCACAGCTGCTTGTTCCTGATGACGATCCGGTCGTACATCCGACGATAGGTGCCATCGCCGTTCGGCAGGTAAAACCGTGGCCCACCCTGCATGAACGTGCCCTTCTCAGCGATCTGGGACATGGGGCGACCAAGTGTCTTGCTGGAGCCCAGGATGTCGAACTGGTCCGGGTTGTACTTGTCCAGGAACGTGATCGGCACGCCCATCGGCCCAGCGTAGTCGACCGGGATGTGCATGGTCTTGCTGACGTCGATGGCTTCGAAGTTCGCGTACTTCGGGTAGGCGGCTGGGTTGTAGGTCATCCGCAGGTCCAGCTCCTCGTGCCGACCCGGGTATTCGAGGTTGGTGAACCAGCGGACGCCCTTCACGCGGACGTACTTGTTCCCTGCTTCGTCGATGCGAGACCCAGCAGCTGTGATCGGGTAATCGTTCGGGACGCGGAACTCACGGTCGCCGCTGCGGATGCTTGGTCCGTACCAGACTTGGTCGTTCTGGAACAGCGGGAAGATCTCCTTGTAGGTCAAGGCGTTCATGTTCCCAATGATCAAGAACTGCTTCTCGTGCTCGACGAGCTGGGCAACGTACTCGCGAAAGAGCGAGAAGGGCGGGTTCGTCACGACGATGTCGGCCTGCTTGAGCAGAGCGACGCTCTCGGCGCTGCGGAAATCACCGTCGCCGTCAAGCGGCTGCACGCCGATCTCATCGACGTCAGGGACGCCATTGCCGTTCTTGTCGCCGGTGTATTCGAGATAAACGGCCTGCTCAGACTCGTCGCATCCGAACTGGGTGGCGTCTTGGCTGCGGTAGCAGGTCGCGATGAGCTTCTTCAGCCCGAGCTTCTCGAAGTTGGTCGCGAAGTAGCGGAAGAAGTTGCTGGCTCGCGGGTCATCGCAGTTGCAGTAGACGACCTTGCCCTCAAAGTGGGCCGTGTAGTGCTGCAGCTCGAGCGCGATGTCGCTGAAGGACGTGTAGAACTCATCCTTCTTCGCCCGCTTAGCTTCTCGAAACTCTCGGTTCCGGGTGGTGACCGTCATCTCTCTCCTCGTCAAGCTCCCGGGTACCCCTTGCTCCAGAGCGATGGACCAAACCTAGTCGAGCGATCCGACCTGGCAGACCAGGCGCGCCGTGATCGACTGTGCCCACCGCCTCCGGACAACGTCCGCCTCTAGCGGTACCCGGAGGCATGTCAGGGGCGACCGACAGGTGCTCAGTCGCCTCCTGCTGCCCTGCTGACTTCAACTAGAACGGGCTGGTGGTCGTCACTGGGTGAGCACCTGGGCCTCCCCGATGCGGATCGGGAGCGGCTCGGTGGTCAGGTCGAACTCGATGGTTCCGGACTGGCCACCACCGGTCCACTCGACCACCCAGTGGCTGGTCGCAGTGACCTGGTACGCACCGTCGGGCTGGTCGCTCGACATCTTCGCGTAGCGGTGTCCGCAGGTCGGGGAGGCCTGCTTCCCATAGTGATCGGCGTACGGCGTGCCCTTGCCCGTGCAGTTGACCTTCTTCCCGTCACCCATGTTCCACACGATGCTGGAGACGTTCGCCGTTGCGCTGACCGAGACCGTTCCTTCGGCCGCGGACGCAGTGATCGGCCCGAAGGTGACGTCGGTCGGCTGGTCGACCCACATCCACACCGGCAGGCCGACCAAGCCGGCGCGGCTAGCTCCCGACTCGGGAACGATGCCGATCTCGATCGGGTCCAGGTTCATCGAGGCGATCGCGCGCTCGGCGAGGACCACCGGGTCGATTCCGACTTCGCCGGTCAAGATCCACATGTACTCCCACGACGACCCCGGCGGCGGGAAGTAGCAGACGTGCCACCAGCCGTCTTCCTTGGTCTGGCCCTCAGGCGGGGCCATGTCGTCCGGGCCCTTCTCCCCGATCCAGCACGCGTACTTGCTGCTCCAGACCGACCCTTCCGGGCCGGTGCAGGGGATCTCTTTCCCGTCGTACTTGCAGGTCGAGGAGCCGCCGGTCTGGCCACCGCCGTCGTCGCCACCGTTGCCCTCTTCGCACACGACTTCGCCAGTCTCTTCGTCGACGTTGCAGTCAGCGATCGCAGAAGGCGCCACGGCGATCACGACTACGAACGACGCGCCCAGCATCGCCAGTAGCGCAAGGAGGCGCCTCAGCATGACTGGTCCCAGAGCAGATCGGATTCGGACACCTTCCATGTGCCCTTGTCCTTGATCAACGTGTACTTCACGGGCGCCGGGTTGCGAAGAGGGTTGCCGTCCGGTGCCTTGTAGTCGGGCGTGCGGACCTTGCCCTTGACCTTCACGGTGACTCCGGTGCGGTCCTCGCAGTCCGTGATCTCGATCGAGCTGCCGCGGTCGCGCGGCTCCCCGAGCGTGTGGACGTACTTACCGGTCTTGGTGACGTCAGCCATTGTCATGTCCACGACCGCCTCCTGCAGTTCGAGGAACTCCCCTCCGGTCGCGACGGGGTTGAGGGTCTTGAAGTCGATGGTCCGCTTCTCATAGGCAACATCGCGGACCTCGAGGTAGGTCTGCAGCTGGGCTGCGGCCTTCTCCTCGGGTGTCTTCGGCGTGGGTGAGGCGCTGGTGGGCGTCTCGCTCGGTGTCGCGGTGGGCGTGTCGGTGGCGTCGGGATCGGTGCCGTCGTCCGAGCAGCCCGTGAGGGTCAGGGCCAGGGCGAGGGCCACTCCCCCGAGTGCGGAGTGGTGCTTCCTCATGCGGTGTCTCCTCCTGTGTTGGGCGGGGCCATGACTGAGCGTTGGCTGACGTCGTTGGCGATGTGCTCGAGGTGTTCTTCGGCGGCGTCTACGAGCTCGGCCAGCGAGCCGTTGTCGGCGGGGTCGATGCCGAACTTCTTGTCGGCGTTGTAGAGCGCGCGGACGGTGTCTCGCACGAAGACGGCCCGGGCGACGCGTCGGGCGTCGAGGTCGGGGCGATCTCCGCCGGCCGCGACGTAGCGGCCGGTGAGCTCCTGGTCGAACGTGGTCATGTGCTGGGCGCTCCCTTCCCGAGTCAGCTCGCGAGCCAGCCGTGGGTACTGATGATGGTCTTCGTACGCTCCGACAGTTCCAGCGGGGCGTCGCCGTCGTCGGACCGGTTGCAGATCTCCTCGCGGAGGATCCGGTCGGCCTCGAGCTGGTCGCCTTCGGCCTTCATGACGTGTGCCAGGCAAAGGCGGGTGCTCTCGCCGTCGGGGTCGGCCCGGTTGGCGACGTAGGCGGCGGAGCGGGCCTTGACCAGGTCGCCGGCGGCGAGGGCCTCGGTGACGACGATGAGGGCGACGTCGGCGATCCAGCCGGACGCCATGAGGTCGACGCGGTCGGGCTCGTTGACGAGCCAAGACCATCCCTCTTCACGCAGTTGGCTGAACGGCTTGGCTTCGCCGACGAGCTCGAGCGCGGTGCACAGGTCGGTGACGCCTTCGGCGCCGCCCCGGGCCTGCCCGCGCTTGCGCAGTCGGAGGAACAGGTGGAGGTCGACCAGGAGGCCGTCGTCGACCTGGTAGACGTTGACGCCGCGGAGCTTGGTGGCGGGGGCCTTGTCGGCGTGGGGCAGGTGGGGCTCGGCGGTGCTGGGGTTGGTGCCCAGCCACTCGCGGACGGTGTTGGTGTAGTCGCGCACCTTGCCGGGGGTGATGCCGAAGGCCTCGCCGATCTCCTCGCGGGTGGCGCCGTGCTTGCGGTGCAGTGCCAGGTACGCGAGCAGCTCGGTGAAGTAGGGCTTGCGCTTGGCCAGGGCCTTGCCGTGGGTTCGAGCGGTGACCGGGCCGAGCAGGCTGAGCCGGGGACGGGCGCAGTCGGTGGAGAACCAGTCGGCGATGTCCTGGTCGAGGGTGGGGTCGCTCTGCTCGACCTCGGCGCGGACGTGCTCGGGGACCTTCGGCGCGAGCGTCTCGAGGTCCTCCTGGACGATCGCGCTCTGCCTGATGTAGTCCTCGTCGTCGCCCTCGAGGAGGGAGGACAGGGGTTCGTCGACGGCGTCGGCGGGGGTGTTGCGCGGCAGGGTGTACTCGCGGCGCAGTGCCCCGGACTGGTCGGTGTAGGCCTCCCAGCCGTCGGTGGCGGTCTCGTCGACCGGCACGGGGACGTCCTCGGCGACCTCGCTCTGTGCGTAGACGAGGGCGCAGCCGCGGGCTTCGTCGCTGGTGAGGCCGACGGCGATGAGGTTGAGGCCGGCGTGCTCGAGGACGACGCGGCCGGTGTTCGTCATGTGCAGGACAGCGCCGGGCGTGTTGGGGCGTTCGCCGGCAACGACGATGGAGGTCGCGGACTGCCCGACGTGGTCGTTGACCAGCTGCAGCAGCTGCTCGAGGTCCTCGGGGTCTCCGGTGGCCGCGTCGAGCAGCAGCATCCGGGCCGGCCAGGTGTCGTCGTCGACGCTGCCGGTGCGGGCGGTGGACGCGTCGGTGTCGTGTCGCTTGGCCCGGTCGACGGTGGTGACGGCGGCAGCGAGGACCTCCGCGGCCGCGGGCGACCCGGCTGCTCCGGTCGGGTAGTAGCTGATCCGCTCGTCCATGGCGACGGCTTCCTCAGCCACACCGATGCAGTCGACCTGCACGCGCCGCGACCACGGGTTGACAGCCAGCTGCGCGGCGAGGTGGCGGGCGAAGTCCCGGCCGAAGGTGGGGTCGCCGCTGATGGTGAGGGTGGACAGCTCCTCGCAGTTGAGCAGCCACGTCTCGCCGGTGTCGCTCATCCCGATGGTGGCCAGGAGCGGGTAGGGCGGCTCGACATTGCCGGTGTCGGGGCCGAGGTCGTCGGCGTCGGTGTCGGTGGTGACGTGCCAGTGGGTCTGGTCGGGGCTGCCCGCCCAGGGCGCCGGGACGGCGGCCGGGGCGCTCAGGTGCAGGGTCAGCTTGCCGTTCGCGAGCTCGACGGCAGCGAGCGGCGGCATCGTGGTGCCCTGCGCGCCGACGGCGGCCGCGAGACGGCGCAGCGCCTCGTCGGCGAACTCCACGGTGGCCGCGGCCGCAGCGCCGGTGGCGTTGAGGGTCATCTCGACCGGTGCGAGCTCCGGAGGCGGCGCGGCGATCGCGCGACCGGGCTGCCGGTTCCGGTAGCCGGCACGGCGGCGGGACCGCAGGGCCATGAGCAGGGCACCGGACAGCAGGACGCCCCCGCCGGTCAGACCGGCGAGGACCCACGGCGCGTCGAGGATCGAGTCGTCGGCGTCGTCGACCTGGTCGACGTCCGCAGCCGGGGCCGCTGGCTCCTCGGCCTGGGGCGGGGCGACGTCCGGCGCGGCGGTCTCGGGCACCTCGGACTCCGGGACGACCGGGGGCTCTTCCTGGGCCGGCGGGTCGACCGACGGGTTCTCCTCGGCCGGTGGGTCGACCGGCTGCTGGTCTTCGTGGCTGGCTGGGGTCTCGGCTCCGGGGATGTTGAGCCTCCAGCCGATGTCGATGACGTCGGGGTCGGTCAGCTGGGCTCCGCCGGGCTGGGTGATGTCGGTGGAGGCCTGGTAGATCTCGGGCCAGCGGTCGGCGTCGCCGAGCTGTTCCTGGGCGATCTCGCTGAGGGTGTCGCCGGGCTGTACGCCGTACTGATGCGCGGGGGCGTCCTTCGCCTGGGGTGCGGGCAGCTTGAGGACCCAGCCGGGCTCGAGGAAGCTCGGCTGCGCGCCGAGGAGATCGCGGTTGAGCTCGGCGATCTCCTTGTACCGGGCGCCGTCGCCGAAGTGGTCCTCGGCGATCGACCACAGGCTCTCCCCCGGCTTCACGGCGTGGTCGACGGTCTTGTGCTGGCGCTCCCGCTTGGTCTCGACCTTGACGTCCTGGTGGGCGGGCGCCTGGTCGACGGCGCCGGCGGTGACGTGTCCCACGGCCACCGGGGCCGCGGCGGCCGGGGCTGCCGTGGTTGCCTGCGCGGCGATGGGGGCGGCGATGAACAGCAGCGCGGCCAGGCCGATCAGGCTGCGTGCGCCGCTCTGAGGGAGTCGAAGGCCGGGCAGCTGGGGCGCCTGGACCTTGCGGAGCCGGGCGATGGTCTCCACGACCAGGCTCAGTGCCATGAAGGCCCACGCGGCCCAGCCGATCACCTTGAACAGGCCGAGGACGAGCGTGCCGTCGTCGGGCGCCAGGAGCGCGTTCCTGATGCCGTCCAGGGTCGGCGCCTGGTCCGGGATCGGGCTGGCGCCGATCGCGAGGAACAGTGCGGGCAGCCCGAGGACGATGCCGAGCACGGCAAGCGCCGCGGCGAGGCCGGTGAGTCGCTGGCCCAGGGTGGGATGGGTGGGCGTAGTCATCTCTCGATGCCTCCTTCGGCGCGGATGAGCCGCGCGGACGCCTCCCCGGTGACCTGCATGGAGTCCAGGCCGATGATCCCGAGGAACTTGCTGGTGTAGGTGTCGGTGGTGGTGACGATCAGGGTGTCGCCGTCGACGACGCGCGCCGTCCCTTCCACGCCGGCGGCGTGGAGGTAGTCCAAGGCAGCTGCCTTGGCGGCGTTGATGTCGACGTGGAGGTCCTCGCCGCGCACCGCGGTCGAGCCCTGGACCTCCTGAGCGCCGGTGCGAGCGGCCTGGGATGCCGCGCTGCGGGCCTGCTGCTGGGTGTGGACCTTGCCGCCGAGGTCGACGGCCATCCCGACGAGGATGATCATCGCGAACGACGCGGTGGCGAACCAGACGCTGATGGAGCCGCGCTCATCGCGCGAGCGCCGCGGCGTGAGGCTTCGGATGCGGTGGCTCATCATCGGCGCTCCCGGTAGGCGTCGACGGGGCTGCTCGCGGTGGCGGTGATGGTGCGGGTGCCGGGGAGGCCGGGGATGCTCAGGTCTGCGACGTCGACCTTGCAGGTCACGGTGGCGGTGACCTGGCCGGTGGTTCCCAGCGGGGCGTTGAACGCCGCGGCGTTGACCGTGATGTTGGTGGTCGTGCACTGCAGGCCCTGGTCGCTCAGGCTGCTGGTGGCCGCGGACTTCCCGGAGCTGATCGCCTCGCTCTGGGTGCGCTCGATCGAGGCCGCGCGGGCTGCCTCGTAGGCGGCTGCGTCCACTGCCTGGTTGGCGATCTCCACGCGGCCGCCGAGGATGATCATCGCCACGAAAAGGCCGAAGGCCGGGACGCCGATCGCGGCCTCGATGGCCACCGATCCGCGCTCGTCCCGGCGCCGTGCACTCCGCTTCGTCTGCCTGGTCATTCGGTCAGCCTTTCGACCGGGACGCTGGCGCTCTGGGTGACGGTGACGTGCCAGCCGGGGATCACGCTCATGGACTGGCCGGTGACGGTGATCGTGGCGGTGGTCGTGGTCCGTGATCCGGAGACGCTGGTCGAGGTCATCACGTCGGCGCCGCCGGCGTCCTGGAGGAACGTGTTCGCCGTGGCCACGCCTGCGTCGCGGGTGCCGGTCTCGCTGCCTGCCTCGCGGGCGCCCTCTTGCGCGGCCGCGAGCGCTACCTGCTTCGCGTGGTAGTACAGGGCGCCCTGGAGGCCGAGGAACATCAGCAGGAAGAGCGCGGGCATCAGGAAGACCATCTGGATGGTCACTGACCCGCGCTCGTCCCGGCTGCGGCGGCGGTGGAGGCTGGCGAACATGGCGAGATCGGTCCCGGCTACTTGATCTTGGCGGACTCGCTGGTCACGAAGAACTTGATGGCCGCGACGACGATGCCGACGATGACGATCACGGCGCCGGCCCAGATGACCTGCTCGATCGTGACGGAGCCACGCTCGTCGCGCTGCCTGGTGACGCGGTCCTCGAGGGAGGCGAGCGTGGTCAGCGCCGCCAGCTGGAGGGCGATGAAGAGCTTCAACATCGGGGTTCTTCCTTCCTGTTCGGGTGTTGCGGTCTGGGTGACCGGGGTTCTTGCGGTCGGTGTTAGGTCGGTCAGGTGGTGAAGCGGAGCATCGAGGGGGCGACGAGGATCGCCATGAAGACGACGCCAAGCAGGCTGGCGGGGATGTACATGCGCTCGGAGGTGGCGTTGGCCTTGCCGATCTCGGCGCTGAGCATCGCCGAGCGGAGGGCGGCTGCGCGGGCCCGGAGGTTGTTGTAGATCTGGGCTCCGTCCTGGCCGGACTGCTGCATGATGTCGGCGAGGTCGTCGAGCTCGGGGACGCCGAGCTCGTCGGCCAGACCGTGCAGCGAGTCCCAGGGGGCGCGGGTCATGTAACGGGCGCGGCGCAGCTCGCTCTCGATCCGCTTGAAGACCCAGGTGTCGCCGACCTCGGCCGCCTGGCGCAGCGCCTGCTGGCCGCTGGAGCCGTCGCGTACCCCGGTGGCGACCATGTCGATGTAGGCGCCCAGGGCTCGGCTGAACTCGATGCGGGCCTTCTTGGCGTCGTCGGCGGCGTTGTAGTTGGGCATGAACCAGAACAAGGCTGCCAGGGCCAGCGAGCCGAGCGTCGGAATGGCGAACGGCAGCGGAAGGCCGATCAGAGTGAAGAAGGCGGCCAGCAGCGGCGGCATGATCAGGCCGAGCAGTGCCCAGACGACCTTCTCGCCGTAGAACCGGGTCTCGCTGATCTGCAGGAGCGCCAGGTCCTTGCGGGGTGTGTGTGCCCAGGCGCCGCCGGGCAGGTTCTTCATCGCCCACAGGCCGATCCGGTCGACGGCCGAACTGGTGTCGGTTGCGGCGTCGTCGAGGCCGGGAGTGTTGCGGCGGGGCACGACGTGGTCGGGCGAGAGGCGGTCCAGGGCGTCGACCAGATCAGGGTCGGACGGCGCGAGACGCCACACGAGCAGGGCGAGGGCCAGTCCGAGGAGGGCGCCGCTGGCGAGGGCGATCTGCAGGCCGGTCATGCGAGTGCTCCTTGGTTCTCGACCGGTGTCGTGCGTTGGGCGGCGCGGTGCGCGTTGCGGGCCGGAAGGTCGAGGAACCGCGGGAGCGGCTTGGCGACCGCCATCCGGCGCATCCACAGCAGCGTGGCCACGTAGGCCGAGAGCAGGACGGCGAGGATGACCTGGCCCAGCGGGGAGCCGTAGGGCTCGATGTAGTCGCCGGTGAAGGCGAGCATGCCGAGCACCCCGAGGGTGATCACGGTGACGGTGCGGGCGGTGGTGCGGGGCTTGGCCTGGTCGGCGGCGATCTGGCGGCGGGCACGCACATCGGAGGCGACGGTCTCGGCGAGGGCGTCCAGGGCCTTCGACAGACCGGCCTGGCCGCGGCCGCTGGCGGCCAGGATCAGCTGGCTGGCCACGACGTCGCCGGTGGAGTCGTTGAGGTCCTCGGCGAAGGCGCGCAGCACGTCCTCGGTGGTGGCGGTGTTGTTCCACAGCCGGGAGACCATCAGTCCGACCTCGCGCTCGATCGGCGCCGGCGCGGACTGCAGGGACTTGATGAGCGCCGAGCGCAGGGATTGGCCGGCGGTCAGCTTGCCTGAGAGGGACCGCGTCCACTCCTCGAGCGCCTCGAGCTTCTCGATGCTGGCGGCCGCCGGCGGGGGCGTGAGCAGCAGCGGGATACCGATGATCCCGGCCGGGACGAGCACGATCGCGATCACCCAGCCGGTCACCAGCGCGACCAGGAGGCCGGCCACGGCACCGCCAACCATCAGCATCCGGGTGCGCCGGTCGAGCCGGACGAACCAGTTCCCCAGCCGCCCGAACGGGGTGGCGGACCGGGCGGGCCGCGGCGGCTTGGGCGGTGCCGGGATCAGCGCGTAGACCATCCCGATCAGGCCGATGACGATGAGGGCGCCGAAGACGGCGGGCAGGAACGCGGTGCTCATGAGGTGGCCACCCCCGGGTTGGCCAGCGACTCGGCCTTGTACGCCTCGAGGTCGAACCCGTGCCGCGCCAGCTCCTGGGCGAGGAAGTTGTCGAGCTTGCCGGTCGCGACGGCCTGGCCGAGCTGGTTGGGCACGAAGATCGCGGTGGTGGCGTATCCCCTGGCGGCGTCGATGCTGGGCTGGACGACCAGGACCTCCTCGACCCAGCGCTGCTTGCGGAAGGTGCCGTCGGGATTGGCGACGACCTCCGAGCGCAGGTAGATCACGATGTCGATCGCGGCGGCGAGCTTGCTGATGGCCAGCTCGCGGGTGACCTGGGGGCCCTTCTCCATGGCGCAGGAGACGAGCTTCTCGATGGTGTGCTCGGCGCTGCGGGCGTGGGTGGTGCTGATCGAGCCCGGGCCGGACTCCATGGCCTTGAGCATGTTCCAGACCTCGGGGCCGCGGACCTCGCCGACGATCTGGCGTGCGAGGTTGAACCGGAAGGAGTGGTGGATGGCCTCCTCGAGGCTGAACTCACCGGCCTGGCGGCCGTCGATGCCGACCTCGCCGGATCCGGGGCGGTGCTCCCAGGCGTGGACGATCTTGTGCCGGTCGACGAGCTCGTGCAGGTGCAGCTCGAACTCGGTCTCGAAGGTGCCGATCATCTCCCACGGCGGGATGCACGAGCACAGGGCGCGGACCCAGGTGGTCTTGCCGCTGCCTTGGACGCCCGAGACGACGATGCTCTTGCCGGCGCGCACGCAGGCGGCGGCGAAGTCGGCCAGGACCGGGCTGCAGGCCTTGCGGTCGTAGACCATCTCGTCCATCGACACCTCGCGCATGCCGTGGCGCCGGATCACGACGGAGGTGTAGGCCATCACCCAGGAGCCGGCCGCGAGCCGCGCTCCCCCGGGCAGCCGGAGGTCCAGGTGCGGGCGGGCCTCGGTGAAGGGCCGGTTCTGCCGTGCGCCGAGGTCGGAGAGGAACTCGCGCAGCTCGTCCTCGGAGTCGGCGATCGGGGCGGCCTCGACCAGGGTTCCGTCGACCAGCTCCAGCCACACCGAGCAGACGGGGCCGCGGGCGATGATGATGATGTTCTCGACGTCCTCGCGCTCGACCAGGGGCTGCAGGCGGCCGAGTCCGAACAGGGCGGCGCGGAGGGCAGACTTGAGTGCCTTCTCCTGGCCGCTCGTCCATGGCGGCCGGCCGGTGGAGACCAGCGTCTCGGCCTCGGACTTGATGAACTCCTCGATAACGTCGAGGCCCATCTGCTCGCGGTCCTCCTCGGTGACCCGGCCACCTTCCTTGTCGAGCCGGGCGGTCAGTCGCGACGAGATCTCCGCGCGGTACTGCGCGATCAGCTCCCAGTCCAGCTCGACCTCGCCAGCCGCGCCGTGGATGTGGTCCTCCGCGGGCGTCACCAGCGGGCGCAGGCTGAACTCCGAGCGGGCGCGGCCGGGCGGCTGACCCTCGCCTTCGCTCGTCCAGGCGCCGGCGAAGATCGGCAGAGAGGTCGGGTCGTGGTCCTCGACGACCGGCGATGGAGGCGGCGTTGTGCCGTTGGTGCCGCGGCCGCGGGCGAACGGTGAGGTCTGCTCGCGGGTCGCGGCGTGGCGGGCCTCGAGCCACTCGTCGGCGCGCAGCGGGTCACGGCCTTTGGCTTCCGGGTGGTGTCCGTTGGTGCTCATGCGCGGCCTCCGTTCGTGGGAGCGAGGGCGGCCTGGTTGGCGCCGAGGATGGAACCGATCGCCGCGGCGCTGGCCCGGTAGCCGCGCAGCAGTCCGGAGGACTCGAACTTGCGGGGCTTGCGGGCGCCGTGGGAGTAGACCTCGGCCGCCTCTGGCTCCCAGTCCACGGAGGCGACCACGGGGATCTGCAGGGCCTTGGCGATGTGGCGGGCGGTGTAGGGCCGGACGCGGGCTCCGGTGGGAACCGTGGGCCAGCGGCGCTCCTCGTCGACGAGGAGGACCCCGAGACGAGACAGGCCACCGACCGCGGCGAACTGTCCCCGCAGGGTCTTGGCCCAGCTGGTGGCGCCGGCCAGTGCCGGGAGCGAGCTGCGGGTGACGAGCAGGGTCAGGTCGGAGGCGGCGATGAGCGGCTGGGGCCAGCCGGCGAGGCCGAGCCGGCCGGCGTCGACGATGACGTCCTGGCCGTTGCGCTCGAGGGCGCGCAGTTGCTCGGTGAGCGGATCCCACAGGGGCAGCAGGCTGGGTGCCTGCTCGTGGGCCCGGATGCCGGGCAGGAACCAGGCCGAGCGCTCGGCCGGCGCTTCGGGGTCCAGCAGCAGCGTCTCGCGGGGCAGTGCGTCGGCCAGTCCTCCCTCGCGAAGCGAGAGGGCGAGGTTGATCAGGCCGCCGGTCGGCTCCTGGGTGCCGTGGAAGTAGCCGGCGAAGACCGAAGAGGATCCGGTCGGGTCGGCGTCGACCAGGAGCACGGGTCGGTGCCAGTTGAGGGTGAGCCCGAGCGCCGTGGTGGACACGCCGGGGGAACCGCTCGCGGAGGCCAGGACGATCAGCGTCATGCCTCAGCGCTCCCGGGCGTCCAGGACGAGCGCGACCCGTCCGGTGGCGGCGCGGGCCGCAAGGTCGGCGGCCTCGGCTTCGGGCACCGAGACGTCGACGACGGTCTCCCCCGTCTCCTCGACCCGGCTAACGCCAACGACGGTGGCCTCGATGGTGACCGGCTCCTTGTCGGTGATCTCGCCCTGGTCCCCGGGCGTCGTGACGATCCGGACGATGTCGCCGCCGTAGAGCGGCTCCGAGGGCATCTGGGCGGGAGTCAGGCTGATGCCCACCAGGGACTCCCCCTCCCCCGGCACCAGGTTGTCGGCCACGGCCTGCTCGGTGAGGAGGGTGCCGGCCCACAGGTCGACGGCGGCGCGGCTGCCCTCGAGCTGGGCCTTTTGGCTGCCGGGGACCGGGGTCAGCGCGGGATCCACGCTGACTCGGACGACGGCCAGGTCACCTACGTCGATGGTCTCGCCGCGCTTGATGTCGTTGGCGACGACGAGGACCTCCTGGGTGTCGTTGACCGAGGTGAAGGCGAACGAGGTGCCCAGCGCTCCGGCAGCGACCAATGCTGCACAGACTGCGAACACCCAACGCCTGCGGCGTCGTCGGAGCCGTGGGAAGTGGTTAACGGGCGGCGTCCCTGAGCTGTTCGCGGGCGCCTCGCCCGAGTGCTCTTGAGTGATGTTCATCGACATGGGTTCCCGAGTCCTCTCCTGTCTCGATCACCTACGTGTCAAGACGGGCTCGGAGCGGTCAACAGCAACCCAACTCGACACAAACACACTAGTGCATTTCTATCGACCTGACTGCTGTCCACAGGTGACCAGTTCCGAGATGTCATCGCCCGAGTCCTGACCGGGAGCGGTTGCGCGGTCAGTCCCCCCGATGGGACTGACGTGCTCTTCGCGCACCGAACGTCCGGATCCATGGGACCACAAATCATCCGGCTCTCCCGGAAGGACTTTTTCCTTGTGGATATCCGTCAAAACCTGGGGCGTGTGCCGACCGCGTCGGAACTCCGGCCTGCGGCTACTTCTCCGTTCCCCGCGCGCGCTGACGTTGAGCCTCATAGAAGGCGGCGTCAACGACATCAAGGGGCTGCTCTAGCGCGAGGGCGAGTTTGTCGAGCTGCTTGGACGCAGGGAGCCGAGCCCAGCGACCCTGTTCCCACGCGTAGTAGGTAGGCACAGCCACGTTCACGGCCGCTGCCAGCCTCGGCACCGTTAGCCCAGCCTGAAGTCGAAGTGCCCTGAGGTCGGGCATCTCGCCGTCAATGTGAATGAGACGAAGGGTCGGGATATCGAGGGCTCTTGCGAGTCTGACGAGGAAGTCCGGCCGGGGAACGGACGTGCCGAGCTCCCAGCGCGATACTCGCTCCCCGCCAGCAGCACCAACGAGACGTGCCAACTCGTGCTGAGTCAGGCCAGCCTTCTCGCGAGCAGCGCGCAGTTCTGAGGGGTCAAGGGCGGAGACCATCAGCGGCGAACTCTACCGCCCAGTGTCGTAGCGCGTGTCTGCTCGTCGGAAGGCGACTCAGACGACCAACGCACGATGGAGAGCTGCGATGCGACCGACGTACCCGGCGGTGTCGCTCTTCTAGCAAGTTGGCCGGATTTGATCGCCCCGGGGAGCTGCACGGACTTAGGAGACCGTCCGGACATTGAGAGGAGCGTTCTCGTGCAGCCCATCGAAATCCCTGCCGACTGGAATGGCAGCGCACTGCTGACCATCGACGAGTTCTGCAGTCTTGCTCGACTGCCGCAGGCGACGGTGCATGCCTGGCAATCACGAGGGTCTGGCCCGCGATTCTGGAGGTTCAACGGCAATGGGCGGCTCTATACGACGGTCGACGAGGTGCGGCGATGGATCGCTCCGTCGACCGTCGTCATGGACGTTCGAGAAACCGGGGGACGGCTGTGAGCGAGGCATCGAGCTGGCGTCCGCTGTTCACCATCGAGGAGGCGGCTACCTATCTCAACGTTCCGACAAGGTGGGTCGCGGATGCTGTTCGGGAGCGGAGGGTGCGATGCACACGAATCGGCAAGCATGTCCGTTTTCGCCCAGAGCACCTCGACGAACTGATCGAGGCGGGAGAGCAGCCAGTCTCCGCCTCACCCCACGCGCTGACTGCCGTCCGGCCGCCGGGATCCAACCGTCGCCGCTCAAAGCTCTGATCCGTGTGCGGTCCCGCGGCCGCGCCAGCTTGTGCAAGCTCGGGCCCGGTGAACTACAGCGGGTCGGCCTCAAGTGCCGACGCTCTTCTCGGCCAAAGGCGACAAGCGCTGGTCCGAAGCCGCCTTGGCGTGCTTCTTGGACTTCTTTCCCTTCGCCTTCGTTCCCGTGGACGACCCAGGGCTGGGGCGGATTGTCCCTCCGGTCAGCGCAGTGTCGATGATGCCGGAGATGAGTTCGTCACCGGCGGGAAGTAGATGGCCGTAGGTGTCGATCGTCGTCGTGATCGACTCATGCCCCAACCGTGCCTGGATGTGGGGCAATGGTGCACCGCCAGCGATCAACCACGCGACGTGGGTGTGCCGCAGGTCGTGAAACCTGAATCGACTGATGCCCTCGGCTTCGAGGGCCGTCATCAGCTTTCGCCACACGTGCGTGCTGAAGTCCCCGTTGTGCAGCGGGTATCCAGCGTTCGACACGAAGACGAAGTCGTCAGCTGCCTTGCCTCTGATCCGCTTGCGCAAGACGGCGACGAGCGCAGGCGAGATGGTGATCGTCCGGCGCGACTTGGTGGTCTTTGGTACGCCGAGGTGGTGATCGCGCATCGTGTGCTTGGCCTTCAACAGCTTGGCGAGCCACCCGGGCACGTCGGTTGCGTCGTCCTCTCCATTGCGCTTCCACGCCTTGTTGATTCGGATCGTGCGACGCTCGAGGTCCACGTCGGAGACCCAGAGAGCTCCGAGCTCGCCGAATCGCATGCCGGTGCCCACGGCGACGGTCAGTAGGTCGGCGTATGGTCCGGCCAGTTCGACAGCACGCTGCAGTTCTCGTTCGGTGAGGAAGCGCAGCTCAGGTCTTGACTGCTTCACCCTGGACATCCGTGGTGCCGTCCCGACGGCAGGGTTCGCAGACAGCCAACCGCGCTTGACGGCGTATCCGAAGACTCCGTAGATCAGGCCGTGATAGTTCGCCTTCGTCTTGAGTGACCGGTCCCAATCGATCAACCAATCCTTGAGGTCTGCCTCGGTGATTGCGGTCACCGGCTTTGTGAAGATCAGTGATCCTCGGATCCTGGTCTCTTCCAGCACGCGGAGGTGGCCCAGGTAGCGCTTGCGCTGGCCGGGCGAGAGGTCGACGATCTGGCGGACGTATTCCTCGCCGATGTCAACGAACCGCGGGGGCTCGGTTAGGGGGTCCGCCTCGCTGGCCGGTCGGACGAATCCCTCGCCCTTTACCCAGCCGGCCGGCCACCGCTGGCCAGCAGCGTCCACCATCTTCTTGAAGCCGTCGGCCCGTGCGAGGTTCTGTGCGTCGGTCCCGGCACTGAAGACCTCGAGCTGTATCGCACCGTCTCGGGTGCCTCCCAGACGCCACTTCACGCGCGCCGAGATCCCGCCGTCGGTGCGGTGTCGCTTCTCTATGTATGCCATGTCCAAACCTCTCCGAGTAGAGGCTGGTGCACCCTTCGTGCGCCCTTGGGCGATCAGGCTAACTCCGGAAATGAGTAAAGCCCCAGGTCATCCCCGGGGCTACTCACGTGCGCGAGGGGGGAGTTGAACCCCCACGCCCTTTCGGGCACACGGACCTGAACCGTGCGCGTCTGCCTATTCCGCCACTCGCGCGTGAAGCAGTCCGAACGTTATCCCAGGGGCAGGCCGGCGCCCAAACCGGCGGCGCGCATTCACCGTGCCCCTGAACCGCCCCGATACGATCGAGGGGCCCGCCGGCCAGCCTGCGGGCATTGACGCATGCGGACAGGACGAGACCGAGGAGGCGCCGTGAGCGGGCTGCAGAGGTTCGAGCAGCGCCTGGAGTCGATGATCTCCAGCGTCTTCGCTCGGGCGTTCCGCAGCGCGGTGCAGCCGGTCGAGATCGCGGCCGCCCTGCAGCGCGAGTGCGACAACAACGCCCAGGTGCTCTCCCGGCAGCGTCGGCTGGTGCCCAACGACTTCCACGTCGAGCTGAGCCAGCCCGACCTCGACCGGCTCCAGCCGTTCGACACCGCCCTGGTCGACGACCTGACCAACCAGCTGCACGAGTATGCCGAGGAGCAGGGCTACGTCTTCCCCGGCTCGGTCTCGATCGACTTCGAGCAGGCCGACGACCTGACGACGGGCCGCTTCCGCATCCGCAGCGGCGCGAAGGCCGAGGTCAGCGGCAACGCGACCGAGACACGGCTGACCCGCGCAGCGGCGTACGTCGAGGTCAACGGCAGCCGCCACCCGCTGGACGGCGACGTCGTCGTCGGCCGCGGGACGGACGCCGACCTGCGCATCAACGACCCGGGCGTGAGCCGGCGGCACGTCGAGTTCCGCGTCCGCCAGGGGCCGATCCCCCAGATCGAGGTGCACGACCTCGGCTCGACCAACGGCATGCTCGTCAACGGGCAGCGCATGGCCCGGGCGATCGCCGACGACGGCACGGAGGTCCGGATCGGCAACACCACCATGACCGTGCGCGTCGTGGAGGAGCCGGCCTGATGTCCGAGCTGACCCTGTTCCTCATCCGGATCGCCTTCCTGGCCATCCTGTGGATCTTCGTCCTCAGCGCCGTGTCGGTGATCCGGTCCGACATGTTCGGCTCGCCGGTCACCGAGAACGGCCGGGGCGGGGGGAACGGCAACGGCAAGGGCAAGCCGCGCAAGCAGCCGAAGGTCCGCGCCCGCAAGGGCGTGCCGACCCACGTGCTGGTCGTCGAGGGGCGCAACGCCGGCGAGCGGGCCGACCTGGCCCAGGCCCCGGTCCTGATCGGACGGGGCACCGACGCGGCGATCCGGCTCGACGACGACTACGTCTCCACCCGCCATGCCCGCATCGCGGCCAGCGGCGACCAGTGGTTCGTCGAGGACCTCGGGTCGACGAACGGCACCTACATCGGCACCGTGCGGATCAGCCAGCCCACCACGCTCAACCTCGGCACCCAGGTGCGCATCGGGAAGACGATCCTGGAGCTGCGCAAGTGACGCTTCAGCTGCGCTATGCAGCCATCTCCGACGTCGGGCGTGTCCGCAAGGACAACCAGGACAGCGGGTACGCGGGCCCGTGGCTGCTCGTCGTCTGCGACGGCGTCGGCGGGGCCGCGCGGGGCGACCTCGCCTCGAGCACGGCCGTCCAGCAGCTTCGCAACCTCGACGTCATGCCCGACCCGGAGCACACCGGTGAGGAGATGGTCGCCCAGGTCGCCGGCGCGCTCCACCGGGCGCACGACCGGATCGCCGAGCTCGTCGACCACGACCCGACGCTGAGCAGCACCAGCACGACCGCGACGGTCGGACTCTTCGACGGGGAGCAGCTCGCCGTCGGGCACGTCGGCGACAGCCGCGCCTACCTCTTCCGCGACCGTGGCCTGACCCAGCTCACCCACGACCACACGTTCGTCCAGACGCTCATCGACGACGGCCGGATCACCGAGACCGAGGCGCGCGTCCACCCGCACCGCAACCTCATCCTCAAGGCGATCGACGGCCAGCGTGAGGCCGAGCCGGACCTCTTCGTCGTGCCGCTCCAGGCGGGCGACCGTCTGATGCTGTGCAGCGACGGCGTCTGCGGGGTCCTGGACGACGGGCGCATCGCCGACGTGCTGACCGGCGGCAGCCCCGACTACGCCGCCGTCGAGCTGGTCCGCGCAAGCCTCGAGGCCGGCAGCAGCGACAACGTCACCTGCATCGTGGCGGACGTGGTCGAGGCGCGCGAGGGCTCAGAGGACGGGACCGGCGACACCGGCACCGGCGAGGACGGCACCGGCAACGACGGCACGGACGAAGACGGCACGGGCGAAGACGGCGGGGGCAGCACGACGTACGACCCCGAGCCGCAGCTGGTCGGAGCGGCCGCCGAGCTGCGCCGGCGGCGGCTCTTCAAGGGCCACCGCAGCGGCGACACCGGCGAGCTCGAGGCGATCACCGCCGACGGTCCGGGCGACGAGGGTCTGCCGCCCGGCGCCATCGCGGACGACCCGCTCGACCCGGATCTGCATGAGGCGCTGCGCTACGCCCCGCGCGTGCCACGGCGCACGGTGTGGCTGCGCCGCGGTCTCGTCATCGCGATCCTCGTCGGCCTCGCGTGGGTCGCCGCGGCGGCGGCCTGGTCGTGGGGACAACGGCAGTACTTCGTCGGGGTCGAAGGCGACGACGTGACGATCTTCCGGGGTCTCAACACCTCGTTCGCGGGCATCGACCTCTCCTCGCCGTACCTGCGGACCGACCTCCCCGTCGCCGACCTCGCCACCTACGACGCCCGCCAGGTCCAGCAGGGCGTGATGCAGCCGGGCCTCTCCGACGCCCGCCGCTACGTCGACCAGCTCGCCTCCCACGTCGGCACGGCGTCCGGGGGTCAGTGATGTCCGGGTTCGCCGCGGTCCGCGCCGTCCAGCACGCAGCAGTCTTCCGCAGCCGCAGGGGTGCGGAGCTGGTGCTCGTCGTCCTCGCGCTCGCGGTCGGCATCGGCGCGTACGCCGCCGTCGGGCTCGGCGTCGACGGACACGTGCCGCCCGACATCGTCACCTACGGCGGCTGGCTGGTCGCCCTCGTCATCGCCGCGCACGTGACGATCCGCTTCGTGGCGCCGTACGCCGACCCCGTGCTGCTCCCCCTCGTCGCCGCCCTCAACGGCCTCGGCCTCGCCGTGATCCACCGGATCGACCTGGCGAAGGGAGATACGGACTTCGCCGCCAAGCAGCTGTTCTGGATGAGCGTCGGCGTCGGGCTGTTCATCGCCACCCTCGTCTTCCTCTCCGACCACCGCGTGCTGCAGCGCTTCACCTACACGTGCGGGCTCGGCGCGGTCTTCCTGCTGCTCCTCCCGCTCGCCCCTGGTCTGGGCACGCAGATCAACGGCGCGCGCATCTGGATCCACGTCGGCGGCCTCAGCTTCCAGCCGGGCGAGGTCGCCAAGGTGCTGCTGGTCATCAGCTTCGCCGGCTACCTGGTGCTCCACCGCGACGCACTCGCGCTCGCGGGACGCCGCGTGGCCGGCATCGACCTGCCCCGCGGACGCGACCTCGGTCCGATCCTGGCGATGTGGCTGGTCAGCCTCGTGGTGCTGGTCGCCCAGCGCGACCTCGGCTCCGGGCTGCTCTTCTTCGGCCTCTTCATCGTCATGCTCTACGTCGCCACTGAGCGACCCGGCTGGCTCTTCGTGGGCGGTCTGCTCTTCGTGGCGGGGGTCGCGGCGACGTACGTCCTCTCCGCGAACATCGGGTTCCTCGAGCACGTCCGCAACCGGTTCGACATCTGGCTGCACCCGATGGCCTACTACGACCGCAGCCCGGGCAGCTTCCAGCTCGTCGAGGGGCTCTTCGGCATGAGCTGGGGCGGCCTGATCGGCCGTGGGTTCGGCGAGGGCCGCCCGACCCGCATCCCCTATGCCGAGTCCGACTTCATCATGGCCGCCATCGGCGAGGAGCTCGGCCTGGCCGCCGTGATGGCGGTGATCCTGTGCTACGGGCTCATCGTCGAGCGCGGCCTGCGCATCGCGCTCATCTCCCGCGACAGCTTCGGCAAGCTGATGGCGACCGGCCTCGCGGCCCTCGTCGGCCTGCAGGTCTTCACGGTCGTCGGCGGCGTCACCCGGCTCATCCCGCTCACCGGCCTGACGACACCGTTCCTCTCCTACGGCGGGTCGAGCCTCGTGGCCAACTGGGTGATCGTCGCGCTGCTGCTGCGCATCTCCGACCACGCCCGTCGCCCGCTGCCCGATCTCTCGGTCCCCGACGACCAGGACCAGCTCAACACCCAGGTCGTGAAGCTGCCATGAACAAGCCGATCCGCACCATCTCGATCTTCCTCATGCTGCTGTTCGCGGCCCTGATGATCAACGCCACCTACCTGCAGTACTACGCGGCGGGGAAGTACAACGACGACGCCCGCAACCGCCGGGTCGTCGACGCCGAGTTCTCCCGCCAGCGCGGCGCGATCCTCGTCGGTCGCGACCCGGTCGCCGAGAGCGTCAAGTCGAAGGACCTCTACAAGTACCAGCGCACCTACCCCAAGCCGCTCCTCTACGCGGGTGTGACCGGCTACTTCGCCTACGGCGGCGCCGTGACCGGCACGGAGAAGTCGCAGAACGACGTCCTCTCCGGCGACGACTCGCGCCTCTTCGTCAACCGGCTGATCGACCTGCTCGGCGACAAGGGCCCCGTGGGCGGCGATGTCGAGCTGACGATCAACCCGAAGGCGCAGAAGGCGGCATACGACGGCCTCACCTCACTGCCCGGCAAGGTGAAGGGCGCCGTGGTGGCGCTCGAGCCGAGCACGGGCAGGATCCTGGCGATGGTCACCACGCCGACCTTCGACCCCAACAAGGTCGCGACCCACGACTTCGCCGCCAACCAGAAGGCCTACGACAAGCTCAACGCCGACCCCGCCAAGCCGCTGCTCAACCGCGCGGTGCAGATGGCGCTGCCGCCGGGCTCGACGTTCAAGGTCGTGACCGCGAGCGCGGCGATCAGCACGGGCAAGTACAACGCCGACTCCATGGTGCCCGGCGGTCCGACGTACCAGCTCCCGCAGACGCACGGTCCGTCCGGGCAGATCGACAACGAGGGCCGCGACTGCGGCGTCAAGACGGTCAAGTTCACCCAGGCCATGGAGAACTCCTGCAACACCGTCTTCGCCCAGCTCGCCGTCGAGGTCGGCGCCGAGGCGATGCAGAAGCAGGCCGAGGCGTTCGGCTTCAACTCCGACTACAACGGCTGGGACGACCTGCAGGGCACCAACGGCAGGTCGACGCTCACCCCCTCCCACTTCCCCACGAACATGAACCCGCCGCAGACCGGGCAGAGCGGCATCGGGCAGTACGAGGTGCGGGCCACCCCCCTGCAGATGGCCATGGTGGTGTCGGGGATCGCCAACCGCGGCACGGTCATGAAGCCCTACCTCGTCAACCAGGTCCAGTCGGCCGACTCCGACACGATCTCGGCGACGGAGCCCGAGAAGCTCTCCCAGGCCGTCACCCCCGAGACGGCCAAGGAGGTCACCAAGCTGCTCGTGGCCACGGTCAACGAGGGCACCGCCTCCCCCGCCGCGATCACCGGCATCCAGGTCGCCGGCAAGACCGGCACCGCGCAGAGCGGCCAGCCGAACGTGTCGCCGTACGCCTGGTTCGTCTCCTTCGCCCCCGCCGAGAACGCCAAGGTCGCCGTCGCCGTCATGATCGAGAGCGCCGACATCCCCCGTGACGACGTCGCGGGCGGCAAGTGGGGCGGCCCCATCGCCAAGCAGGTCATGGAGGCGGTGTTGAACCCGTGACCCCCCAGCAGGACGGCGGCGCGCCGAACGGCGGGGGCGCGCCGAACGGCGGGGGCGCGACGTACGCCGATGACGCCGGCCGCTACGAGCTCTCCAGCCGCATCGCCGTCGGCGGGATGGGCGAGGTCTGGCGCGGCCGTGACACCATGCTCGGCCGCGAGGTGGCCATCAAGCTCCTGCGGCCGGAATACGCCGGCGACCCCGTCTTCCGCTCCCGCTTCGAAGGCGAGGCGCGGCACGCGGCGGGGCTCCAGCACCCGGGGATCGCGGCCGTCTACGACGTCGGCGAGCAGCTCACCCAGTCCGGCGACGTCCGGCCCTTCCTCGTGATGGAGCTCGTCGACGGCCGGCCGCTCTCCTCCCTCATCCGCCCCGGCACCGCGATGGACCCGGCCGTCGTGCGTGACCTGATCGCCCAGACGGCCGACGCCCTCGCCGCGGCTCACGCAGCCGGCATCGTGCATCGCGACATCAAGCCGGCCAACCTGCTGGTCACCGCCGACCGCCGGGTCAAGATCACCGACTTCGGCATCGCCCGGGCCCTGTCCTCGGCCGCGCTGACCGGCACCGGCGCCGTGATGGGCACGCCTCAGTATCTCTCCCCCGAGCAGGCCCGCGGCGAGGTCGCCTCGCCTGCCTCGGACGTCTACGGGCTCGGCGTCGTCGCCTACGAGTGCCTGGCCGGCCGGCGACCGTTCGAGAAGGAGACCGCCGTCGCCACGGCGCTCGCCCACCTCAACGACCCCGTGCCGCCGCTCCCCGACAGCGTCCCCGCGGACCTCGCCGCGGTCGTCATGCGCGCGCTCGCCAAGCGGCCCGCCGAGCGGTTCCCCGACGCCGGTGCCTTCGCCGTCGCTCTCCGCGGCGCCGGCGGCGCCGGCGGTCCGGCGGAGGCGCCGACCGAGGTCGTGGCGCCCGTGCCGATCCTGCCGATGGACGCGACTCAGGTGATCGGTCTCGATACGCCCTCGCCCAGCGGCTCGGGCTACTCGACCAGCGAAGTCCCCGCTGCCGCTGGTCGAGGAGGGAGCGCCAGCGACCGTATCGAGACCCCCGCCGACGAACGCCGCGTCAACCCCTGGGTCATCGCGCTGGTGACGGGACTCATCCTGGCGATCGTGGTGGTCGCCTGGCTCCTCCTGCGCGGCAACGCCGACGAGGCACCGCCGACGCAGCCGACCACGCCGACGCCGACCGCGACGACTCAGACCCGCTCGAGCACGCCGGCGACGAGCGCCGCCCCGCAGACGATCACCCTGGACGAGTCGCAATATGTCGGCCGGGAGGTCGACGCGGTCCTCGCCGACCTGCGCCAGCTCGGCCTCGACCCGCGGGCCAAGAGGATCGACAACCCGGGCGAGGAGAAGGCCGGCACCGTCGCGGCCCTGTCGCCGACCACGGGCCTTCAGCAGGGTGACCGGGTCGAGGTCGCCTACTACGGCGAGGCCCCACCGTCACCGACGCCGACCCAGCAGACGCCGACCCAGCAGCCGACGTCGAGCAGCCCGCCGACGACGCAGCCGACGACGCCCCCCGCGACCACGCCTCAGAGCGTCGAGACCAGCAGCACGGCCCCCACCGCGGCGGCCACCCAGAGCTCCGCAGCCCGGAAGGACATGCCCCGATGACGAACGCAGACCCGACAGTGGTCGGCGGCCGCTACGAGCTGGGTGAGCTCCTCGGTCGTGGCGGCATGGCGGAGGTGCGCAAGGGCACCGACACCCGGCTGGGCCGGGTCGTTGCCGTGAAGCGCCTGCGCACCGACCTCGCCAGCGACGCCACCTTCCAGGCGCGGTTCCGCCGCGAGGCGCAGTCGTCGGCCTCGCTGAACCACCCGGCGATCGTCGCCGTCTACGACACCGGCGAGGAGATCACCGAGGACGGCGTCGCGCAGCCCTACATCGTGATGGAGTACGTCGCCGGCCGCACGCTGCGCGACATCCTCCGCGAAGGCCGCAAGATCCTGCCCGAGCGGGCCCTCGAGATCACCTCCGGCGTCCTGTCCGCGCTGGACTACAGCCACCGGGCCGGGATCATCCACCGCGACATCAAGCCCGGGAACGTCATGCTGACGCCGTCCGGCGACGTCAAGGTCATGGACTTCGGCATCGCCAGGGCCATCAGCGACGCCCAGTCCACGATGACCCAGACCGCGGCCGTCGTCGGGACCGCGCAGTATCTCTCCCCCGAACAGGCCCGCGGGGAGACCGTCGACTCCCGATCGGACGTCTACAGCGCCGGCTGTCTGCTCTACGAGCTCCTCACCGGCCGGCCGCCGTTCGTCGGCGACTCGCCGGTGGCCGTGGCCTACCAGCACGTCCGGGAGCAGGCGCAGCCGCCGAGCGACCACGACACCGACCTCCCGCCCGAGGTCGACGCGATCGTCATGAAGTCGCTGGCCAAGCGCGTGGAGGACCGCTACCAGTCGGCGGCGGCGATGCGCAGCGACATCGAGCGCTACCTGGACGGCCGGCCGATCTCGGTCATCGCCTCGTCGGCTCCCCCGCCGACGCCCCCCGCTGGCCCCCCGACCGCTGTGGTCGCGCCCGTCCCCGCGACGGGTCCGGTCCCCTTCGTCGATGAGGAGGAGGAGTACGACGACCGCCGCTCCCGAACCGGTCTGCTGATCATCCTCGGTCTTGTGGTGGTCGCTCTGATCACCGCCGCGGTGCTGCTCTGGCCCAAGCTCTTCCCGAATGCGCCCGACCAGGTGCAGGTCCCGCAGCTCGTGAACCTCACCGAGGCGCAGGCACGCGCGGCGATCGGCGACGCCGGGCTGACCGTCACCAACGTCGAGTTCGACAACAGCGACACGGTCCCCGCCGGCAGCGTCCTCAGCCAGCAACCGCAGGCCAACTCCTACGTCGACCCCGGCTCCGGCGTCCAGATCACGCTGTCCTCCGGCAAGCCGCAGATCGCCGTGCCCAACGTGGTCGGCATGCAGCTGAGGGACGCGAAGGCCGCGCTCGACGCCGCCGGCCTCCAGTCCAAGGCGGAGGTGCGCCAGTCCGACGAGCAGAAGAACAAGGTGCTCGAGTCCAACCCGGCGCCCGGCCTCAAGGTCGACTCCGGCCAAGTTGTCACGCTCTACTACTCCGACGGTCCCGAGCAGGTCCCCGACGTGCGTGGCAAGACCCAGGCTCAGGCCGAGCAGATCCTGCGCACGGCCGGCTTCGACCCCGAGGCACGGCCGGAGTCCAACACGACTCAGCCGAAGGGCACCGTCGTCGACCAGTTCCCCCAGGCCGGCGGGACGCTGAAGCAGGGCGAGAAGGTCCTGATCTTCGTGTCGACGTACGAGCCTGCGCCCCCGTCCACGACCCCCGCGACGCCGTGCATCACCCCGACGCCCGGCATCCCCCCGCAGCCGACCGACCCGCCGATCTGCCCGGTCACGCCGGGTCAGTGACCCGCCGAGCGCGCCCGCTCGGACTCGTCAGTGCAGCGGGCGCGCGTAGGTCAGGTCACGGGGGCCGGCGTACGCCGGTGCGGTGTATCGGTCAGGACCTGACGAATGCGTACAAGTCTCCGAACTCGCCGACGTCGGCGGCTTGAAGCGCCCGGACGTACCGACGACGCACGTCGCTGACAGGTGCTAGGTCGTCTCTGCCCCACGTGAAAGGGGATGCGCCGAGCACAGTCAACAGAAGGTCGGTGAACTCTCGCGAGTGCCTGCCGTTTCCGTTGGGGAAGGGGTGGATCTGGACAAGACGATGGTGGAAGCGTGCAGACGCCTCGTCAACCGTCATGGTCGACCCCTCACCGAACCAGTACACCGCGTCATCGACGAGGTTGCGCACCGCCACGGAGACTTGCCAGAACTCGACCCCGATATTCAGGTCCTCGGTGCGGTAGCGGCCAGCCCACTTCCACACGTCACCAAACAGGTCGCGGTGCAAATCACGGACCGCCCGATCGTCGAGGAGCGTCTCAAGGGTGAGCTTTCGTCGCTGCCACTTCGTGACCCCGGCCAAGATGTTGTCCGCCTCTGCCTCATTCAGCTCCCCGCGAGAAGCGATCCATGACAACTTCAAGCCCTCGCGTTGCGCCTCCGTCAGCGGTGTGGCGTCCTCCGGGTCGTTGCCCCAGTCCATCAGCCCTGCCGCGGCCGACCCGAGCGGTCCGAATGCCAGAGGCCGGGCGTAGCAAGGTAGTGATGGGTGAGCAGGTCCAGCCGCTCAGCGAGATGCGCTCGGTCGACACCCTGGTCTTCAAGCGCCATCGTGTGCTCGACGCGTCCCAAGCGCTCCCGGGCGAGGTCGCGGGCGCGGTCCATCACGGTGTCCTCGAGACTTCGACGCGGAACGAGGGCATAGACCAAGTCGCACCCGAGGGCATCCGCGACCCGTCTCATCGTCTCGAGCTGGATACGGTCGGCGCGCTCGGATTGCTCAATCCGCGTGACCGTGGACTGGGTCACGTTCAATCGCTCAGCCAGATCACCAGCGGTCATGCCGAGCGCCTCGCGGATTGCGCGGATCCAGCCGCCATGGGGCCGAGCCCCGCCAGACGGAAGATCGCGCCATCCAGCCAACCGTCGATCGAGTGCTGCGCGTCCACGCGCACGGATGGTCACTTGGCCAGCCATGTCCCTCTCCTATGCACCGCGGCGCATGCCCACGAGGCATTCCCATGCTCCAGGATACATCATTCCGGCGCTTTACATGCATCAGAGTGCATCCTTAGGGTGAAGAGCAATGCGCTGAGGTGCATGGCACCTCTGAGCGCGCCCCACTCGGACTCGCGTCAGTGCAGCGGGCGCGCGTAGGTCAGGTCGCGGAGGCCGGCGTACGCCGGTGCGGTGATTCGCGGGCGCGCCGCCATGCTCCAGCCGATGGCGATGTTGGGGTCGGCGGCCTGCTGCCGATAGGTGGTGACGTAGGAGTCGCTGTCGATCGACCCCATCAGGTCGGCGACGTTGCCGACCGCCTCGATGACGAACGGCTGGGGATACGGCACGCCCTGAAGCTGGATGGTGCTGCCCGAGCACTTGATGCCGGTCGTGCTGACCACGCGCTGGCCTTGGATGGTCACGGCCGTGGCCCCGCCGCGCCAGAGCGCGTTGACGACGGCCTGGACATCCTGCTGGTGGACGACGAGGAGGTTGGCGGCGCTCTCCCCCACCTTCACGATCTTGTCCTGCGGAGCATCGGAGAGCGTGATGCGCACGCCAGGGCCGGTGTGCGCCACCAGGCCCGCCGGGTCCTTGAGGTCGTCGAGCTCGGTCTTGTAGCGCTGGACCGCCGTGTCGTCGACCTGCTGGCTGAGCCGGCCGACCTCCTTGTCGGTCTGGGAGACCTGGTCCTGGAGCCGCTGGTAGCGATGGGCCTCGCTGCCGGTCAGGGTGGCCAGGTCCGTGTAGCGGCCCGGCCGCAGGTCGGTCCCCTGGCTGTTGTGGGCGCTGACCACGAAGAGGCCGCCGCAGACGAGGACGACGAGCGGCGTCCCGAGACGCCACGCCGAGAACCGCGGCGAGCGCCGCCCGGACGTGTGGCCGGCGGAGTGCTCCGGCTTGTGGCCTCCCGCGTGCGGGGCGTTGGCCAGGTGCTCCTCGTGACCCGCGTGCCCTGTGGAACGCGTCTGCGCGTGCCCCGGGGCTTTGTGCGGGTGGTCGGCCACGACGACTAGGCTACGGCCGACGCAAGCACCACACTTCATCCCACGACCAGGAGCTGTCCTGTGCCCAAGCTGAAGCCCTCGCGGGACTTCCTCGACCCGACGCGGGGCCCGGTCTTCACGCCTCGCTTCATCGTGTCCCTCGTGCTGATGATCGTCGGCATCGCGTGGATCGCGTTCTACTACATCGCGGTCCGGCCGGGCGACAACGGCAAGGCGGGCAGCCCGTCGTTCATGGCGGACTGGGGCCACTGGAACTACCTGATCGGCTTCGGGCTCTTCTTCCTCGGGCTGCTCCTCGCGGCGCACCCGTCCACACCGCTCGGTCGCGGCCGCGGCGTGGTCGTCGGGATGCTCGGCTGCTTCCTGCTGGGGCTGGCGTGGATCTGCGTCTTCTACATATTCTCCGACAACCTGTCCCCGATCCCCGTCATGAACGACCTGGGCCAGAAGAACCTGCTCGTCGGCATCGGGTTCATGGCGGTCGGTTTCGCCTACGCGACCAGGTGGGAGTGATCGGCTCTTCCACAGGCTCGAGCACAGTTTCAGGGCGTCGCACCGGGGAAACCGGGGCGGCGCTCAGTGCATTTCAAGGGGTGCATTTCAGGGCGCACCGGAGCCAGATCCCGGGGCCGGTTTCTTCACATCTTGGGATAACTCTGTGGACGAATCACATCATTGTGATTCGTCCACAGGTGCTTCCACAGGTGTGGATTTCGGGCCTGGTCGCGGCCCTCGTCAGGGCCGCGTGCGTCAAAGTTCAGCAGCCGACGCCGGTTCGGCCAAGCAAGCGTCGATCGGCACCACCAGAATTGGGTATGCGTCTCCGGAAGCCCGTCGAGGCGCGCAACTGGGTCCATTCAGGTGGCCGTCGAGGCTGAATAGCCGGTCGCCGCTGGGCTGTTCGCCGAGGTGGGCAGGCGAGTCGCCACTGCCCGTGGCGGGAGCTCCGGCAAGGACGTGCGCACTTGTCTGCACCGGAGGTGGAGGCGCCCCCGCTCACGTGACCCTTCTCACAGAACCGGCGGTCGATTCCTCTGAGCCCAGTCACGTCAACTAGCGTGCCGGAGGCTCCGGACTAGACCAGTTGGGAGCCCATGGGTCGGCGTCGTACCGGGGGGAGCGTCGTGCGGCTTTGTCCATCCCCCACCCAGGAGATCTTCTCTGATGCCCAAGACCGCCGTCCGCGGCCTTGCCCTGCTCGCGCTCGCCCTTGCGCTGGTAGCAGGCCTGGCCGTCACCCTGAACTCCACGAGCTCAGCCTCCGCGGCGCCGTCGTGCAACAAGAAGCACCGTGCGGCCTGCACCACACCGACGCCTACACCGACGCCGACGCCGACGCCGACGACCGGGTCCACGACCACGGCGAGCCCGACGCCCACGCCGACCCCCACCACGACGCCGACTACGGCGATCCCGACGCCTACGCCGACCCCCACCACCACGGCGCCGGCACCGACGCCGACGACCACCACAGCGACCCCCACCCCCGCGCCGACCACGACGACCACGGCACCGGCCACGTCGACCTGCACATCGCCGGTCTGGACGACCTCCCAGGCTGGATACAAGGGCTTCAACGACCCTGCCGCTGTCAATGGCGTCGGCGTCGGCAACTACGGCCAGTACATGGTCGACAACAACCTGTGGAACGCCGCCGGCTACAACGTCTCGCAGACGCTGCGCGCGTGCGACTTCAACTCCTGGAACGTGACGACCACCGCCGACAACTCGACCGGTGACGGAGCCGTCAAGACCTACCCGAACGTCCACGTCGACTACATCGACTGGGGCACGAACAAGATGCCGCCGCTCACCAACTACTCGGCGCTCGACATGCGGTTCGCCCACCGCGCGCCGACCACGGGCGGCATCTGGGAGTTCGCGTTCGACATCTGGCTGAACGGCGTCGGCAACGGCACTGCCAACGAGCTGATGATCTGGACCGACAACCACGGGCAGACACCGTGGCAGACGAAGGTCGCCACTGTGACGCTCGACGGGATCACGTGGGATCTGTGGAAGGCCAACCAGGGGCACTACCTCGCCCTGGTGCCCGCCAACGGTCGCGTGCTGACCTCGGGCACGCTCGATCTGATCCCGATCACTAACTGGCTGACCGCCAACGGCCACCTTCCGGCCGGGTCGACGCTCGGTGCGGTGGACTACGGCGTCGAGGTCGTGAGCACGAACGGCCAGCCGGCCCGCTTCGACTTCACCGACTTCAAGCTCACCGAGACACGTCGCTGAGCAACCGACGACGGCCCCGCTGCCCCTCAGGCAGCGGGGCCGTTGTCGTCTTGGCATGGAGCTGCGGCGTGAGCCCTCTCGGCCTCCGGTGCACCCCTGGATGCTCATCGAGGTATGCAGCCGAGTCGTCACTCCCCATGCGGAGTTCCGCGAGGGAAGTGCGCATTCGTCTGCATACCTCGACGAGCATGCAGGGGACCGCCGCCTCAGCTGAGCGCGAGCGTCCGGACCGCGATGGCGACCAGCAGGGCGACGGTGATGCCGGCGATCCCGCTCCACTGCACCACCTGGCGCCGCTGCCGAGGCGCCCAGACAATGATGGCGGCGACCAGGACGCCGCCGATGAAGCCGCCCAGGTGGCCCTGCCAGGAGATGTTCGGGATGGTGAGCGTGAAGACGGCGTTGATGCCGATCCAGATCAGCAGCGACCCCACGCTCGTGCGGGTGCGGATCGCGATGACGAGCAAAGCCCCCATGAGGCCGAAGATGGCCCCGGAGGCGCCGAGGGTGGGGAGGTACGACGGCACCGTCGCGTAGACGAGCGCCGACCCCGCCAGCGCCGAGACGAGGTAGAGCGCGATGAAGCGCGCGCGTCCGAAGAGCATCTCGACCTGCGGCCCCAGAATCCACAGGGCGAGCATGTTGAAGCCGATGTGCAGCACCTCGACGTGGGTGAACGCGCTGGTCACGAGCTGCCAGTAGGCGCCGTCGCTGACCCCGGGGTAGTACGTGCCTCCGTGTGCCGAACACAGACTGTGGGAGGCGTCGCTGGGGGCGGCGCCCACAACGCACAGCTGCCGCGGCCGCAGCGCGAGGATGGCCACCAGCCGGCTGGTGGCGCCGCCGGTGATCGTGATGAGCAGCCAGACCGCGACGTTGATCCCGACGAGCACGGTCGAGACGAAGCCGGGGGCGGAGGGCCGGAGGCCGCCGTACGTCGTCCGCAGCGGACGCTGCTCGCTCCGAGCCTGCTTCACGCACTCCGGGCACTGGAACCCGACGGCGGCGGGGACCATGCACTCGGGGCAGATCGGGCGCTCACACCGCTGGCAGCGGATGTGAGCCTCGCGGCCGGGGTGCCGATAGCAGGTCGGCACCCCGGCCCCGGAGGGCTCTGTCACGGTGAGTCCGCGTCAGACGATCTCGACGGACTCGATGACGACAGCGTCCTTCGGCTTGTCGCCCGGGCCGGTCGGCGTCTTGCCGATCGCGTCCACGACGTCGCGGGACGCCTGGTCGGCCACCTCGCCGAAGATGGTGTGCTTGAAGTTGAGCCACGTCGTGGGGGCGACGGTGATGAAGAACTGGGAGCCGTTGGTGCCGGGGCCGGCGTTGGCCATCGCGAGCAGGTAGGGCTTGTCGAAGACGAGCTCGGGGTGCGGCTCGTCCTTGAAGGTGTAGCCGGGGCCACCGGTGCCGGTGCCCAGCGGGCAGCCACCCTGGAGCATGAAGCCGTCGATGACGCGGTGGAAGGTGAGACCGTCGTAGAAGGGGCCGGTCTTGCCGTTGCCGGCGTCGTAGGCCTTCTCGCCCTTCGCGAGGCCGACGAAGTTCGCCACCGTCTCCGGAGCGTGGTTCGGGAAGAGGTTCAGGGTGATATCACCCCGGTTGGTGTGGAGGATGGCCTGCTGGTCCGCCATGACTGTCCTTCTTTAGTGTGGGTACTGCTGATGTGAGTGCGGGTTGATCCTCGCACGCCTGCTCAATGCCATCGACGTCAGGAGGCCCCACGATGACCAGGCGCAGCACCCTTCTCGATCGTGCCACCGAAGTGACCACCGACGTGGTCGAGACGGCCGTCGAGGCCGCGCAGGAGTTCCTCGAGAACACGGCGAAGCCCTTCCTCGAGGAGACCGCCAAGCCCGCGCTTCAGGACGCCGCCGCCAAGACGGCTCCGATCGTCGCGGCCGGCGCCACCATGGCCGCGGAGCGCGCCACCCAGGCGAAGGAGTTCGCCGAGGCCAAGGCGCAGGAGCTCAGCGGCCAGCAGAAGAAGTCGCACCGCCGTCGGAACACGCTCATGCTCCTGCTGCTCGGCGGTCTCGCCGCCGCGGCCGGCGTGTTGGCGAAGAAGGCCATGGGCGGCGGCTCGACCGACTGGACGTCCGCCGGTCCGGTCTCGACGCCGGAGACGCCGGCCGAGACGCTCTACACGGATCCGCCGGTCGAGGACCTGAGCACGCCGACCGACAAGCCGCCGTACAGCTCCAACTGAGGTCAGCTCGAGCTGACAGCGTCCGTGCGAGCACCCCGAGCCAGCTCGGGGTGCTCGGCGACGATGCGCTGCACCGCGCGGTGCTCCACCCAGAAGATGAGGCCGGGGATGAGACCGGCGACCAGCATGAGCACGAACTCCATGATCGTCCAGCCCAACCGGTGGGTCAGGACGAACGCCACCACCAGGTAGACGATGTAGATCCAGCCGTGCAGCATCCACAGCCACCACAGGTCAGGGACGCTGCTGTTGATCGCGTGCAGGACCCAGTCGATGCTCGCGGACAGCAGGAAGACGCCCACCAGGATCGCGAGCACGCGGTAGGCGGCGAAGAGCTTGGTCACGGCGCTGAGGGTACGACGCTCGCCTGAGAGTCGCTCTCAGGGGAGGTCGAGGTGACCTCCCGGATGTGACGCCACCAGATGAAGACGACGAACCCACCGAAGACCCACCACTCGAGTCCGTAGAGGAAGTTCCGCAGGCCCGTGAGCGTCCCCGCATCGGGCAGCTGCTCGAGCGTGGCCCGCTGGAGCCCTGGTCCAGGCTTCTCGTCGACCACGTAGCCGCCGTAGAGGTCCTGGTCCACATGCTGGATGACATCGGCGATGCGCAGCTGGGGCAGGACGTCGTCGGTCGGGTTGTCGTCGACCACGCCCGCGTCACCTTCGGGCGGCTGGAGCCACCCGGTGAGCGTCACGGGGCCGCTCACGGGAGCAGGCGCGTCGTCGAGGTGGGCGACCCAGCCGCGCACCACCGGCATGGCGGGCTGGCCCTCGCCTCCGACGGCGACCGGGGTGACGACCCAGTAGCCCTTCGTGCCCCCCTGCTCGCGACCGCTGATGTAGACGGTGCCGCCCGGCACCCACGTGCCGCTCAGCTCGACCGGGTGGCCGGTCATCAGGCCCGGGAACGGGTCGTCGGGCCCCATCACGTCCTTGAGCGGCTTGGCCGCCGCCTTCGTGGCGTCCGCCGTCTTCGCGTCGCGGTGCTCACGCCAGACCCCGAGCTGCCACAGGCCGAGGCCCACCGTGCCGGCGAGCAGGACCAGTGCCAGCAGATGGGCACCCCACAGGCGCGGGGACCAGATCTTCGGTGGCACGCACGTCAGCGTACGTCTGGAGTGCTCACCTGGCGCAGCCGGCGGAGCGTCATGCGGTTGCTGCCGCCTGAGCCCGATTCAGCCAGAAGGCCCTTCAGAGAGCGTTGGCCAGTGGGGCGGAGTGGCGCAACGCATTTCCTGCCTACGCGGGGTCGGCCAACGTGGCGAGGTCGAGGTAGCGCAGGTTCCCGCCAACGCCGTCGCAGTTTAGCGACCAGATCCGGGTCTGATGATCCCGACCGGGCACACGCACGGTCGCCTCTCCGTCGACGTGGTAGTGCCCGTGGGTGAAGAGCCGTGGAGCGACGCCGAGGAAGGCCTCGTGCATCCGCTCGGCGCCGACCCGGGCGTACGCAAGGGCGCGCTCGGGCCAGCCCCACTCGTTGTGGGTGCGGATGAAGGCGACCCGGTCGACCTCGTAGGGCGACAGCGGTGCGTCGTGGGCGAGCATCACGTCGGCGTACCCCCCCTTCGACCACCGCAGCGACGTCCTCGGGCGTGATCATCTCCTCGGCCCACCAGGCTTTGCCCACGCTGCGGTGCTCCAGGTCGACCGACGGCGCGCCACCCAGGGAGACGAAGTGCCGGCCTTCGAGAGTGAAGCGGTAGCCGCGCGGGAGGACGGCGATATTCTCCGTCAGGTGCAGCGGCTTGCCGGCGTGTTTGGGGTGGGACCACAACAAGGTAAGGCGACCCCAGTCCTCGTGGTTGCCTGGGGTGATCCAGATGCCGACGCCGTGCTCGGCGCAGGTCTTCTCTATCTCGAGGAGGTACTGCTTGCCGGATGGTCCGGGCCAGATCCCGAAGTCGCCCAGGTGCAGGATCAACGTAACCCCACGGGCGGCGACGTCGGCGATGCGGGCACGTGCCCACGCAGCGTTGCCGTGCCAGTCCCCGGCGAGTGCGACGGTGCTCATGAGATCGGCTCGATCCGGCCGTGGCGCAGGTCCTCCAGGTGCTGGGCGAGCCGTTCGGCAGAGACGGGTACGTAGTCCCACCAGTCGACGCCGACGTTGATCCCCCAGGTGCCATTCTTGGTGCGCCGCTCGCGGAATGCGTCGTGGACGTGGCCGTGGAGCAGCACGGTGCCCTCATCGCGCAACCGGAACTGGGCGTACCTGTCCTCGTCGTGAGAGTCCCCGGCATAGGGGAAGTGGGAGAGCAGCACCCGCGTCGCTGGCGCCTGCGGGCGCAGGGGCGCCAGCGCGGTGACGGCGAAGTCCATGACCGCGTCGAACCCGGCGGCCAGATACTCGGCGCGGGCCTTCCAACCGCCGCGTACGCCGCCCCAGCAGGCGTCGTGGTTGCCGCTGATGAGGATCTTGGTACCGACGAGCTGCTCGATGAGGGCGAGACTCTTGCCATGCATGTCGACGTCGCCGAGCACGTAGACGGTGTCCTCGGGCGCGACGACCGTGTTCCAGTTCGTGATCAATTGGGCGTTCATGTCCCGGACGTCGTGGAAGGCAGCGCCGCGTCGCGTGGAGAGCTCCAGCAGACGGGCGTGCCCGAAGTGCTGGTCGGCGGTGAACCACACGGTCACACCTGCCTCCTCTCGGCCGGTATCGGGGCGGACGAGACTGCCACGAAGCGCCGACAGAACGCGATCGAGTTCTCGGGCCTCACCAGCCCGCCGAGGGCATCCCCCAAGGTCCCGAGCTCTGTACATCGCTCGCGGAGCGACTCGTGGACGTGTCCGTGAAGCAGCGGAACGCGTTGATCAAGCGGCCCGAATTGCGCGTAACGAGGGCTAGGCACGCCTATGGACGGGTGACGCTGGGCCCTCGAGATCACCCGCGACGGCCGACGCGCTCGGCGAAGGCGTCGAGCGCGTCGACCACCTCCTGCGCCAACCACACGCGGTTGCGCTTGCGGGCGCCTACCGGCGCGACGATCTCGGCCTCCACTAGTTGCTCGATCGCACGCTGGGCGGCCGACAGAGCGACGCCGGTCGCTGTCTGGACGTAGCCGACGTTCACGGCAGGCTGGTTGAGCAGATGCGGGAGCAACCGGCGTGCCGCCGAGCCGCGGCGTGAAGGCAAGCGGTCGATCCAGCCGTCGTACACCCGTCCCAGCTCGTCGACCAGTTGACGCCCGTTGCTGACCGCTCGGAACGACGCGTTCGCGAACTGCTGGATGATGGGCTCGACGTCGCCCTCGCGGTAGGCCGTGAGCGCACTGAAGTACGCCGACGTGTCGGTCAGGAGACCGGCTGACACCGGCACGGTCAGCCGGCGGGTCACATCGGAGTGGCGCAGCATGGCGTGAACGAGCGTCCGGCCCACGCGGCCGTTGCCGTCGTTGAAGGGGTGGATGGTCTCGAACTGAGCGTGCGCGATCGAACACTGGACCAGGATGGGCAAGTCGACCCGATCCACGAAAGCGATCAGGTCTCCCATGGCGGCCTCCACCCGCGAGTGATGCGGCGGCACGAACGACGCCGTGTGCGGGCTGATCGTATTGCTTCCGATCCATACCTGGGACGTCCGGAACCGCCCAGGAGCGGCGTACTCATGCCCGTCCAGGAGAGCCTCGTGCGCAGCCAGGATCGACTCGATGCTGATCGCGTCGGCTAGCTCGACCGCGCGCTGCATCGCGAGGACGTTGCCCGTGACGAGCTGCGCGTTCGGCCCCGTCCTCGCGTCGATCGCAGCAAGCGCCAGAGCACGCGCCCCGGCAGTCACGCCCTCGATCTCGGAAGAGGATGCCGACTCCGTCCGCAACAAGACCGCCGCCAGCGGGGCCAGTTCCGTCGCGGCGTCCTCGCCCTCGGAGTCGGCCCGCCGGGCGGCCAGAGCAGCCACCTCCGCGTCGAATCGGGTGATCTCTCGAACCGCGTCCTCCGCCTCGGCTTGAACCTCCGCGCGCACGTGGACCGGCAGCTCCGCGATCCGCGCCGGGAGCGCAGCCTGGTACGGGCCGCGCGCCGCCATCCGCTGACGACGGGAGGCGGCCTGATCCGGAGTGCTACGCCAGGGCCGGCTCTCGAGCTTGACGGCGAAACCTCCCAGCTGCGCACTCATCACCTCATGTTACACCACTTTTGTTCAATAAAGTGGTGTAATCGCGTCACCACCGTGCGAACTTTCGCCTGTCGCCGCCTGCCTCCTCGTGGTCTACGGCCCGTACTCTGAAGTGCCTGCGCTTCGCGGTATCGGCCCATCGCGAGAGATGGGGTCGCGAGCGTCGACGAGGAAGTTGACCGTCGGACTGTAGCGCTCGGCGTCGCCTCGACTGCGTGGGTCATGGTCGCCGCACCCCGACATCTGCCGTTGGGATCGCGCCAATGATGCAGCGGCCTTTCACGAGAGTCCATCCTCGTACTGTCGCTGAAGCCCCGCCGACTGGCGTGCCCGAGATCGAACAGATCGTGACGCGTGGGGCGAATTGGGCTGTCGTCGACTCCAGCAACAGGGTCTCGGCCCAAGCAGCGCCGACGACGCGATCACCCAACTCCAGGCCGTGCTGCCCGACCCTGCCGCGTTCGATCCCGGCGTTATGACGCTCCGGCGATCCCTAGCTGGCGCAGGCATTCGCCGATCGGCTCCTCGCGCCAATTCGGGCTGTACAAGCTGAGCAGGATCCTCGTGGTCGCCGCGTGGCCATGGAGACCCTCCGGCGGATTCGTCGGCTCTCCGTTGGCGCCAAGCGCGACGACTTCCGCCCCTCCGATGATCAGCTCTTCTACCTTCCACACCAGCTGGTGGCGGCGGCGGGCCACTGCTGTGACTCCGCTCCACGGGATGTGGAGTCGGTACTGGTCGCGCTGTACGTCGAGGCCGGCTTTCGTGACCGTCAGCGTACGTCGGCGGATACGCGCGTAGGTGCGGGGGACGTTGAACAAGAGAACCAATGCGAATACGACCGCTCCGGCCAGGGCGGACGCGCCGATCCAGGCGCCGATGCCAACCGCGACGGCTCCGAGCGCGATGGGGGCCAATCCTGCGCTCACCAACGCCACTGGCCGACGGATTCGGTATTGCTGCACGAGGCGGGACCATAGCGGCTGGGTACGCGTTGCCCCTCCGGCGGCGCCGCTGATCTTGGCAGCCGCGGGCGTCCGCGGCTGCCGTGAACGCACGCCTGCTCGCGGCGGAGTGACGCGCCTGCTGGAGCGCGCCGTCAGCGGCCGACGTGTCAATGCGGTTGGCCAACGACAGTGAGGCCGGATCCGCTTACTGCCGCGGGGCCACGATCCATGCCCGAGTCGAAGGAAGCAGTAGAAGGACAAAGACCACCGAGGCGGCGGCCGTGACCAATAGTGGAAGGACGTGGTAGCTCGCCAGGACGCCGAGCACTGCCGTGACTGGTGCGAGCACCAAGAGCGCCCACCAGGCCCAGCGGCGCTGCAGAATCAGGCCCACACCCGCGACGAGGGCGGCCGCGCACAACCCAAGCACGGTTCCGACGATGGCGAAGAACCACGCAACGATGGAGCCGGTGCCGTCGAAGTTCTCAAGCACCGTGCGGCCGACAACGGCGTATCCAATGGCTGCAAACAGCACCGCTGCCCCAGTGATCCCCGCGGTAGCGATCGTGGTGACGGTGGCTGCGGACACGGCGCCAGGCACCGACGAGACGCTGGCACGCGGCGGCAAGGACAGCATCGGGTCGGCCACCGCCCGATTATCGTCGATCCCGGCTCCAGTTGTCCGGCGGTTTGCGACAGCCGGTGGACTGGATGCCGGTGTTGCTCGTCGGCCGAGCGCACCATGACGGCAGCAGAACCGGATGCGCCCGAACGAACGCCGCTAACGTGTGTCCGTGGCGCGAACCCGAGGACGCGAGGATGCGTGGCTGTGCCTCGACGTGGTGCTGCGGAACGTGGATTCGGGGCCAGAACCGCCGCCACACGTGTGGGGTGCTTGGGTCCCGAACGCAGACACGATCTGCATCGTGTTCGAGCGCGACGACGCTCCTGGCTTGCTGGGGCTCCGCCGTACCCTCGACCCGGGTGTCCCTCCCGAAGCGCAGGGCTTGCATATTGCGATCTGCGAGTTGGGGGAACCGTTGGGCTCCCTGGAAGATGAGTTGCTCGCAGATCCAGATGGTGTCCTCTGGTTCCAGGGCGACCACCCAGGGTGGCGCGACTACTCGCCGTTCCTTCCTCGGTAACCGGATCTCCGCAGATCCGGCAATGGGTCGCTAGCGCCGGCTCGCGGCTATGACGCACCCTCGACGGTCGGCCGAGTCGCGGCGGACATCCGGCGGAATGACGCACTCAGTTCCTCCATGCTCGGACGCATGTTCTCCCGGCTCGATCTGGGCGCTGGAACAGGTCAGGAGGGATTGGTTCTGCAGAGTCGCCATGAGCCGACGACATCAACGATGAAGCCAGAGATCGTCTTGCTATTGGCGGACCTCAGGTGGGGGCAGGAGAGACGGGAAAGGCGCTTTGCCAACGCATACGGACGTCACGTGCCGGCGCCCTCGTGGCCTCGCATCTGGGATAGCCGCCGGCCAGTGGTCACTCGGCAAGCTTCCGGAGAAGCCCTCGGAGCGAGTGGAGCTCGGCTCGCGTCAACGCGTGAATTGCCGACAGGTCCTCTGTGCTCACGGGTCCTAGCGTTCGTCCCTCCAGCGCTGCTTTAGTGACTTTGACCCGCTGTCGACGCCTGTCTCGGGGATCCATCGCCCGCTCGACCAGCCCGAGACTCTCGAGTCGGTTCAGTCTGCTGGAGATCGTTGACGGACTGACATGGCAGCGCCGTGCGAGCTCTCCAGGCGTTGCTCCGCTCTGGACGGTCGCGAGCTCCATGAGGATTTCCTCGTCGCGACGCCCCAGCATCGATGCCGAGTTCGCGGCTGCTCGGCTCGACGGCCAAAGCTTTCGGGCACACGTCCTGATGAGCCGCGCAACCTCGATCGAGTCGGACTCGGTAGAACCAGGCGCCGCGGTCATCGGGGTGGTCGCCTGTGGCTCCGTCAGAGTCAAGTGAAGCCCACCTCTTCCGCTTGGCGACCACCGCGGTCGGTGCTATCCAAATGGTCAGTCTTGGACCTAAGTAGCACCCAGGCACTCCGTTCTGTCAAGGGTGTACATCGACATCGACATCGGCGCCCAGCGCCCTGGAACGACTGGGGCCAAACGAATTTCTGATCCTTACTATCCATTTGGGCAGTAACGGGGTTAGAGTCCTCTCCACGGCGTGTGACGCAGCGCACGTCAGCCCGGATCAATCAGACCTCAGAGGTGCTCGATGTCCTCTCAACCGCACATCGCGATCGTCGGCAGCGGCCCGGCGGGGTGCTACACGGCCCAGGGCCTGCGCAAAGACTGGCCCGATGCTGAGATCACCGTCATCGATCGACTCCCGGTGCCCTACGGCCTGATCCGCTACGGGGTCGCGGCGGACCACCAGGGCACGAAGGCGGTCACCAAGCAGTTCGACCGCCTCTTCGAGCGTGGCGGCGTGACGTTCAACGGCGGCATCGAGGTCGGCGTCGACGTCGATCTGGACGATCTGCGTGCGCACTACGACGTCGTTGTGCTCGCCACCGGCCTCTGTGTGGACAGGAGACTCAACATCCCCGGCGAGTACCTGACCGGTGTCTACGGTTCCGGGCAGATCACTCGACTGCTTAACGGGCACCCGGACGAGCACGGCCTGAAGCCTCGCCTGGGGGAGCGTGTCGTCGTCATCGGCAACGGCAACGTCGCCATCGACCTCGTGCGGCTGATCGCCAAGCACCCGGACGACTTCGCGGGTAGCGACCTACATCCCGAAGTGCACGACCTCATTCATCGACCTGCGGTCCAAGAGATCGTCGTCGTCGGACGAAGCGGGGCGCGTTCGGCGAAGTTCGACCCGGCGATGGTCAAGGAACTAGCAAAGCTCGCCGGTGTCGACTTCGCTGTCGACGCAATGGACGAACCCGCCAACCCGCAAGTCGCTGCGCTCAAGCACCTGATCGAACACCAGATCGGTGGCGACCGGATCCGCGTGCGGTTCTGCTTCGGATGGACACCGCGCGAGGTCATGGGCGCGGATGGCTGCGTCCGCGGCGTCGTGTTCGCCGCCGCTGACGGTCGCACTTGGCACCACGAGGCAGACAGCGTGCTCACCGCCATCGGGTTCGCGGAGCAGACACACCTCGGGGCGAGCGGCGAGTGGCGTAGCGCCGATGGTCGACTCGGCGACGGCTTGTACACAGTCGGGTGGGCCCGCCGCGGTCCGCAAGGCGCCATCCCGGACGCCCGCACCGACGCCCGACTGGTCGCGCAGTCGATCACCGCCGACCTTCGCGAGCGGCCTTGTCCCGGGTCGCATCATCCCGCCAGATTGCGGGCCGCCTGGCCCGCGGTCGACTTCGCTGGCTGGCAGCGCATCGATCACCACGAGCGCGTCACCGCCGACGCGTCTCGCGTCCGCAACAAGCTCCGCACACACGCCGACCTCCGGCAAGTTGCAACGACCCACCTTGTCACCGAAGGAGAGCGCCGATGAGCCTCACCATCCTGTACGGAACCGAGTCCGGAAACGCCGAGATGGCCGCCGAGGAGCTCGCCGACGCGATCGGCGCGACCGCCGTCGACCTCATCGACCTCGAGCCCGCCGATCTCAACCTGGACGACACCTTCCTCATCGTGTGCTCCACGTACGGCGACGGGGAGCTCCCGGCATCCGCGCAGCCATTCGTCGACCGCCTTCTCGCGGAGAAGCCGAACCTCAGGGGCATGCGCTACGCCATCTTCGGGCTCGGCGACAGCGGCTATGCCGAGTCCTACAGCCTCGGAAGTACGCGCCTCGCGGAGCACCTCGACGCCCTGGGCGCCCAGCGATTCGGCGAGTTCGGGCGCCATGACGCCTCCAGCGGTGAGGACCTCGTCGAGACGGTCCAGCAATGGGCCGACTCGACCCTGACTGAGGCGACCCATGCGGCCTGACGAGGACTGAGATGACCACCGGAACCATCCCCAACGCCGAGGCCCCTGCCGGGGGTATCGACCCGCTGCCGTATCTCTCCGACGCGTATCGATCCGACCCGTATCCCTACTACGCCGCCCTGCGCGCCGACGAGCCGGTCTATCGCCACCCAGCAGGGTTCTGGGCCGTGACCGGCTATGCCGAGATCAGCAAGCTTCTCTATGACCGCACCCTGAGCGTGGCCGACCTCGACTACGGACCGGCCAGCCCGCTGCACGACAGCATGCTCGGCGCGGACGCCCCGAAGCACACCCGCGTCCGTCGCACGCACAGCCGCTGGTTCACCCCGAAGGCGGTCCAGCAGTGGGTGGCGTTCGCCCGTGAGGAGATCCATCGGCGCCTCGACGCCATCGTCGCGGCCGGCGGCACGTTCGATGCTGTGCATGACCTTGCGTTCCCCGTCACGTTCGCCACCGTGAGCAAGCTGCTCGGCGTGCCCGTCCGGGACGGTGCCGGAGTTCGTCAGGCCACCCACGACATCGGCCGAAGCCTCGGTCTCGAGCCGACCGAGGAAGAGGCAGCTGGAACCGAGCGCGCCTTCGCCTGGTTCATCGCGCACAACGAGAATCTCATCGCCGAGAAGCGAGCCAATCCGGGCGACGGACTGCTCGACAGCTTCCTCGCTTTCGAGGACGACGGGACGATGTCGCACGACGAGGTCATCGCCTCGCTCACCTTGCTGTTCGCCGTCGGGCACCTCGACATCAGCTACCTGATCGTGCACGGCATCAAGCTCATGGCCGAGCAGCCGGAGATCCTTGCCGCGTACCGCGACCATGTGGATCGGCGTGGCGACATCGTCAACGAGATCCTCCGCCTCGACACCCCTGAGCAGTTCGTGGCCCGGCTGACGGTTGAGCCGATCAGCATCGCGGGCGTCGACATCCCTGCTGGTGAGCCGTTGATCCTGTTCATCGGAGCAGGAAACCGCGACCCGCAGGTTTTCCCTGAGCCGGACACGTTCGACATCGACCGCGACGCCGACCTGAGCAAGCACCTCGCCTTCGGCGGCGGAGTCCATGGGTGCGCCGGCCAGGTCCTCGCGCGAGCCGAGGCCGACGAGGTCTTCACTGCCCTGGTGACCCGGTTCGCCCGAGTCGAGATCACTGGGCCCATCACCTACGGCCACTCAGACTTCATCCGCTCGATCGCGTCCCTGCCCGTCAAGGTCAGGTGACCGCGAACGCCGCCCCACACCCTTCTTCTTGACGGAGAACGACCCCGAAACGGAGCACACCATGACCACCGAAACCGTCGAAGCCGCTGACCTGCGGCCGACCCCGTTCGCCCCACGCTTCCCCGCAACGGCCGGCGAGGCCATCGACATCTACGGATTCGCTGTGCCTCTCTGGCTGACTGACCCGGAGAGCGAGTACGACGCCATCCGCAACCGTGTCGCAGCCCTCGAGTTCTCGATGCTCTTCAAGTGGGACGTCCGGGGATCCGACGCCGTAGCCGTCGCCGACGCCGTGTTCTCGCGCAACCTGCGAGACCTCGGCCCGAACCGCATCGCCTACGGAGTCGTCGTCGACGAGACCGGACACATGCTCGACGACGTCACCGGCATCGTCCTGGCAGAGGACCACGTGCGCATCATCGGAGGAAACCCGGCCACCGCCGAGGCACTCGCGCGGGTGGGAACCGGCAGGGACGCCAGCGTCACCGAGATCCGCGACACCCTCGCCGTCCTCAGCATCCAGGGCCCGAACAGCCGGGCGGTGCTCCAGCGGCTCACCGACCGCGACCTGTCCAACGAGGCGTTCCCGTACTACAGCTACGACCCGGCCGTCGCCGTGGCCGGGATCCCCGCCCATGTGAACCGCATGGGGTTCACGGCCGAGCTCGGCTACGAGGTCATGGTCCCCATTGAGCGGGCCCTCGATCTGTGGGACGCGGTCTTCGAGGCCGGCGCCGACCTCGGCGTTCAGGCCGCCTCCGCCGCTGCGCTGATGACCGTTCGCGTAGAGGCGGGCATGATCATGGGCGAGCTCGAGTACGACCACACCAGCACCCCATTCGAGTGCCGCATGGGCTGGGCCGTCGACTTCGACAAGGCCGACTTCCAGGGCCGGGATGCACTCCTCGCGCTGAAGGAGAACGTCCGCTCGCGCGTCGTCTCCGTGATCGTTGACGCTGACCCCGACTGCGCCGACGGAGCGCGCCTCCTGCGCGACGGGGAGGACGTCGGCTGGATCACCATGGCCATCCCCTCCCCGGTCCTGGACGGAGCCACCCTCGGGCTCGCCCGCGTCGATGCTGGCTCGACGAAGGTTGACACCGTCCTGAGCCTCGCTGACGGCAGCACCGCCACGGTCACCCGCACCCCCGTCTACGACCCCGAGCGCAACCGCGTCCGCAGCTGAGAGAAGCAGAGAGCACCATGAACCGCTACGTCATGACCCTGCGCTGTCCAGACCAACCCGGCATCGTCCGTGCGTTCGCCGAAGGCGTGGTGACCGCCAAAGGCAACATCGTCGAGAACCAGCAGTTCTCCGACCCGGATACCGGCACCTTCTGCATGCGCACTGAGTTCGACACGCCGGTGGAGAACGTCGAGGCCGTCCGATCCGGCCTCATCGAGGCCCTCGGCGGGTTCGACCCGATCCTGACCCTCCGCGAGGCCGGCCGCCACCGGCGCGTGCTCGTCATGGTCTCCAAGTTCGACCACTGCCTGGTCGACCTGCTCTACCGGCGCGGAACCGGCGAGCTGCCGATCGACATCCCCGTGATCGTGTCCAACCACCCGGACCTCGAGCCCCTCGCCGAGCAGGCCGGCATCCCGTTCGTGCACATCCCCGTCACGAAGGAGACCAAGGCCGACGCCGAGCAGAGGCTGCTCGATCTGGTGCGCGAGTACGAGGTCGACCTCATCGTCCTCGCTCGCTACATGCAGGTCCTGTCCGACGACCTGTGCCGCAACCTCTCCGGACGAGTCATCAACATCCACCACTCCTTCCTGCCCGGCTTCAAGGGCGCCAAGCCCTACCACCAGGCACACGCACGCGGCGTCAAGCTGATCGGAGCCACCGCCCACTACGTGACCGCCGACCTCGACGAGGGCCCGATCATCGAGCAGGACGTCCAGCGCGTCACCCATGCCTACACGGCCGACCAGCTCGTCGCGCACGGCCGCGACGTCGAGAGGGCCGTGCTGTCCCGAGCTGTCCGGCGCCATGCCGAGGACCGCGTCCTGCTCGTCGGCGTCCGCACGGTGGTGTTCGAGTGAGCGCCCGAGTCCTCGACGGCAAGGCGACCGCCGCCGCCATCAAGACCGAGCTAGCAGCGCGCGTCGACAAGCTCCGCGAGCAAGGCGTTGTCCCGGGTCTCGGGACCATCCTCATCGGCGATGATCCCGGCTCGGCCTGGTACGTCGCCGGGAAGCACCGCGACTGCGCCGAGGTCGGCATCGAGTCGATCCGCATCGACCTCCGCGCCGACGTACCCCAGCAGGCCGTCGAGGAGGCCGTCATCCGCCTCAATCAGGACCCGGCCTGCACTGGCTACATTGTCCAGCTCCCACTGCCAAGGCACATGGACGAGAACGCCATCCTCGGCCTGATCGACCCAGCCAAGGACGCCGACGGACTCCACCCGACCAACCTGGGCTGGCTCGTCCTCGGCGAGACCGCGCCGCTCCCGTGCACCCCGCACGGCATCGTCGAACTGCTCCGCCGGCACGACGTCGGCATCAACGGCGCCGAGGTGGTAGTCGTCGGTCGCGGCGTGACGGTCGGCCGGCCCCTCGGGCTGCTACTGACCCGCCGCAGTGAGAACGCCACCGTCACGCTGTGCCACACCGGCACCCGTAACCTGGCCGCGCACACCCGCCAGGCCGACATCGTCGTGGCAGCCGCCGGCGTGCCCGGCATCATCACCGCCGACATCGTCAAGCCCGGCGCCGCGGTGCTCGACGTCGGGGTCTCGCGCGGCGCCGACGGCAAGATCGCAGGCGATGTCGCCCCAGGCGTGTGGGACGTCGCCGGATGGGTCTCCCCGAATCCGGGCGGGGTCGGTCCCATGACCCGCGCCCTCCTGCTGGCCAACGTCGTCGAAGCGGCCGAACGTCAGGCCGAGGTCGACACAGCTCCTACCAACCAAGCCGTGTACGGCGCCTGAGGCGCGGTCGAAGGAGAGGGGAAGAGTCATGCGTGAGAGTCGGTACGACATCCTGTTCGAGCCGATCCAGCTCGGGCCGAAGACCCTGCGAAACCGGTTCTGGCAGGTACCGCACTGCAACGGCGCCGGCTCCGACAAACCTGGTCTCCAGGCCGCGTTCCGTGGCCTGAAGGCCGAGGGCGGCTGGGGGGCCGTGTTCACCGAGGTCTGCTCGATCGCACCCGGCGGCGACATCATGCCCTGGGTCGCCTCCAAGCTGTGGGACGCCGGCGACGTCCGCAACCTGGCCCGCATGTCGGAGGCGATCCATGCCCACGGCGGCCTCGCCGGAGTCGAGCTCGTCCACTCGGGTGGTCTCGCGAACAACGCCGAGACGCGAGCGCCCGCGACGACCGTCTCCCAGATCCCGAACGACATCAACCACCTCGCTAACGGCCGGCAGATGACCAAACGGGACATTGCCGAGATGCGCAAGATCCACGTCGACGGGTTCCTGCGGGCGCGGGAGGCCGGCTTCGACCTGCTGACCTTCTACGCGGGCCTCGGCACCTTCCCGATCTACTTCCTCTACCCCTTCTACAACAAGCGGACCGACGAGTACGGCGGCACCTTCGAGAACCGGATCCGCTTCACCCGCGAGGTGCTCGAGGAGGTCCGCAGCAAGATCGAGGACTGCGCCATCGGCTTCCGGTTCAGCATCGACACCCTCGAGGACCCCTACGGGTACGGCGACCTCGGCGTCCGTGCCGCCGACGAGGGACGTGCCTTCATCGAGGCATTCGACCCCTACGTGGACTACTGGGACATCAACATCGGCACGCTCAACTGGGGCGAGGACGCCGGATCAAGCCGCTTCTTCGCCACCAACCACGAAGCGCCGTACACGCGCATCGCCAAGGAGGTCGCCACCAAGCCGGTCATCAACGTCGGCCGCTTCACCGACCCCGACGTCATGGTCGAGGTGATCAAGTCCGGTCAGGCCGACATCATCGGAGCCGCGCGGCCATCGATCGCGGACCCGTTCCTCCCGAAGAAGATCGAGGAGGGCCGCTTCGAGGACATCCGCGAGTGCATCGGCTGCAACGTCTGCGTGTCTCGGTGGGAGATGGGCGGTCCGCCGATCTGGTGCACCCAGAACGCCACGAGCGGCGAGGAGTACCGCCGCGGCTGGCACCCCGAGGTGTTCACGACCGCCACAAACCGGGCCAAGCCTGTCCTGGTGGTCGGTGCTGGACCGGCCGGCATGGAGGCCGCGATGGTGCTCGGCAAACGAGGCTTCGAGGCCGTTCACCTCGTCGACGCCGCACCCGTCATGGGCGGTCACCTCTCCTGGATGACCACCATGCCCGGACTCGCCACCTGGCGGCGGGTGGTCGAGTACCGAGAACGGCAGATCGCCAAGCTGCCCAACGTCGAGTTCATCCCAAACATGCGCCTCGACGGCGATGCCCTGCTCGAGTACGGCGCCGAGATCGTCATCAACGCCACCGGGTCCACCTGGTCAGGTGACGGCATCAACCCCGTCACCCATGCGCCCATCGAAGGCGCCAGCGCCGATCGCCCGGACGTAGCCACCCCCGAGCAGTTGGTGAAGGACGGCAAGCAGCTCGGTGACCATGTCGCGGTCGTCGACGGCGACGGTTACCACATGGGTGCGACCGTCGCCGAGCTCCTTGCGCTCCAAGGGCGCCGGGTCACCTATGTCACGCACTTCGACACCCTCGGCCCGTACCTCCGCAACCCGCTCGAGGAGCAGCGCATGTATCAACGACTCGTCGAGCTCGGCGTGGAGATCAGGTCCCAGCAGCTCATGGCGGCCTACGAACCGGGCAAGGCCCAGCTCGTCCACCTCTGGGGTGGTCAGGAGACGATGCTCGACTGCGACTCGCTCGCCCTGGTGACCCACCGCTACTCCGACTGTTCGCTCTTTGACCAGCTCAGCGAGGATTGGGGACGTCTGAATGAGGCCGGCATCAGCCAGTTCCACCTCATCGGCGACGCCCACACGCCCGGCATGATCGCGCAGGCAGTCTTCTCCGGACATCGGCTTGCCCGCGAGATCGACTCGCCGAACCCCGACGTGCCACTGCCCTTCATCCGCGAGCGTCGCTTGGTCGAAGGCGACGAGGCCGACTACCGGCTGGGCGCTGCGACCCTTCTGCCCCCCGTCATCCCGGTGCGAGGCGGAGCATGAGCGTCGAACTCGTCCGCGCCGCACCGTTGACCCGGGAGGGCTCTCCGATGCCCGGCCGGGTGATCGTCGCACCCTCCGCCACTGGCTGGCACGGGATCGCCATGACGGAATGGGAGCTGACCGATGCGGAGTGGTCCGACAGCCATCCGTTTGACGAGTACAACTTCGTCCTCGAGGGCGAGCTGCACGTTGAGCCTGACGGGCGAGTCGTCGTCGCGGGGCCGGGGGACACAGTGTGGGTCCTTGCCTCCAGCACTGGGCGGTATCGCGCGCCCGTCTATGCCCGGATGCTGTCGATCTACGCGCCGAATCCGAGTGGAGCGAGCTCGCAGGCACACGGCCTTCGAGAGCACCTGAGCCATCGAGACGGGTGATCAAGACCCGGTGGCTCGACTCACCTCCCTCTGCTGCACCATCTTGCTCTCCAAATGGATAAAAACTTCTCGGAAACCGTTGACAGTGGCGTGAGGCACATCTCACGCTTGACCCAAACGTTCGCCCCCGAACGAGTTCTTCTGACATGGAGCCGTCATGACCGATCTGACCGCAGGTGCCACCGAAGGCGCCGAGGTACCCGGGGTGCAGACCCACCGACTCAAGCCGAACTCGCTCGGCGTGCTCGGAATCCTCTTCTTCGTCTTCTCCGGCCAGGCACCGCTCACCGGCATCGCCGGCGCAGTGCCGATCGCGATCGTGATCGGCAATGGCGCTGGGGTGCCTACGGCCTACATCGCGGCCGGCGTCATCATCCTCGTCTTCTCGATCGGCTTCGTCGCGATGGGTCGACACGTCGTCCATGCTGGCGCTTTCTACGCCTACATCGGCAAGGGCCTGGGGGAGACGACCGGCGTCTCGGGCGCACTGGTGGCGCTGTTCGCCTACAACACCATCCAGGCTGCCATGTACGGGCTGTACGGGGTGGTGGTCGAGGGCATCTTCGTGAAGCACTTCAGCATCGACCTGCCGTGGTGGTTCTGGGCCCTGGCGACGATGGCGATCGTCCAGATCCTCGGCACGCTCGGCATCGACATCGGCGCCAAGGTGCTGGCCGTGTTCGTGGCGGCCGAGTTCAGCCTCCTGTCCCTCTTCGCGCTCATCACCCTCTTCAAGGGCGGCGGCCCCGAGGGGCTGGGAGTTGCCGACACGTTCAGCCTCAGCGCAGCCACCGCAGGAGCCCCCGGCGTCGCGCTCATGTTCGCCATCGCCTCGATGTTCGGCTTCGAGGCAACCGCCATCTACGGCGAGGAGGCTCGCGAGCCCCGCAAGACGGTCCCGCGGGCGACGTACCTCTCGGTCCTGATCATCACCGGCTTCTTCGCCTTCGTGACCTGGATGCTGGTGGCGTTCTACGGCCCCTCGAACGTCGTCGACGACGCGGGCAAGGCGCTCGAAGCAGGAAACGGCGCAACCTTCGTCTTCGACGCCGTCGGCGCGCAGCTCGGGAGCTGGACCGGGGACGTGCTCGAGGTCCTCCTGGCCACGTCACTTTTTGCGGGCATCCTCGCCTTCCACAACTCGATCACCCGCTACCTGTTCTCGCTCAGCCGTGACCGGGTGATCCCAAGGTCAGTCTCTCGACTCAACCAGCGCCACTCGCCCTGGGTGGCCGGTGCCGTGCAGACCGGCATCGTCCTGCTCCTCACCATGCCGTTCGCGATCCTGGGCAAGGACCCCGTCCTCACGCTGTTCTCCTGGTTCAGCGGCGTCGCTGTGCTTGGCATGATGCTGCTCTACTTCATGACCAGCATCTCGGTGGTCGTCTTCTTCCGCCGTACGCCCTCGGAGTCGTCGCTGGCGCGGACCCTGGTGGCCCCGGTCGTCGGATCGATCGGCATCGGAATCGCCGTCTGGCTGATCTTGGACAACTTCCAGACCCTCATCGGCGGCAGCGCTACGACGGCGTTCTGGCTGGGCATCACCGTTCCGATCATCGCGATCGCGGGGGCAGTCCTAGGTTGGGCCCGGCGCAATGTGATCTCCCGCGAGCTGATCGACTGAACCAAGGACGAGGAACGGCGGCGCCTGAAATCCTCAGGCCCCGCCGTTCTACATCTCAGGTACGGGCTACCTCGGCGGCCGCAGCTCGTAGCAACGTGCGCAGCGCGTCCAGTGCCGGCTCGAGATCAGGTTCTGCGCCGTTGGTCACGCGCTGGAAGACGAGTCCGTCCAGCGCCGCGTAGACCAGGAGATGAAGTCCGGGAATGTCGCCGAGTCCCATGCGTTCCAGCTCGCGTCGCGTCGCATCGCGGTAGGCATCGTTGAGCTCGCGGACCAGCGTGGTGAGCTCCGGGCGACGGCGAGCCTCGAGGATCAACTCGTACTGAAACGCCTGCGTCTCCGGGTCGCCCGCGACCAGGTCCAGGAGACCGCTGGCGAACTCGTCGATGGAGCCGGTCCCGGACTCGAGAGAGCTGCGCGAAACGCTGCGCTCGACGGCATACCGGACGGTGGCGGCCACCAGGGCATCCCGGCTGCCGAAATGGTGCCGGACCAGACCATGGGCCACGCCAGCCTCTTCCGATACGGCGCGATACGTCACATTGCGCAGACCGCGCTCGGCCACGACCTTGGTGGTGGCCGCGAGCAGCGCTTCGCGGCCCTCTCCACGGCGGAGCGAACGAGCTTCCTGCGACACCCCGTCCCCCTGTCTTCGGTCGATGCTTCTCGCCGAGCCGTTTGTGGCCCGCATCAGAATCGTATGGCAACGCCTTTCCCCTCGGCTGTCGTCCGTGCGGGTGCCGTGGGAGGGACAAACTGCTGGCTCCAGGACGGCATCGGTCCGGAGCGAGTCTGTATCGAGGAGGCGGGTGGTGCCCGGCTCCCGGCTACTTGTTGACTTCTCATACGGCTCCGGCCCGGCCAGGCTGGTGTCGAGGTGCTCGACGGGACGCTCTCCATTCCCGGCTGCCCAGCATCGCAGGAGGCTGTGGCTCTCTAT
>NZ_BAAIGC010000012.1:0-158240 GCF_054653495.1 Nocardioides sp. AN3
AGCAATGTCGACCTTCCGTGCCCGGTCGCCCGGCCAGCAGTCATCATCGTCATCCGCTGCGACGGCTCTACACGCCGCAGCTCCATCCGGTTCTGCCCTTGGAACCCGCAGGCGGTGATCATGAGCGCCTCAAGTTCGTTGATCGCTGTTTCGGTCCTGTCGACGTTCGCTCCGTCGGCTCGGATTGCCTGACGGAAGCCGTCGCGTTCGCGCCGGTCGTCGAAGAGTCGAAGGCGAAGGCGTAAAGCCGCACCAGTCGTTGGTTAGCGTCCGGTGGTCGTGGGCGCCAAGCCGGTGACCGCACCCCTGGTCCACGCGCGCGGCCGACGTGGCCTTCTTCTCCAAGATCTACATCCACGAAGACCCCGACACGCGCGAGCAGAGCATCAGAGTCGACTACAACCAGCCCTTCGACGACCTATTCTCACGCCTCGTCCCCGCCCACGTCCATCACGACATCCAGGCCGATCGGCGGACTGAAAGCAAAATCTCCCGCCCGGAAGACCGGGCGGGAGATGCTGCATTCACTGTCGGCGTGTCCGAGGGGCAGGTTTGCCCTCCGAGCACTTTGGTGGAGCTGCGGGGAATCGAACCCCGGTCCTCGAGCGTCGATCCAGGTCTTCTCCGGGTGCAGTCTGTGGGTGTCGTTTTCTCGGCCCCGGCGCTCGACGCAGACACGTCGCCGACAGGCCCAGCTAGCTAGATGTCCCCTCGAACCCCACTAGCGAGAGAGGGAGGGTGAGTCTCCTGGATGACGCCAGGATCAGGGCCGGAGACGGACGCCCTGTCTGACGCTTCGATCACCGCAATCAGGCGGCGAGAGCGAAGGAACTGCGCTTAGCGTTGGCAGTTATTGGTTTCCAGCGATCGTTTACGAGATAACGCTGGCTCCTCGACCCGCTTCCCCTGGAACTAACGTCCCAAGTCGAAACCGATCAGCCCCTCTTGACTTGTCAACGGCCGCTGAGCGGCCACTGGGTCAACACTACCGGGCGGTCGGCCATTCCCACACGTCGATATCAGTCCCGGACGCCCTTGAGGTAGCGGCCGACGGCCTGCTCCTTCTCGCGGTTGGCGGTGCGCTCGGCGATCGACTGCCGCTTGTCCCAGGCCTTCTTGCCTCGAGCGAGCGCGATCTCGACCTTGGCCCGCCCGTCGTTGAAGTAGATCGAGAGCGGGATGACCGTCAGACCCTTCTCCGAGACGCGCCGATCGATCTTCGCGATCTCGTCCTTGTGCAGGAGGAGCTTGCGCTTGCGGCGGGCGGAGTGGTTCGTCCACGTGCCCTGGGTGTACTCCGGGATGTGCACCGCGTGCAGCCACGCCTCGCCGTGCTCGATGTCCACGAAGCCGTCGACGAGGGACGCGCGACCCTGGCGCAACGACTTCACCTCGGTGCCCGTGAGGACCAGGCCGGCCTCGTAGGTGTCCTCGATGTGGTAGTCGTGGCGCGCCTTCTTGTTCTGCGCGACGAGCTTGCGCCCCTGTTCCTTCGCCATCCCACCATTGTCTCAAGCGATCGCAAGCGGATTCGAACGGGCGGGGTCTCGATACGCCGGCTCGTTCCTCGCCGGCTACTCGACCAACGAGCCCGACGACTCCCTCGCCGGCTACTCGACCAACGAGCCCGACGACTCCCTCGCCGGCTACTCGACCAGCGAAGCTGAGGTCTCAGAGCACCGTCTGCGGGTCGATCGGGTTGCCGTCCTTGAGGACGGTGAAGTGCAGGTGGCAGGCGGTCGACCAGCCGGTCGTGCCGGCGTACGCGACCGTCTCCCCCCGTGCGACGACCTGGCCGACGCGGGCGCGGTACTTCGAGATGTGGTTGTAGATGACCGTGTAGTTGTGGCCGTTGATGTTGCCGAGGCTGAGGTAGAGCCGGTTGCCCCAGACGCTCGAGAAGTACTCGCTGATCACCCGGCCGCTGTCGACCGCGATCTCCGGCACGCCGCACGGAGCGTGGAAGTCGTCCCCGTCGTGCAGGCCCCAGTAGTGGTAGATCGGGTGGATGCGCCAGCCGTAGGGCGAGGTGACGTAGGTGTCGCGGACCGGGTTGAGGAACATCCCGCTCGTGCTCCCGACGTTCCGGTTGCCCTGCTTGTGGGCCGCCGCGAGGATCTGCTGCTTGATCCGCTCCTCCTGAGCGCGCAGGTGCCGGAGGACGGCGGCGTCGTGCTGCCTGACTCGTGCGGCGGCCTGCTGCGCAGCCTGTGCGGCGGACCGGGCCTGGGCGTCCTGCGCGACCGACGCGGCGACCGCGTCCTGGGCGGCACTCGCCTGCTGCTCGAGGCCCTGGACGACCACGAGGTGGTCGGCAGCCTGCTGGCGCTGGACGGCGACCGCGTCGGTCGCCTTCTTCACATCCCCCGCCCGCACCTTCAGCAGGACCTCGGCGGTGCGCAGCGACTGGTACTGCGCCGCCTGGCCGGAGAGCACCGTGTCGTTGAGCTCCTGCTGGCGGGCGATGTCCTCGGGGGTCTCGGCGTGCATGAGGGCACCGATCGCGAGCAGCCGCGGGTCACCCTGCTCGACCATGTCGGCGAAGGTGTTGCGCACCTTCTCCTTCTGCTCGGCGACGGCCTGCTGCCCGTTGGCCAGGTCGGTGCGGGCCTGCTCCAGGCGCGCCTGGGCCGCCGCGAGAGCCGCCTGCATCCGCGCGTCCTCGGCCTTCGCGGCGGCCAGCGCCTGCTGGGCCTTGGCGAGGTTGGCCCGCGCCGTGGCGAGCCGCGCCGTCGAGGCAGCGAGCTCCTTGTTGGCGGCCGCCAGCTTCCCCGTGGCCGCGGCCAGCTCGGCGCTCGACTCGTCGAGGTCGGTGCCGGCCTGGGCCACCTGCTGGTGCACCTTCTTCTGCTTCTGCTTGAGCTTGCCGCGGTCGGCGGCAGCAGCCCACGGCAGCGCCGGGTCGACGATCGGGACCGCCAGACCGCCGACGGTCACGGCAGCCAGCGCGGCCGCCGCAAGGCGTCGGCGTCCGAGCGTGCGGGGGAAGGAGCGCACGTGGGAAGCCTTCGTGTTCGGGGAAGTGAACTCCTCGACGGTAGAGGCTGAGCGCCCGGGTTCCGTGGATTTCGGAGCCCGGGCGCGTCACACCTGTCCCATCAGCCTCAGACCTTGAGGTACTTCCGCGTGAGCAGCAGCGTGGGCACGAGGGTCAGCACCGGACCGAGGATGGCCACCACGAGCACCGCCCACCAGAACTGCGACCAGTCGATCCAGAGGATGAAGTTCAGCGACTTCGCCAGCTTGTTGACGACGCCGAACTGCATGAACGCCGCCAGCGCCATGACTGCGAGGCCGACGCCCACGATGGCCGTGACGATCGCCTCGAGGAGGAACGGCAGCGCGATGTAGAGCGTCGACGCACCCACCAGCCTCATGATCGCGATCTCGCGCCTGCGGGCGAAGGCGGCGAGCCGGATCGTGTTGGCCACGAGGAGCAGCGCGGCGATGCCGAGGAAGATGGCGACCAGGCCGGCGCCGTACTTCATGTAGTCGATGAAGCTGAGGATCGGTCCGACGACGTTGCGCAGGTCCTGCACGCGCGAGACGCCGTCCAGTCCCACGACGGCCTCCTTGACCACCTCCGCCTGATGGGGGTCCTTCAGCGTGATCCAGAACGACTCCGCCATGTCGTTCTGGGTGATCACGGCGTCGGGGCCGGTGAAGCGCTCGCTGCCGTAGAGGTTCTTCACCTTCTGGAACGCCTGCGCCTTCGACTCCAGGTAGAACGAGTCGACGTTCGGGTTGTCCTTGATGACCTTCTCGATGGCCGCCTTCTGCGCGTCGGTCACCTCGCTGGCGCAGGAGGGGACGTTGTCGCCCTGACGGCACAGGTAGACGGTGATCTGGAGCTGGTTGCCCCACTGGTCGGCCGCACGCTGGGCCTGCTGGTTGAGCAGGACCCCCAGGCCGACGAGGGTGAGCGAGACGAAGAGGGTGAGCACGACGGCGATGTGCATCGACAGGTTGCGACGCAGACCCTGGCCGAGCTCGGAGAAGACATAGCGAAGCTGCATGGGGCCCTTTCTTGACGGCGCGGCTTGACGTGGCGTGGCCGGCGCTGAGCGGTGCGGGTCAGTGCTGGGAGCCGTAGCCGCCCTGGGTCTGGTCGCGCACGACCCGGCCGTTGCCCAGCTCGATGACGCGCTTGCGCATCTGGTCGACGACGCCCGCGTCGTGGGTCGCCATGACAACGGTCGTGCCGGTGCGGTTGATGCGGTCGAGCAGCTTCATGATGCCGACGCTGGTCGCCGGGTCGAGGTTGCCGGTGGGCTCGTCGGCGATGAGGATCATCGGCTTGTTGACGAACGCCCGCGCGATCGCCACGCGCTGCTGCTCGCCGCCGGAGAGCTCATCCGGCATCCGGTCGCCCTTGCCGTCGAGGCCGACGAGCTCGAGCGTCTCGGGCACGCGCGTGGCGATCTCGGCACGAGAGTGGCCGGTCACCTGCATCGCGAAGGCGACGTTCTCGGTCACCGTCTTGTTCTGCAGCAGCCGGAAGTCCTGGAAGACGGTGCCGATCTGGCGGCGCAGCCGCGGCACCTTCCAGCCGGCCAGCCGGTTGATCTCCTTGCCCGCGACGTAGACGCGGCCTGAGGAGGGCCGGGTCTCGCGGAGGATGAGCCGCAGAGCCGTCGACTTGCCCGAGCCTGACTGGCCGACGAGGAAGACGAACTCGCCCTTCTCCACGTCGACCGACACCTGCTCGAGCGCAGGCTTGCCGGACCCCGGGTAGGCCTTGGTCACCTTCTCGAAGCGAATCACCCGATCGAGGATAGGTGGTCGGCGTCTGAACCTTGACATCTCAGGGTCGGCATCCAGGGGTGTCGCCGAGCCTCTGGACGCCGACTCTAGGGTTGCGGCGTGGCTACCCGCTCTCGCGTCGTCGGCGCGCTCGTCGTCGCGGTCGTCGTGACGGGTGCCGCGGTCGCGGTCGGTGTGATGCGCCACTCCCCCGACCACTCCCCGCCTCCGGCGCCGCCGCGCGCCTCGCCGCTCGCCACGCGGCTCTCCTCGGTCGACACGACGACCGCCGCCGTACGCCGGGGGCCGTTCTGCAGTGCCGTGCCGCTCGCGGATGCGCGTGCCGCCGTCGGCGACGCCTCCCCGCGGGCGCAGAGCTGGTCGAACGGCGATCAGCTGCCCGGCAGCGCCGACGTCGCACACGAGTACGGCTGCTCGTGGACCGCCCCGTCGGGCGCGACGGCGTCGGCCTGGGTCTTCGCCCCGCCGGTCACCCTCGAGCGCGGCCAGGAGCTCGCCACCTCCGCGCGGTCCCCGAAGGGATGTACGCCGATCGCCGGCGCATCCGCCTTCGGCTCTCCGTCGGTGGCGCTGAGCTGTACGGCGGCCGGCACCACCACGTTGTCCTACCGCGGCCTCTTCGGTGACGCGTGGCTCGTGTGTCAGCTCGCCGGCTCACGTGCACCCGACCCCGCCGACGTCGCCGATCGCTGGTGCGCGACGGTGCTCACCGCAGCGAGCGGAGCGCCCAAGGGCTGAGGTCGCCGGGTCATACGAGGGGGCTGCCCTGGCAGCCACCTCGTAGGACGTCCCGACGGAGGATCAGTTCTCGGCGGCCCGGTCGGCGCCGCGACGCCAGCGGATGCCCGCCTCGAGGAAGCCGTCGAGCTCGCCGTCGAACACGGCCGTCGGGTTGCCCGTCTCGAACCCGGTGCGCAGGTCCTTCACGATCTGATACGGGTTGAGCACGTAGTTGCGCATCTGGTCGCCCCAGCTGGCGGCGACGTCGCCCTTGAGGTCCTTCTTGAGCGCGGCCTCCTCAGCCTTCTTCTTGGCGAGGAGCTTGGCCTTGAGGACGACCATCGCCGAGGCCTTGTTCTGCAGCTGCGACTTCTCGTTCTGGCAGCTGACCACGATGCCGGTCGGGATGTGGGTGAGCCGGACCGCGGAGTCGGTGGTGTTGACCGACTGGCCGCCCGGGCCGCCGGAGCGGAAGACGTCCACGCGGACGTCGTTCTCGTCGACCTCGATGTCGTCGGTCTGCTCCAGCACTGGGACGACCTCGACGGCGGCGAACGACGTCTGGCGGCGCCCCTGGTTGTCGAAGGGGCTGATCCGGACGAGCCGGTGCGTGCCGGCCTCGACCGAGAGCGTGCCGTAGGCGTAGGGCGCGTGGATCGCGAACTCGGCCGACTTGATGCCGGCCTCCTCGGCGTAGGAGACGTCGAAGACCTCGACGGGATACTTGTGCTGCTCGGCCCAGCGCGTGTACATCCGCATGAGCGTCTCGGCGAAGTCGGCCGCGTCGACGCCACCGGCGCCGGAGCGGATGGTCACGATCGCCTCTCGGGCGTCGTACTCCCCCGACAGGAGGGTGCGGACCTCGAGAGCCTCGACCTCCTTCTTCACCCGGGCGAGCTCGGACTCCGCCTCACTCATGGTGTCGGCGTCGGCCTCCTCGGTCGCCAGCTCGACGAGGACCCCCAGGTCCTCGACGCGGCCGTTGAGGGTCTCGAAGCGCTCGAGCTCGCCCTGCAGCAAGGAGAGGCGGCTCGTCACCTTCTGCGCACTCTCCTGGTCGTCCCAGAGGTCGGGCGCGGCGACCTGCTCCTGGAGCGAGCCGATCTCAGCCTTCATCGCGCCGAGGTCGAGCACCTGCTCGATGGTGTGCATGGTCGCCTGGAGCTGCTTGATCTCGGCGTCGAAGTCGGGGCCTGCCACAAGGGTCAAGCCTACCGGGCATCGGCGCCTCGCCCCCATTCAGCGGCCGGAGCCCAGCCCAGGGACCGCGGAGCTCAGCGGCGGCCGAAGACCTGGGAGGAGTACCAGAGGCCGTCCGAGCCCTTCCGAGCCGCGACGGCGACGAGCCGGTAGGACCGGTGGAGGATGTTGGCGCGGTGCGGCGGCGACTTCATCCAGCCCTGGCGGACGACCGCGCGGCCGGTGCGGTAGCCGTAGGCGACGTTCTCACCGGCCTCGCGCAGCCCGCAGCGGCGGAGCATGACGCCGAGGTCCTGGTGGAACATCGTGCGCCGCGCCGCCTGCCGAGCCGCCTGGGCGTTGGCGTAGCGCTGCAGGCACGCGTCGACGCGCAGGCCGCGCAGACCGTGCCCGTGCCGGGCGGCGTTGGTCGCCTTGACTGCGGCGACGCTGTAGGTCTGGGGCGCACCCGCCTGGGCCGGCGCACTCGTGACGATGGCCGAGAGCATCAGCACGAGCGGGGCGATGACGGAGGCGACGATGGTTCTGGTGGGGACAGAGGTTCTGGTGGGGGCAGACATCGACATCGAGGGTGCGGGGTGAGGCGGCGCAAGGTCAAGCTGCCGCCGCCGTCAGACTGCGGCCGCCCGGGACGTCATGCGGAAGGTGTGACCGCTTCCACGATGTGCATGACGTCCCCGCCGGCAGGGGTCCTCACGCCCGCAGCAGTCGCTCCGCGATCTCGGTCCCGACCCGGATGGCGCCGTCGACGTGCTGGAGGCCGAGGCCGGCCACGTCGCTGCTGCCGAACTCCAGCGCGCCGACGGGCTCGCGCAGGACCGCGCCGTAGCGCGTCAGTCCGCCGAGGTCGAAGCTCGTGCCGTAGGCCCCGCCGGTGAGCTCCTGGTGCTGCCAGTCACTCTCGACGTACACGAGCGGCTCGCGTGCCTGCTCGCCGAAGTAGGAGGCCAGCGAGGCCAAGATGCGCACGCGCCGCTCCTCGGCCGAGAGCCGACCGACGCGGTCGGCCTCGATGTCGGAGACGAACCCGACGAGGAAGCCGCGCTCGTCGCCCGCAGGAGTGTTGTCGTAGACCTCGTGGACGAGCTCGTAGGGCCCGAAGCCCGTGCCGCTGAGCCCGGCCTCGCGCCAGAACGGCGTGGCGTAGGCGGCCTGGACCTTGACGACGAGACCGAAGGACTGGTGCTCGCGGGCCATCCGGTGCTCGGCGGGCAGCTCGGGAGAGAAGCGGATCCGGCGTACGACGGTCGGCGGGACGGCCAGCACCACATGGCGTGCCACGTGGGACTCGTCGCCGACGTGGACGACGGCGCACCCCTCGGTCCACTCGACGAGGGTCACGTCCGCGTTCAGGCGCACGCGGTCGCCGAGCCGGTCGGCGAGCGCCCGCGGGACCGACGCCAGTCCCCCGACGACGCGGCGATCGAGGATGAAGTCGGCGTCGACCAGGTTGCCGAAGGAGCCTGCACTCGCCGCCATGAGGATCGCCTGCAGCGCCGAGAACGAGTGCGCCGGCTTGGTCAGCATGGCGGGTCCGACGAAGAGCGCGACGTTGTCGCATGCCTCGGCGTCGTCGCACTGCTGCTCGAGCCAGGCGCGGAACGAGACGCTGTCGAGATGCGCCGCGTCCGGGTGGTCCCAGGGCCGGGCGGGATCCATCTCCTCGGCGAGAGCGTCGAGCGTCTTCGTCAGCTGCTCGATGGCGGCCGCCGTCGTCGCACCGACCGGAAGGTCGCGGGCGAACCGGCGGACGGCACCGGCCCGGTCGAGGTAGAGCGAGTCGCCCGACCGGTAGCGCGGGAACGTCTGCATTCCGAGCTCATCGAGGAGGCCGAGCAGCGCCGACTGGTCCGGTGAGACCCACTGGCCGCCGACCTCGAAGTCGGCCTCCGCGGAGTCGGCATGGCCGTGCCGCTCGGTGAGCAGCCGGCCGCCGACGCGGTCGCGTGCCTCGAGGACCAGGATGTCGTTGCCGGCCTGCACCAGGCGGTGGGCGGCGGTCAGCCCGGTCACGCCGGCGCCGATCACGATCACGTCATGTGTGCTCATCGGTGTGCTCCGTTCATGGTGGGGACGGCGGGGCCGGTGGGGCCGGGGACGGCGGGGCCGGTGGGGCCGGGGACGGCGGGGCCGGGGACGGCGGGGCCGGGGACGGCGGGGCCGGGAACGGCGGGGCCGGGAACGGCGATGCTGCGGACGGTCGACGTGCGGCCGGCGAGCAGCGGAAGGCCGGGGTCCCACGTCGTGCCGTCCCGCTGATCGCGCTTGCGTCGGGCCATGCCCGACAGCGCCTCGAGGACGACGCGGTTGGCGAGGAACGAGGTGATGTCGGCGTGGTCGTAAGGAGGGGACACCTCGACGACGTCGACCCCGACGACCGGCAGCTCGTAGGCGATGCGACGCACCGAGTCGAGGAGCTGGCGGGCGGTCAGGCCGCCCGGCTCCGGGGTGCCGGTGCCGGGGGCGTGGCCCGGGTCGCAGACATCGATGTCGACCGACAGGAACACGCCGTCGCACTCGTCGGTGGCGATCTCGAACGCCTCGGTGAGGCAGGTGTCGAGACCGCGATCGACGATCTCGGTCATCTCATAGGACCGCATGCCCTGCTCGGCCATCCAGTCCAGCGTCTCCTCCTCCGGCCAGTAGCCACGCAGACCCATCTGGAGGAACCGGTCGCCGCGCAGAGCGCCCGACTCGATGAGGCGGCGCATCGGCTGGCCGTGCCCGACGAGCGAGCCGAACTCGATGTCGCCCGTGTCGGCGTGGGCGTCGAAGTGGATCATCGACACCCGGCCCTGTCCGAGGTGCTGGGCGACGCCCGCGGCGTCGGGCCAGGCGATCGTGTGGTCGCCGCCGAGGATCAGCGGCACGGCGCCGGTGCTGGCCACCGCGTGCACCGCCTCCTGCAGGTCGCGCACCGACCGCTCGGCGTCGCCGGAGAACATCTCGACGTCGCCCGCGTCGAGCACGCGCAGGTCCTTGAGCGCGTCGACCCGCATCGCCAGCGACGGACGGGAGCCGTCGTGGGCGAGGTAGCAGGTCTGGCGGATGAACTGCGGGCCGAACCGGGTGCCGGACCGGTGCGACGCGCCTCCGTCGAAGGGGGCGCCGAGGATGACGACGTCGGCGTCGGCGTAGGTCGCCGGGTCGGACCAGTCGCACCGGTCGACGCCCAGGAAGGTGATGTCGGGGCCGAACTGGTTGCCGTAGCGGGCCATGAGGGTCTCCTTCAGCTCTCGAGGTCAGGCGCCGGCCGTGGCGGGCTCGGCGGAGGCGTCGTCGGACGGCTCGTCCCACGGCTCGTCCCACGGCCCGTCAGACGGGTCGACGACGACGAACCGCTCGGCGGGGCGACGGGCGAGGTAGAAGCGGTAGTAGGCGAGGGCCAGGGCGAGGATGACCGCGGTCGCGATGAGGTCCGAGCGCGCTGAGCCGAGCAGTGCGTAGCCGACGGCGGCGATGACCAGCAGCGGCGGAAGCGGCCACAGCGGCATCCGCCAGCCCTTCACGCTCGACCGCTGCCGGCGCACCCGGAGGGCGGCGAGGGCGAGGACGACGTACATCGCGGAGATGATCACCGAGGTGATGCCGAGCAGCGCCTCGATGTCGACGGCGTAGGCGAGGACGGCGCCTGGGATGCCGATGGCGAGGGTGGCGACCCAGGGGGTGTTGTAGCGCGGGTGCAGCCGGGTGAGGGCCTCGTTGACCGGGCGCGGCCAGGACCGGTCGCGCGCTGAGGCGAAGACGACCCGGCCGTTCTGGAGGACCATCACGATCACCGCGTTGAGGATCGCGGTGGCGATGGCGACGTTCACCGCGGTGCCGATGCCGTGGCCGCCCCACTGGTGGACGAACTCGGAGAAGTTGCCGGTCGCGAGGTCGCTCAGGTTGCCCACGGCCAGGACCGTGGTGATCGTCGGGACCAGGATGACCAGGGCGCCGAGGCCCAGCGAAGCGAAGACGATGCGGGCGACGTTGCGGCGGGGGTCGATGACCTCCTCGGAGAGGTACGCCGCCGTGCCGAAGCCGCTGACGACGAAGGTGCCGACGGCCAGACCCGAGATCAGGATCCCGATCGTGAACGGCTCCAGGCCTCCCCCGGCGGACGCGACGTGCGGCGCGATCAGCTCGCCGGGGCCGCGCTGCAGGTGGGTCAGCCCGAGGATCGTGACGACGATCGCCGCGACGATCTCGAGGCCGAGGAAGATGCCGGTGACGAAGGCGTTGGACTTGACGTCCAGGATGGCCGTCACCGTCGAGAGCAGCATGACCGCGGCAGCGGTTGCGCCGCGCGGCAGGTCGACGATGTCACTGAGGTAGTCGGCCGTGCCGAGCGCGATGATCGGCGGGATCACCCAGAGCTGGACGGCCGCGAGGGCGAACGTCAGCCAGCCGGCCGGCTTGCCGAGGGTCTGGTTGACCATCGCGTACTCGCCGCCGGAGCTCGCGGTGCGCGTGCCGAGCTCGGCGTAGCACGCGCCGACGGCGACGGAGATGAGCACCCCGGCCAGGATCGTCAGCGGCGCACCGCTCCCCTGCGAGCCGAGCACCGTCGGGACGATGATGAACAGGCTCGACGCCGGCGTGATGCACGAGAGGACGAGGAGCACGGCGGTGCCGGGACCGAGGACACGGGCCAGCCGCCGCTCGGACTCGATCGGCGTCACCGCCTCGTCCGGGGTCAGCATCGTGGGTTCGATCATCGACCGACCTTCCTGAGTGGGGGTTGTTTGAACGACGTTCAAACTTTTGAACGGTATTCAAAGTGACGCACCTCACCGCTAGAGTCAAGCCCGCGTCTCAGAAATCCCGACCCCGACCCTGAAAGCCAGGTGCAGGTGCCCCGCCACAACCGCCGCATGGAGCGGCCCCGCGAGCAGGTGCTCACGGCCGCTCTCGAGATGGTCGCCGAGCACGGCCTCGGCAAGCTGACGATGGCCTCCCTCGCGGCACGGCTCGGCACCAGCGGCGGACACCTGCTCTACTACTTCAAGACCCGCGACGGGCTGCTGCTGGAGACGCTGCGCTGGAGCGAGGCGGCGTACGCCGAGCAGCGGGCGCCCCTCCTCGCGACCACGGCGGCCGGTGAGCGCACGGGCGTCGGGGCGGTCTCGGACTTCGCCGACGTCTACCTGGCGATCGACGAGAAGGATCCGCGCTGGCAGCTGTGGCTCGAGCTGTGGGCGCGGGCGCCGTATCACCCCGAGCTCGCCGAGGCGCAGCGCGAGATCGATGCCGCCTGGCATGCCGACCTGGTGCGGCTGCTCGGCGACGCGCTGCCCGGACATACCGACCACGAGGGCACCTCGGAGCGGCTGCGGGCGATGTGGGACGGCCTCAGCGTCGGCATCGTCACCGGCGGCGGCCGCAAGCTCCGCTCCGCAGCGCTGGGTCACACCGTCGCGGTGCTGGGCGGCTAGCCGGGGTGCTGCCCGGTTGGCTCGTCGAGGTATGCAGACGAGTCGTCACTCCCCTCGCGGAACTCCGCAGGGGAAGTGGCGACTCGTCTGCATACCTCGACGAACAGCCACCCCACGAACAGCCACCCCACGAACAGCCACCAGGCCCCGCCCGGACGCATCCGGACGGGGCCTGGTGGAGTTTGACGAACCGACCAGTGTCAGCGCTTCGTGCCGGCGAACCAGCTGTTGGTCCAGATCGCCTCGGTCCGCACGCTCTCGCCCGGGCGCGGGGCGTGCAGGACGTAGTCGGTGCCGTGCCGGCGGCCGGCGAACAGCCCGACGTGGTAGACGTGCCCGCCCGAGGTGAAGAACACCAGGTCGCCCAGGTGCAGCTGCGAGCGCGGGATGTGGCGAACGGCGCCGGCCTGAGCCGAGGACGTCCGGGGCAGACTGAGCCCGGCGCGGTGGTAGGCGTAGGACGTCAGGCCGGAGCAGTCGAACGCGTTCGGGCCGGTGGCGCCGTAGACGTACGGGTCGCCCTTCTGGGCCTGGCCGACGTGGTAGGCGCGCAGCGCCTTGCTGGCGCGGGCGGCAGCCTGGTGACGGCGTACCTCGCGACGGTGTCGGCGGCGCTCGCGGCGACGCTCACGCCTGATCCGCTCGAGTCGCTGAGCGGTGGTCAACGTGGTCGTCGACGTGGCGGGTGTGGTGGTCGAGACTGCGGCCCTGGTGGTCGCGGCGGTGGCAGCCGAGGCGCCCGCCGCTGGGAGAGCCAGGACACCGGCGGACGCGGTGGCGACGGCGAGCAGCACCCTGACGACAGGGCGCAGCGATCTGTGGTTGGACATGCGTGGGTTCCCTCCCACGCCTGCGAGGTGAGCTGTCGGGTTCGGACGAGAAGGTGCCCGGCCTCGGCGCTGTCGGACAGCGCCGGGGCTTCACCCCGAGCGGACGGCAGGTGCCGGCCGCGTGGAACGGTGGGTCCCCCGCTCCTGCCCCTCGTGCTCTGTGGATCGGTCGACCGGCGCCCGACGGGGCAGGACTCGGCGTGTGCCGGGGCCGGTAGTTGCTGGTGCAACCACTCGACGGTAAGCACTCGGGACGAAGGTCCCAACTCCGTTGAGGAAGATTTAAGGTGGTTCGTGACGAGAGTCACACGTGGGTGCCGTCAGACGAGGTCGACCAGATCCGCGACCGAGTCGACCACGCGGGTGGGGCGGTAGGGGAACATCTCCACCTGCTCCCGACGCGTCGACCCGGTGAGCACGAGGTAGGTCCGCAGGCCCGCCTCGAGACCGCTGACGACGTCGGTGTCCATCCGGTCGCCGACCATCGCGGTCGTCTCGGAGTGCGCCTCGATGCGGTTCAGCGCCGAGCGCATCATCAGGGGGTTGGGCTTGCCGACGAAGTACGGCGAGCGCCCCGTGGCGGTCGAGATCAGCGCCGCCACGGACCCGGTGGCCGGCAGCATGCCCTGCTGGGAGGGGCCCGAGGCGTCGGGGTTGGTGGCGATGAACCTCGCCCCGTCCGCGACGAGCCGGATGGCCTTGGTGATCGCCTCGAAGGAGTAGGTCCGGGTCTCCCCCAGGACCACGTAGTCGGGGTCACGGTCGGTCATGACATAGCCGACGTCGTGGAGGGCGGTGGTCAGCCCGGCCTCGCCCACGACGTACGCCGTGCCGCCGGGTCGCTGGTCGGCCAGGAACTGCGCCGTCGCGAGCGCGGAGGTCCAGATCGACTCCTCGGGCACGTCGATGCCGCTGCCGAGCAGCCGGGCGCGCAGGTCGCGCGGGGTGAAGATCGAGTTGTTGGTGAGGACCAGGAAGCGGCGCCCCGAGTCCTTGAGGGTGTCGATGAACTCCTTGGCCCCCGGGATCGGCACCTCCTCGTGGACCAGGACGCCGTCCATGTCGGTCAGCCAGGTCTCCACTGCTCGCAGCGTCATGCCGCACATCCTGCCGTAGTGCCCCTGCGGCACCCGCGACGCTCAGCGCCGCGGCAGGACGATGTCGAGCCCGCGCTCGTGATACTCCCCCTCGAGCCGGCCACCCAGGGCGGTGACGACCGCCCGAGCGCGGACGTACGTCGACCCTGGTGTCTTGGCGCCGGCGCGGCGACGGGGGCCCGCCGCGGCCCGGATCCGGAGCTTGAGCGCGCCTCCGTCGGTCGCCTCGTAGACCAGCCGCACCGCGCCACGGCTGCGGTGCAGCACGTCGACGAGGAGCAGCTCGTGGATGTGCTCGAGTGGGCCGGCGGTGTAGGTGGTGGTGAGGTCGCCCTCGACGGCGGCGGTCAGCGTGCGATCGTGGTGGGCGAGCTCGTCGGACCACCGCTGGGCACAGGTGGTGGCCAGCTCGCGCAGCGGCACCTCGACGCCGCGGGGCCCCGGCCGCCGGGCAAGGCCGACCAGCTCTGACGTGACGGAGTCGAGGTCGTCGATGCGCTGCACGCAGCGCTCGACGGTGCCGCGCACATCGGCGGCGAGCTCCTCGTCCAGCGCGAGGTCCTCGAGCTCGAGACGCAGTGAGGTCAACGGGGTGCGGAGCAGGTGCGAGGCCTGCTCGGCGAAGGCGTGCTCCTGCTCGAGCCGGCTCTGGAGCTGGGCGGCGCTGGTGCGCAGGGCGTCGGCGATCTCCCGGACCTCGGGCACGCGGGTCCTCGGCAGGTCGAGGTCGAACCGCCCGCGTCCGAGGGCGCCTGCCGCATCGGCCAGCCGACGGAAGGGACGGGCCAGCGCTCGGGCGCACAGGTAGCCGAACACGCCGGCGATGAGCCCGAGGAGGAGGAAGAAGACCGCGATCCCGCGGCGATGGCCGAACAGGATGCGGTCGGCCACGGCCTCGGACTGGCTCACCTCGACATAGCCGCCAGGCAGCTCAGCCCGCGCCCAGAGGTCGTCGGACCGGCTGGGATCACCCGTGCCGGTGAACAGACGGCCCTCGGCGACGATGTCGGGGTCGACCAAGGAGTCCCAGTGCAGGACCGCGCGCTTGTCCTCGCCCACCACGGAGGCGAGGAAGCTCTGGTCGACGGGCTCGTCGGCGTCCTGACGTGCCTGCACCGCCGCCGCGATCATCGTCGCGGACTCGTGGACCTCCTTGTTCTCGTCCCGGCTCAGCGCACTCTCGAGGGTGACGGACCGGACCACGAAGGCGAGCGCACACAGCACGATTCCGAGGAGGACGAACGCGACGGTCAGACGGCCGCGCATCGGGGCCTACGCATCGGCACCCTCGAGGCGGAAGCCGACACCGCGGACCGCCACGACCTTGTCCGTGACGCCTGCGGTCTCGAGCTTCTGCCGCAGTCGGCCGATCGTGACGTCCAGCGTCTTCGTGGACCCGTACCAGTTCTCGTCCCAGGCCTCGGCCATGAGCCGGTCGCGGGAGACCACCTTGTCGCGCTGGGCCGCCAGGACGCTGAGCACGTCGAACTCCTTGCCCGTGAGCGCCACCTCGGCGGTCCCGGCGAAGACCCGACGCGCCCCCACGTCGATGCGCAGGGCCCCCTCGGGCAGGTGGCCGACACCGTTGTGGCCGGCCGTGCGCCGCAGGAGCGCGCGGACGCGCGCCTGCAGCTCGGCGAGCCCGAACGGCTTGGCCAGGTAGTCGTCGGCGCCGTAGTCGAGGCCGACGACGCGGTCGAGCTCACCGGCCCGGGCGGTGACGATCATGATCGCGCCCTCATAGCCGCTCTCGCGGGCCTTGCGGCACACGTCGAGCCCGTCCATGTCGGGGAGTCCGAGGTCGAGGATCACGACCTCCGACGGGCGTGCGGCCAGCTCGTCGAGCGCCTTCTGACCGGTGTCGACACGCTCGACGAGGTAGCCCTCGCGCTCGAGGGTGCGCACGAGCGGAAAGGCGATGTCCTCCTCGTCCTCCACGATCAGCACGCTGTGAGCCATGAACAAGAGGGTAAGTGAGCGGGAACGGCGATGAAGGCGGAATGCCACAGGTCATGAGTCGGTCACGCCGAGCCCGTCGCGCCGGCGCGTCCGACGACGCCGCTTCCGTGCTCGGTCGAGATCGATGATCACCGTGACCAGCACCGCCACCAGCGAGACGCCCGCGAGCACCCGCCACAGCACGGGCCGCACCCCGCCGAGGAACGGGTAGCCGACGTACGGCACGTGCAGGACGACCCGCGCCCGGTCACCCTCGGGCGTGAGCCGCCATGGGTCCGTGCCGGTGCCGTCGCCCCCGGTGCGGATCCCGTCGGATCCGGCCGAGACGACACGGCGGGTGACGTACGGCGCGCCGTGCGGCTGCGTCGGCGGACGGAACGTGATCACGTCACCCGGCTCGAGCTCCGGGCCCGGCACCTGCTCGGCGAAGGTGAGGGACCCGCGCGGCACGCTGTCCCCCAGCGCATCGCTGCTCACCACATAGCGCTGGAGGCCGAGCATCGCCGGCAGCACGACGAGCAGCACGATCGGAGCGAGCACCGCGACGATGACGACGAGCCATCCTCGCCCCATGAGCGACGGCCGGCTCAGCACCGGCGTCAGCTCCATCTGGTGGCCCCTCCCGAGATCGGCAGCCCTCCGGGACCGGATTCTACGTGACAGGTGTCCAGGGGACGGCCACGTCACCACCATCAGTCGGTAACAGCAGACGGTGGCCTCTAGAGGAGGTCGAAGACGTCCCCGAGTCGGTCGACCCGGTCCAGGACCTCGCCGAACGTCATCTGCTCCAGACCCATCGGGTCCTCGGCGCCCTCCTCGACCTCGTCCCAGGTGACGGGGGTCGCCACGAACGGCCTCTCCCGGCCGCGCAGGGAGTACGGCGAGATCGTGGTCTTGCTGCCCGCGTTCTGCGACCAGTCGAGGAAGACCTTGCCGCTGCGCCGCGACTTGGTCATCGTCGCCGTGACCAGCTGAGGGTGGTCCGTCTGGAGCTCCTCGGCCACCTCCTTCGCCAGCGCCGACGCCTCCTCGCTCGGGAGCGGCTCGTCGAGGGCGGCGTACAGGTGGAGGCCTTTGCTCCCGCTGGTGACCGCGGAGGCCGAGAGGCCGCGAGCCTCGAGGCGCTCGCGCACCAGGACTGCGACCGTGCAGCACTCGTGCAGGCCTGCCGGCTCGCCGGGGTCGAGGTCGATCACGATCCGGTTCGCGCCCTCCGGCCGTCCGTCCTCGTCCACCGTCCACTGGTGGACATGCAGCTCGAGGGCAGCCAGGTTGACCAGCCAGGTCAGGGTCGCCAGGTCCTCGACCACCGGGAACGTCAGGGTGCCCTCCTGCCTATTCGCCGTCCGGGAGCCGGTGGTGGGCACGGTGACCGTGCGGACCCACGCCGGCGTGCCGGCGGGCGTGTTCTTCTCGAAGAAGCTCGGTTCGGAGACCCCGTGCGGCCACCGGATCCGCGTGACGGCGCGGCCGTGCAGGTGCGGCAACAGGATCGGGGAGATGCGCGCGTAGTAGTCGAGCACCTCGCCCTTGGTCGTGCCCGTCCGCGGGTAGAGCACCTTGCCGAGGTTGCTCAGCTTGAGCGTGCGCCCGTCGACGGCGACCCTGACCGCGGCGTCGTCCTCGCTCATGCGCCGATCGCGATCACAGGATGGCGGCCCGGCGTGAGCCGGCGGAAGAGGCCCAGCAGGAACGACCGTGGCGCGCCGACGCAGCCGGCGGTCGCACCTCGGCCGTTGACGTGCAGGAAGATCGCGAACCCGCGACGGCGCACCTGGTCGGCGTTGAAGCTGGTGGCGAAGGCGAACTCATACTGGGACCGGTAGTGCAGGAGCCGCTCGGAGGCGTTCTCGTCGCTCTGCGGCAGCCACCAGCGGAAGCCGCCGGCGGCCTTGTTGCGCAGTCGGTTGTAGTAGCGGGAGGCGTTGTCGCCCACCCAGTAGTCACCCGCCCGGATGCGGTGGTAGGCCATCCGCCAGCCCGCGCGGTGCGCATGGGTGCCGAACGCCGAGGTCAGGTCGAAGGTGCCCATCGGCGTGGTGCCGTCGCCCTGGTGCCGCTGCTCCGGCCGGCTCAGCCCGCCGTAGCCGATCCGGCCGTTGCGCGTGGACAGCCGCTTGACCCAACGGCCGTGGTCGAGCGCCCACAGGGTGACGCGGGCATGGGAGCCGCGGGTCCGGTTCGCGGTCACGACCTGGCTGGTGCCCGGAGGCAGCTGCACGGTGACGCCGTCGAGGCGGACCGCCGCGGGGGCGGCCGCCACTGCCGTCAGCAGGCTCGGAGTCAACCCCACGCCCAGCGCCCCGAGGAGGACCCCGACGAGCATCGGGACGAGCGTGAGGAGCAGGCGTCGCATCAAGCCTCCAGATCCGTCGGGCTGAGGTCGGTCCGCACCCCTTGGTAGGAGGGCTGCCGGAGCCGCCCGTCCGCACCCCGGCGGGGCGGACGGCCGTGGGTGTCGACGTCGACGACCACGAGTGGCTCGACCCAGTGAGTACCCATGGCGTCGGCCCTCGGCACCACGTCGATGAAGGGGCTGGTCGCGCGGTCGGTGAGCAGCGCTCGCAGCGGTGCGCTCTCGCGCGGGCCGATCCCACTGCCGACCCGGCCGCGGAAGAGCAGCCCCGTCGCTGTCACCTCGCCGACCAGCAGCGATCCGAGCCGGTCGGTCGTGCCGGTCTGCGGGCGCCAGCCTCCCACGACGTAGGACCCGCGGAACCGGTGCGCGAACTTTCGCCAGGCGTGGCTGCGCTCCCCCGGCCGGTAGGTGGAGTCGAGCCGCTTGCTGACGATGCCCTCGAGACCTTGCTCGCGGGTCGCGTCGAAGAGCATGAGGCCGTCGTCGTACGACGCGGGGACCTGCCAGCCCCCGAGGTCGACCTTCGCCAGCAGCTCGCGGCGCTCCGCGAGCGGACGGTCCAGCAGCGTCCTCCCGTCGAGGCGGAGGAGGTCGAAGACCATGTACGTCGCCGGCACCCGGGCCGCGAGCCGGGCCGCGGCCGCCCCTCGGACGTGGATGCGCTCCCCCAGCGTCCGGAAGTCCGGCAGCCCGTCCGCGTTGAGTCCGATCACCTCGCCGTCGACGAGGACGTCACGGTCCGGTCCGACCGCCGTGACGTCCGGCCACGCCGTCGTGGCGACGTTCTCGTTGCGCGTCGTGAGCACGGTGTCCGACGTGGTCACGTCGGCGAGGATCCGCACGCCGTCCCACTTCACCTCGTGGGTCCAGGCCTCGCCCGCGGGGACGTGGTCGCCGGTCGTCGCGAGCATGGGACGCATGGGGACATCTTCCCCGACGGCTCACTGGGCCGGCGCGGCCGACGTCACTGGGCCGGCGCGGCCGACGTCACTGGGCCGGCGCGGTGGCGGTGTCGGGGCTCGGGCCGCCGGTCAGCGCCGGCGTGGGCGTGCCGGTGGCCAGCTGGCTCGGCTCGGTCGCCTGGGCGGTGGGGGTGGGCGACTCGCTCGGGGCCGTGGACGGTGCGGTCGTCGATTGCTCGGCACTCGGCGGCGCCGCTGGTCCGGCAGTGTTCGAAGGCGTGCTGCCGGGCGTCGGCGTCGCTGCCCCGGTCGGCGACGGCTTCTGGTGCTTCGTGCCCCCACCGGACGTCGTGACGTGGGAGATCGTCGTCCCCCCGCCGTGGCCGCCGCGGACCGCCGCCGCCAAGGTCCGGCCGGAGGCGAGCTCGAAGGCGGTGACGGCCGCGAGCACGATGAGGAACATGACGAGGGTGGCCGGCAGCAGGCGGCTCCAGGGCAGCTGGCGCAGGCGTTCGAGCCAGCCGTCCTCGGATGACACCTCGGAGTCCACCGGCACCGCCTCGGGACCCGGGCTCCCGACACGCCGAGACTGGACGACGACCGGGCGCCCGGCGATGCTGGAGAGCTGCCGGACCCGGGCGCGACTTCGGTCCAGTCCCTGGCTGTAGGCGGCCGTCGCGATCGTGGCCGCGAGGCTGCCGAGCGCCGCTCCGACCAGGGTGCCCGCGGCGCCCAGGGTCGAGAGCAGGACGGTCGTGGAGACGGCGGCCAGCGCACCGGCGACGGCCTTGATCCAGTCGACGCCGAGCAGCGGGGTCTTGTCGGGGGGTGTGTCACTCATGTCGCCCATTGACGGTACCGAGAGGAGGTCCATCTCCCCAGAGACGTCCGTCACCCTCCCACCATGAGGACACCGATCTCGTCAGCTGTGATGCGCCGACGCGGCGACCGTCAGGACAGGAACGCCTTCAGCAGGGGCCCGGCCGTCTGCGAGCCGGACACGCCTGTCTCGACGAAGACCGCGACGGCCAGATCTCCCCGCGTGGCGATCATCCACGTGTGCGTGGGCAGGGAGCCGTCGGGTCCGGGCGTCCCATACTCCGCCGTGCCCGTCTTCGCGCCGATCGCCCCCGGCAGGCTCGCCAGGAACCGGCCCGAGCCCTCGGTCACGACGGCGCGCATGAGGTCACGCAGCTGCCGCGCCTCCGTGGCGGTGAGGGGAACACGCGGCTCTGCGGTCGGCGCGTGGTCGGCCAGGAGGTGCGGGACGACGACGTGACCGGCTGCCACCGACGCGGCGACGGTCGCCATCGCCATCGGGCTGGCCAGCACCTTGCCCTGGCCGATCATGTCGGCCGCCTGCTCGGTGGCGCCGCCGGGCGCCGGCACCTGGCCGAAGTAGGCCGGGAAGCCGAGATCCTGGTCGACGCCCAGCCCGAGTGCCGCCGCGGCGTCGGCGAGGTCGCCGGGCCTGACGCGGCCCCGCTGCCCGATGACGGCGGTGTTGCAGGAGTTGGCGATCGCCGTGCGATAGGTGACCTTGCCCAGCCTCGCGGCCGGATAGTCGCGGTAGTTCGTGAAGCGCCGCCCGTCGACGACGACGGACGGCGGGCAGGTGACGATGTCGTCGGGCTTCAACCCGGCGCGCAGGAGTGCGAGCGAGCTGACGATCTTGAAGGTCGACCCGGGCGCGTAGCGCCCGTAGGTCGCCGCGTTGGCGCCGTCGTTGCCGGGACCGTTCGCGGCCACGAGGAGGTCGCCGGTCGACGGGCGGATCGCGACGACCGCACTGGCAGGCGAGTGCTCGCCGCCGGCGTTGGCGAGGATCCGCTCGGCCTTCGCCTGCAGGCCGACGTCGAGGGTGAGCCGCAGCGGCTGACCGGCCTGGCCGGTCCAGCTCGCGAGGACGCGCTCCTGACCGGTGTCGGTGCACGAGTCGGCCGACGCGCACCGGACCGTCACGGCGCGGACCCGGATCGTCGGCGTGCCGCCCAGCTGCTCGTCGTATCGCGCCTGCAGCCCCGAGAGCCCGACCTGGTCACCGGCCTGGACGCGTCCTTCGGCCTTCTTGACGGCCTCCGCCGTCGCGGCGCCGACCTGCCCGAGAAGCCCGGCGCCGAAGCTGCGGGTCGGCGCGAGCGGCCTCGTGTCGGAGAGGATCAGCGCGCCGGGGATGTGGATGAAGCCGGCGTCGAAGACGGGGCGGGCGTCGGCCGGGCGCAGCACGATGGCCTCGACGAACTGCCTCGCGCCCGCCGACCGAGCCTCCTCGACGAAGCGGGCGGGGTCGACGCCGGCCGCCTTCGCGATCCGGCGCGCCGCGGCGGGCACCTGCGCGGCCGGCACCCGTGCCTTGTCGAGCCCCAGCCGGTAGACCTTGCGCGGCGTCACGATCGGCGTGTCCCCGGCACCGACGATGGATGCGCGCTCGGGCGTCGTCCGGTCGACCTCGAGCCGCTCCTGCACGCTCAGCGTCGGCGCCAGCGCCGCCGGTCGCCAGTCCACCTGCCAGCCGTTGCCGCCCTTCACCAGGCGCGCGGTGGTCGTGTAGGTCCAGTCGTGATCGCCCAGGCGCCAGCTCCACCGCAGGTCGCTCGTCGCCTTGTCCCCGTCGGTGTGCACCCGGCCGGCATCGACGGCCACCCGGTAGGTCCGCAGGCCCGCGACCTGCTGGCCGAAGGCCTTGACCGGCACCTGAGAGGTCAGCGGCACGCCGGCCAGCGTGTGGTCGGCCAGCTTGTCGGCCAGCACGTCGGCGACGCGCTGCGCGCCGGCGTCGTCGGAGCCGGAGCAACCGCTGGCGAGGAACGTGACGAGGAGGGCGGGCGCGAGGAGGAGCGCCCGCACGCTCAGCCGGCGCCTCACCGGCGGAAGCGGAAGGACCCGGACTTCAGGCCCGCCCAGGCACGGAAGTCGACACCCCGCACCGTGTTCGTGTGGGTGCCGTCCGCGCTCGTGATGACGACCGACTGGACCCAGCCGCCGGCGTGGGCGTAGGTCCGCAAGGTGAGGGAGCCCAGGGGGTACGCCGGCATGTAGCGGCTCTTCAGGGCGGCTGCCGAGACCGACGTGGTCCAGCGGATGACCGGGTCGTAGACGTCACGAGCGCTGACGAGGTAGGGCACGTCGGCGTTGCCCAAGGTGTAGCCGCCGTTGCTCGCCGTGAACTGGGTGAACGCCGGACGGCCCCCGTAGGTCAGGATCCGTCGCCTCGTGGCGTCCACCGCACGGTTGCCGGCCGGCTCCTCCGCGCCGTAGCCCCGGTAGACCTGCGAGCGGGTGTCGTCGTAGACGTCGAACCAGCCGCGCCGGGTGGTCACACGCTCGTGCACCGCATAGGTCCGGGCGGCGGTCGCTTGGGCACGCACCGCGGCCGCCGCCCACCGGGCAGGCATCTCAGCGGGCACGACCCCCTTCAGGTAGCCCTCCAGTGGGACCGCGTTGACGATGTCGCGGTCGGCGGTCGTCGAGGTCCTCGCCGAGCGGAGGATCCCGCGGAACCGTCCGGAGTCGGCGCCGGCATACAACCGGATGGGCGCCCCGCCCGCGGTGAGCTGGAGCTGCCCGCTCACGTCCACATAGGTCCGCCACCGCCCGCCCTTGAGATAGGAGAGCCTCGACCGCGTCGCGGAGAGCCCGGTGATCCGCCAGCGCTTCGCGGTCCGCGCCGCGCGCTTGTGCAGGTGCGTCAGGCGCCATGTGCGGCTCGTGCCGACGAGGCTGGCACGCAGGCCGGAGCGGGTGGCGACGACGAGGCTCGGACGAGTGCTCAGCAGGACCCGCACCTGGCCGCCGGCCGTCCCGTGGCTCGTGCCGGGATAGTAGTGGCGCAGGATCTGGTCGGTGCTCAGACCGCGCTCGGCGGCAGCGTTGGCGCCGTACTGCGAGAGACCGTGCCCGTGCCCCGCACCCTCGCCGTCGATGACGATCGTCGAGGTGCCGGCGGGCACCGTCACGGTGCTGTCGGCGAAGGACGGCGCGCCGGCCTGGACCACCGAGAGACCGGCGGCGAGGACACTGCCGAGCGTGAGCGCACGAAGGGTCTGGTGTGTCCGAGACATGGCGCCACTGTGCAAGGACGACCTGGGCAAAGTAAAGGCGGCGGCGTCCGGCCCGTGCCCCCGGGCTGCTGCCGAGGTCACTCGACGCACAGGCAGAAGGGGTGGCCGGCGGGGTCCAGGAACACCCGGAACGTCGTGCCGGGCTGGTGCTCGGCCCTGACCGCTCCGATGCCGATGACCTCCTGCTCGGCCTCGTCCAGATCGAGGACGGCGACGTCGAGATGCAGCTGCTGGGGGACCTCCTGCCCCGGCCACTGCGGAGCGCGGTAGTCCTCCACCCGCTGGAAGCAGAGGCAGCCCGATCCGTCCTCGGATCGGATCTCGGCCCAGCCGCCGTCCTCGTCCTCGTTCACCTGCCAGCCCAGCAGCGCGCCGTAGAAGCGGGCGAGCCTCCCAGCATCGGGGCAGTCGTAGACGAAGGACGGGTAGCGAGCGATGGCCATGCAACGAACGTAGCCGGAGCCACCGACACCGGAGCGGGAGCCGACGACGCGCATCCGACGGCGACCTGAACGACGCGCCCTACGTGTCGGTCTCCCGCGGCGCCGGCACGACGCCACGCAGCGACTCGCGTAGGTCGCTCATCCGCTGGTCGAGCTCGTGCGCCACCAGCGCCGCCTGCTCCAGCTCGTCGCCGAGCTGGAGCGGGATCTCCTGGCGGAACTTGTAGTAGATCTTGTGCTCGACGCTCGCCCAGAAGTCCATGGCGACCGTCCGGACCTGCAGCTCGACGCACACCTCGCGGATCGAGTCGGACAGGAACACCGGGATCTGCACGATGGCGTGGAGGCTGCGGTAGCCGTTGGGCTTCGGGTTGGCGATGTAGTCCTTGATCTCGATGACCGTGACGTCGGACTGGCTCGTGAGCATCGAGAGCACCCAGTAGGCGTCCTCGATGAAGCTGCAGACGATGCGGATGCCGGCGATGTCGAAGATCTGGTGCGCGATCGCCTCGGGGGTGAACTCGCAGCCGATCCGACTGGCCTTCGCCCGGATGCTGTCGATCGACTTGAGCCGGGAGGAGACGTGCTCGATGGGGCTTCCCTCCGGCCGGAAGCTCAGCTCCTCGCGGAGGATGTTGATCTTGGTCTGCATCTCCTCGAGCCCGAACCGGTAGGGCATGAGCAGCTGCCCCAGCTCCTGGGCGGCCTCGGAGAGTGCCACGCTGTGCGGGTCGACGGCAGGGTCGGCCATCAGCTGGAAGGCGCTCGGCGCCGCTGCAGGCTTTCCGTCCTGATCCGCCTCGCTCATCCGACGTCGTCCCCTCTCGCTTCCCTGTCCCGATCGGCCCGTCGAGGTCGACCTGATGGGACCATCCTGCGTGATGCCACAAGCCGTGCATCAGGATGGGTCCCGACGAGCGGAGTCGGAGGAGATCACGTGGATGCTACGGAGCCAGAGGTGCAGGTCGTGACCGAAGAGGCAGGCTGGGGTCCCGACCTCCTCGGCGAGGGCTACGCCCAACGCGTCCTCGAGCTCGGCGAGGATCCCGACGGTCAGGGCCCCATCGCGGCAGCGCTCGTGCGTCGTGACACGCGTCCCGACGAGGAGGTGGCGGGTGCGGTGCTGTACGTGCATGGATTCTCGGACTACTTCTTCCAGACCGAGCTGGCCGACTTCTTCGCCGCACGCGGGCTGGCCTTCTACGGCCTCGACCTGCGCAAGTGCGGCCGGGCGCGGCGCGCCGGTCAGACCGCGCACTATGTCTCCGACCTCCGCCTGTGCGACGAGGAGCTCGACCAGGCGCTCGCCGTCGTCGCCTCAGCGCACCCGGGGCTGCCCGTCGTGCTCGTCGCCCATTCGACCGGCGGGCTGATCGTGCCGCTCTGGCTCGACCGGCGCCGCGCCGCGGGACAGGTCGCGCCTGTGGCCGGCGTCGTGCTCAACAGCCCGTGGTTCGACCTCCAGGGGAAGCCGCACCTGCGGTCGGTGGTCACCCAGGCGATGCGCGTCGTCGCCAAGGTCCAGCCGTTCCGCGCGCTCCGGCTGCCTCCCAGCGCGTACGGCGAGACCCTGCACGTGAGCGGCACCGGAGAATGGGACTTCGACGTCGCCCTCAAGCCGCTCGAGGGCTTCCCGGTCACCCTCGGCTGGCTCAACGCCGTGCGGCGCGGCCACGCGCGACTCCACCGTGGACTGGACATCGGCGTGCCGTCGCTCGTGCTGCGGTCGAGCCGGTCGCACATCTCCAGAAGCTACTCGGCCGAGAGCGACCGGGCCGACACCGTGCTCGACGTCGCCCAGATCGCCCGGTGGGCGGGCTGCCTGGGCGGCGAGACCACGGTCGTGCCGATCGCCGACGCCCGGCACGACGTCTTCCTCTCCCTGGCCGAGCCGCGGCAGCACGCCTACGACGCCGTCGAGGAGTGGCTGCGCCGTCACGGCCTGACCCTCAGCTGAGGAGCTCGGCGACCAGCCCTTCCACGCGCCGCCGGATCTCATCGCGAATCGGCCGCACCTGCTCGATGCCCTGGCCGGCCGGGTCGTCGAGCACCCAGTCCTCGTAGTGCTTGCCCGGATAGAAGGGGCAGGCGTCCCCGCAGCCCATCGTGACGACGACGTCCGCCTCGCGCACGGCGCTGTCGGTGAGGAGCGTGGGCTGCTCCGCGGCGATGTCGATGCCCTCCTCGGCCATGGCGGCCACTGCGGCGGGGTTCACCTGGTCAGCGGGCTGCGAGCCGGCGGAGAGGACCTCGATGCGGTCGCCGGCGAGGTTCTGCAGGTAGCCGGCGGCCATCTGGGAGCGGCCCGCGTTGTGCACGCAGACGAAGAGCACCGTCGGACGAGACATCAGGCCTCCTGGGCGGCGGAGTCGGGCTGGGGGTGCAACAACACGATGAGGGCGGCGCCGAGCGCACCGCCGACCAGCTGCATGAGGACGAAGGCGGGGACGCAGCGCGGAGCGATGCCGGCGAACGTGTCCGAGAGCATCCGAGCGACGGTCACCGCCGGGTTCGCGAAGCTGGTGGAGCTGGTGAACCAGTACGCCGCCGCGATGTAGCCGCCGACGGCGAACGCGACCGTCTCGACGCGTGGCGAGCGCAGGCTCCCGAAGACGATGACGACCAGGCCGAGGGTCGCGACGACCTCGCCGAGCAGCTGCCCCGGCCCACCGCGGTCACGGCCGGAGATCGAGACCGCGTCGAGCTCGAACATCAGGTTGGCAACCACGGCCCCGAGCGCTCCCCCGACCAGCTGGGCCACGATGAGTGCCGCAGCAGTTCCACTGGTGATCCGTCCGAGGACGCGCTCGACCAGCGTGACCACGGGGTTGAACGACGCCGAGACCGGCTGGAGAGCCAAGATGAGGGCCACCAGGACGGCGCCCGTGGCGATGCTGTTCTCGAGCAGCTGCAGTCCGGTGTCGTGAGGCGAGAGCCGCTGCGCGGCGATGCCCGACCCGATGACCGTGCCGACGAGGAACGCGGTCCCGACGAGCTCGGCGACCGCACGCCGTGCGAGGACCAAGCTGCTGCTCACGCGGTGACACCGCCGAGAAGGGTGGCGAGGTCGCTGAGCGCGCCGCCCTTGACGCGGTAGTAGACCCACACACCGCGCTTCTCGCGGTCGAGGAGCCCCGCCTCGTGCAGGAGCTTCAGGTGGTGGCTGATCGTCGGCTGCGAGAGGTCGAAGGCGTCGTTGAGGTCGCACACACATGCCTCGCCGTCGGCGTGGGACGCGACCAGCGACAGCAGGCGCAGCCGGACCGGGTCGGCCAGCGCCTTGACCAGCGGCGAGATCCGCTCAGCCGCCGCAGCGGACAGCGGCTCGCGCATGAGGGGTGAGCAGCAGGCGACGGCTTCGACCGGGGTGAGCTCTCCCAGTGACTTCGACATGTATCTATATTGACAGATGTCGATGTGAAGTCGCAATCTGGAGACATCGACATCCATCAATGTCTCGAGGAGGCCCCCATGTCCCGGATCCAGCTGGCGCTCAACGTGGCCGACATCGACGCGGCCGTCGACTTCTACTCGACGCTGTTCGACACCGAGCCCGCCAAGCGTCGCCCCGGCTACGCCAACTTCGCCGTCGAGGACCCGCCCCTGAAGCTGGTCCTGTTCGAGAACCCGGAGGCCACCGGCACGCTCAACCACCTCGGCGTCGAGCGCCCCACCGCCACCGAGGTCCACGCGGAGGCCGATCGGCTCGGCGCCGCCGGGCTCAGGCTCGAGGTCGAGGGCGACGTCGTCTGCTGCCATGCCCGGCAGGACAAGCACTGGGTCACCGGTCCGGACGGGCAGCGCTGGGAGAACTACGTCGTCCTCTCCGATGCCCCGTCGGACGCCCCCGTGGAGACCGACGTCTGCTGCGCTGGCTGACGCAGCGACGTCGTTCAGGCGCTACGGCGACCCGGCGGACCCGGACCCCGTGCCTGATGCGGGCTCCGGCGACGCGGTCGAGCTGGCCGTGTCCGCAGGTGCCTGTGAGGTCGCGTCCGGGGCGCCGGTGGAGCTGCTCGAGCCCGTCGAGTCGGTCGAACCGGTGGACTCGGCTGAGCCTGTCGAACCGCCCGCGTCGGGCGATGCGCCCGGCGAGGAGGCGGACGAGGCCGTCGGCGTGCTGCTCCCGCCATCGGTGGAGCCGCTCGGACTCGGCTCCCCGACGGGAGCGGCCGAGGACCCGACGGGGGCCACGGTCGCCGACGACGACGGGGACACGGCGGGAGCGGCAGCGAGGATCGCCGTGATCTCCTCCTTGAACACCTGCAGCTGGGTCGAGATCTGGTCGAGCGAGGAGGAGGTGATCGACTGCCCGAACGTCAGGAGGCGGTTCCAGACCGAGGCCAGCGCCAGCAGCTGCTCGTCCCCCGGGGCATGCTCGACGGAGAGCACGAGCTGGCTGGCGACGGCGGCCGTGATGCACTTGTAGCAGTCGTAGTTGGCCGCGACGGCGAGGTTCTGCGGCACGACGACATGGGCGTCGTCCATGATGAGGACGACCTGGAAGGCCACGGCGACCGTCACGCAGTTCGAGCAGGACGCATAGGCGTAGGCCGCGTTGACGTTGTCCACCTCGTCGCCGGTGGCCCACACGAGCGCGAAGGCGACGTCGTACATCGTGGTGTTGTCACCGGTGTTGTAGGCCGCCGCCTGGTTGTCCCCGGTCCCCGGCGGCAGCGGACGGGAGAACGGGAAGACCCACGGCTCGTCCTGGCCTGCTTGCGCAGGCGCGCTGGCACCGCCCGAGCCACCGCCCGAGCCGCTGCCCGAGCCGCTGCTCGGCACCAGCACGACGGCCAGCTGGGGATGCGCCGACGTCGGCAGCTGCTGTCCGGCCTCGAAGGTGGCATGCAGCGGCTGCCCGCTGGCGAGCCGCTGGCGAGCCGCGCCACCCGCCGCACGGCCCTGCTGAGTCGGGGCGCGCAGGACGACGGGAGCGTTGCGGCCCGGCAGCGCGGCGGTGAGCAGCCCCTTCTCCCCCTGCGAGATGGGCCGGTAGCTGCCGGGACGCGGCGCCCAGGCCCACGCCAGGCCGGTCACGACCACGGTGGCGAGCCCGATGGCGGCTGCCCGCTTGAGGGGGGACCCCATGCTCCAGCGCGCGAGGCTCCGGATCCAGCGCCGACCGAACCGCCCGATCACGAGCAGCCCCCCGAGCACCGGCAACGCGACCGCCAGCACCTGCAGGGCGTTGGCGGTGACGTCGACGCCGTTGCCGGTCCGCCAAGCGGCGCCGACGTCGCCGGCGTCGCTTTGGACCGAGGCCCAGGCCGTCCCCAGCACACGGGGAAGAGACGTCACCATCGCGAGCAGGGTGAATGCCATGAGGGGGATGGTGACCAGCACCCAGGCCGTGATCACCACGCGCGCCCACGGCTTGAGGGCGCGGTTGCCCGGGTCTGACCAGCGATGTGGCAGGAGGCCGAGCAGGGTCGGCTTGATCCGGTGGTAGAGGTCGGGGACACCGGTCAGATCGGCGAGCACGTGGTAGCCGTCGAAGCGCATGGTCGGCATCAGCTGCTGCACCATCTGCAGGGTCTGGGTGGCGACCAGGAGCAGCACCGCATCCCAGTGCGTGACGGACCAGCACGCGAACGTGAGCACGACGACGATGGCGTTGAAGTACAGGCCCCCGAGGTCGGTCCGGAGGCGCCCTCGCCGGCTCAGCCGATAGCTGTCGGTGACGTCGGTGTAGAAGGCCGGCCACACCAGGTAGAGGCCTCCTCCGATGACGCCGGGCTGGGCGCCGCCGTACCGCGCCGCGGCCGCGTGGCCGAACTCGTGGAAGCCTCCCGACAGCACGGTCACCGCGAAGACGAGCAGCAGCAGGTGCGGGCGTTGGAAGGCGTCGTACGCCGCAGGGCCGAGGCCCTTGTCGAAGAACACCCACCAGGTGATCGCGAGGAACGCGCTGAGCACGACGGCGACCATGACGGGCCGGAAGAGGACCCGGAAGGGATCCGTCAGCCGCCGAGTGAGCTGCGGGTCGGTGGCCGCGAACTTGAGCCGGAGGCCGAGCAGGGGGTTGGACCGCCGGAGCGACGGCTCGGAGCCGTCGGCCAGCTTGACCAGCCCCAAGGGCCGGAGGTGCCGGTCGACCAGGTCAGCAACCGTGTCCGCCGAGACGTCCCTGCGCACCGACTCTCGCACGACCGACGCGATCTCCCCACACGTGCGACGACCGTCGACCGCGTCCAGCACCGCATACAGCAGCGGCGTGAGCTGGAGGGTCTGACCGTCGCCCCGGCGGACGAGCGCCGGTGGGGTCCGGTAGCCGGACCCCACCATCGTGCCGAGCAGCACCAGGTCGTCGGCGCGCACCGGCGCGTCGACGACGGTGCTCACTGCGACGAGGCCCCTGCGGTCGGGTCAGGTGACGCAGGCTGGTCCGGCGTCGAGGCCGGGTCGGCCGACGCCGGCGCCGTCGGATCGGCGGTCGAGGTGGTGTCTGGTGCCGTCACGTCGGCAGCGGGCACGTCGGTCGCCCCGGTGGATCCCTGCCCGATCGCCGAGGTCTGGTCAGACGTGGCCTGCGCCGTGCCGGCGATGTGCTGGTTGATGATCGCGTCCTGCTGGGCGAGCGCCGCCGCGGTCGAGTCGTCCGAGAGGATGTTCGCCGAGACCGACCCGTCGATGGGCGCCGCCACGTTGGCGTTCGCCGCCACCGCGCCGTTGATCGGCGCCGCCAGGTCGGCGTTGAGGTTGACGTTCACGTCCACGTTGAGCAGGTTGCCGTTCAGAAGGTCGCCGGTGCCGATGCCACCTGCGCCGCCCGCCCCGCCGGCGACCTGGGCGAGGGTGCCGATGAGGTTCCCGGCTGCATCGACGACCTGGCCCGTCAGCGGGTCGAGCGTGCCGACGACGTTGCCGGCCGAGTCCACGACGTTGCCGGTGGCTCCGTCGAGCGTGCCGATGACATTGCCGGCCGAGTCGAGGACGTTCGTCCCGTCGACCAGGTCGGTCACCGAGCCGACGATGTGGCCGGCCGCGTCCGTCACCAGGCCGGTCGCGTCGTTGAGCGTGCCGACGACGTTGCCGGCGGAGTCGAGGACGTTGCCCGTCGCGTCGTCCAGCGTGCCGATGACATGGCCGGCGGAGTCCACCACCAGGGCGCCGTCCACCGGCGCACCGGCCGCCGTGTCCGTGAGGGCGTGAGGGGTCACGTCCGTCGCACTGTCCACATGACCGGTGCCGTCGGGAGAAGCCGTCGCGTCCGTCGCACCGGCCGTGCCGGCCGACTGGTCGATGGCGCTGTGCTGGAGGCCGGTGGCGATCGCGTTGGCGTCCACCGTCTGGTTGACCTCGACGCCTTGGTCGGCCAGCGCCTGCGACGTCGAGTGATCCGAGAGGATGTTCGCGCTCACCGCGGCGTCGATCGGCGCCACGACGTTGGCGTTGAGCGCGACGGCCAGGTCGATGGGCGCGGCACCGTCGATCGCCAGGTCCACGTCGGCCGCGAGGTCGAGGATCGACACGACTTCTTTGTCCGGAAGGGCCACCACCCCTTCCGCGGCCAGCTCGTCGGGTGTCAGCGGTGCGTAGTCGTCCGTGCTCATCCGAGTCCCCTTTCGTCGTCGCGCACTCCAGGCGTGAGGCGCCCGAGGCGACTTCGACACGCGGGTACCCCGTCGCGGCGACCTCCACACACGTGCCCCAGCGATCACCTGCCGCGGGGAGAGACGTCGAACCCGAGGTCATCCAGGAGCCGGAGCACTCGGAGTGCCGCGAGCAGAGCCGCCAGGACGGCCGCCAGCGTCAGAGCCGCGCGCACCTCGTCATCCGACCTGCCCGTGGCGTCAGCCAAGGCCTCGGTCACTCGGTCCACTCCGCTTCTCCGCGCCATCTCACGACCCCCGCTCGAGCTTCGGCTCCCAGCCTCACGCCGGCTCCGCCTCACCTACCTCACCCAGCGCGGGTGATGTCCGCGCACCCCGACGGACCCACGCTGGGACCACACCGCGCCGATCTGGATCTGGGAGAACGGAGACGTCATGGGACTGCGAGACCGACGGGAGAACCGCCGTCAGGAGCGCGAGGAGTTCGGTCGTCGAGGCACGGCCGCCCACTTCCAGATCCGGCAGAAGCTGGTCTCGATCGGAGACGACTACTGGATCCAGGACGACGCCGGTCAGCGCGTCTTCAAAGTCGACGGGAAGGCCTTGCGTCTGCGCAACACGCTCGACCTCGAGGACGCCCACGGGCGGAAGGTCCTCCGGATCCAGACGCGTGTCCTGCACATCCGCGACTCGATGGCGATCGAGAACACCGACGGCGACCAGCTCGCCCTGGTGCACAAGGCTCTGATCACCCCGCTGCGCGAGCGGTGGAAGATCGACCTGCCCGGCGACCGGGAGTGGAAGGTGCAGGGCAACGTGGTCGACCACGAGTACGAGATCGAGGACGACGGCCGCAAGATCGCCGAGATCTCGAAGCGGTGGTTCCGGGTCGCCGACACCTACGGTGTCGAGATCGCCCCCGACCAGGACCAGGCCCTCATCCTCAGCGTCGCCATCGCCATCGACTCCATGACCCACCCGGCGAAGTAGTCAGACGACGTCGACGTACTGCACCTCGACGGCGTTGTTGCCGTAGCCGAGCCGGTTCCACGGCGGTACGTCGGGCTGCACGTGGCCGGCGGCGTCGGTGGCACGCGCCCGCGGCGAGTGCCGGCCGGGCGTGGCCTCCCACGCGAAGGACCAGCGCTGCCACTGGAAGGGCCCGCTCGGAGGCTCGATCTGGGCGAGCTGCCACTCGCCGGCGCCCGCCAGGCTGACCTCGACAGCTGTGACGGCGCCGGCACCCGACCATGCTCTGCCCCGGATGACGCGCCTCCCGGCCGGGATCGCCGCCCTCCGGTGCGGGATCGGTGATCCGGGCTCGCACGCGCATCGTGGTGACCGGCTCAGGGGCTCGGTCCCGCGGCGTGGTCGAGCGCGAGCGAGCGCATGAAGGTGAGGTGGTCGCCGGTCTCACGGAGCACCGGTGTGAGCTGGTAGGCACCGCTGTCGGCACCGGCGAAGCGCACCTCGAGGCCGTCGATGTGGGGCCGTGCCGCCGACGATGAGGGTGCCGTCATGGGCGGGCACCGCGAAGTTGCTGCGCACATACCTGGGCGAACAGTCCGCGGGCCGGTCCTCAGAGACGATGCTGTCCGACGAGGTCGTGGGCGAGCGAGACGGTGGCCGCATCCAGGGGCACGGCTGCCTGCGACCCGGTCCCATGGGTCTCGAGCAGCACCTCCTCGAGCCGCGCCGCGTCGACGCCCGGCGCCTCAGCCTGGACCGCGCCCACCGACGCTGGATCGAACGGAAGGTCCAGGCAGGAGTAGACCTGCTCGAGAACGGGGCGAAGGACGACCTCGTCGCCGATCGTGACGAGAGTGCTGAAGAGCCAGGCGTCGCGCACGACGCGTTGGGCCGTGCCGACGAGCTTGGCCACCCCGCGCGCGTTCACGCTGTGGGCGCCGGGGCAGTACTCCCCTGGAACCGCCCCGACGCGAGCGTCGACACCGAGCTCGCGCAGCACCGCGGCAATGGCGGCCCCCTGGCCGACGAACCGGTCGTCGAGCCCTGCGCCCGCGTCCGGCTCGTGCCGGACGTGGTCGATGACGAGTGCGTTCGCGGTGTAGGCGACAGCGCGCCCACCGACGGCACGTACGGCGGGCTCGAACCCGGCGTCCCTCGCGGCCCGCAGCGCGTCCGGGAACCCCGGGAGGCGGGTGTCACGACGCCCGAAGACGACCGCCGGCCCGCTCGGACGGTAGACATGCAGCGCCTCTGAGACCTCTCCCGCGCTCGCTCGTCGCACGAGCGCGTGGGCGATCGCCAGCTCGGTCGCCTCACTGTTCCCCGTCGGCCCGAGGTGCAGCCGCATCGTGCCTCCTTGAGGTAGGTGCCCACGCGCTGGGCAGGCGTGGTCGCTGCGGCATACTGACACGCGGGTCTCACGACCCGTGGCCCCCGTGGCGCAATGGATAGCGCAACGGCCTTCTAATCCGTGGGTTGCTGGTTCGAGTCCAGCCGGGGGCGCTACAGACATCGTGTGAGGTGGCAAAACGCCAGACGAACACCTGATGGCGGTCTTAGCCTTCGGAGACGCTGTCCAGTCGCCGTGGGGGAACTGTCATGAAGCGCGTCCATGCCATCCTTGTGGCCGTTGGCCTCGGGCTCTCGATGGCCGGCTGCAAGTCCGACTTTGTGAGTACGACCGTGGACAAGCCAGCGGCAACGGACTTCGGAAGCTCCATGGCTCCGACGAACCCCAGACCGACCGAAGATGCGACCGCCAGGGTCGGTCAGCCCGTCACGATCGAGGGCAACGACGATGGCTCGAAGATCCAGGTCACCGCCCTCAAGGTCGTGAACACCAAGCCCACCGATCAGCTCTTGACGGTCGACCAGGGCAAGAGACTCCTGGCCGTCCAGTTCAAGTTGGTCAACACTGGCACCGCTCCCTATGCCGATGCGCCCGGGAATGGGGCCAAGGTTGTGGACGCCCAGGGACAGCAGTACGCAGCAGCCATCATGTTCTTCGACATCGGTGCCGGACCGATGCTTCCGGCCTCGATGAAGATTGCTCCAGGCCATAGAGCCCTCGGCTACCTCGCCTTCCAAGTGCCGAAGAGCGCCAAGGTCTCACAGGTCCAGTTCGCCATGGACAGCGGCTTCGGCGAGACCGCCCAGTGGAACACGAGGTAGGTCCTTCTGCGTGGCGGGAAGGTCGAGACGGCCTTCCTGGCCAGGCCCGTCGCGCGCGTGGATCGAGCCCCGGCGGGATGTGGCGATGCCCCAGAGAGCGACTTCGTGGGTTGCTGGTGCGAGTCAAGCCGGGGCCGCAAACGATGCCTCGCCTCCTCGTCGGAGGCGAGGCATCGCTGCGTTCCCCGAAGCGCGGTCCGGGGCTTCTTCTGGAGGCGACGGGACCGGTGTCTGGTCCTGGGTGCAGTCACCTGACCCGTCATCGAAATGACGCGGACCGGGCTGCCCTTGTTACGCCCTTCGAGGGACATCGCTCATTCGCGCCCACGAGGTGCGAGACGTCCACATAATGAGCGCATGGCCTCCCGTGGAGCATCCGGCGCGCGCAGCCGCGGCCGCCCTGCCGAGATCGACTCCACGCGGCTGTCGCGGATCGCCGTCGGCCTGTTCTCCGATCGCGGGTACGACGAGGTCAGCGCCGCCGAGGTCGCTGACGCCGCCGGCATCAGCCGTCGGAGCCTGTTCCGCTACTTCCCGACCAAGGCCGACCTCGTCTGGCACGGCTTCCACGACAGCCTCGAGGTGCTGTCCGTGGCGCTGCTCGAGTTCGGTGACCGATCACCGACCGACGCCGTCATCGACGGGGTCCTGGCGACGGCCGAGCGCACGCCCGTCCTCGCGCTGACCCGCGCCCAGCTCCGCATCCTCGCGGCGCACGCCGAGCTCGTCTCGACGGGACTCGGCCGGCTCGACGAGCAGATCCAGCTGTGCACGGCGTACCTCCGCAACCGCGGAGTCGGCGCCCTCGCCGCTCAGGTGCAGGCGGCGGCCATCACGGCTGCGGCCTTCACGGGGTACCTCCACTGGGCGACCGAGACCTCCGACCCGACACCGCTGACCTCGGTGCGCGGCGCCCTGGACGCGGTCCGCGCGCTCTAGCGTCGCGTCACTGACCAACCACTGCTGTCACTGGCCGACCACCTGGAGCCGGCGGTCGGCGTGGACGACGATGCCCAGGCGACCCGGCCGCTGGGCCAACCAGCCGGGGCCCTCGGCGCCCAGGGCGAACGCCGCCGTCGCATCGAGGTCAGCGGTCACCAGGTCGGCGGCGACCACGCTCACCGACGCCAGCGCCCGCGGCACCCGCCCGGTGCGAGCGTCGACGACGTGGCCGCCCCGATGGGCCAGTCCCGACGTCGCCACGGCGCCCTCACGGATGGGGACGACGGCGACCACATGGGTCGGGTCGTGCGGGTCCTCGATGCCGACCCGCCACGGCTCCCGGCTCGGATCCGCGACGTGGCAGACCATGTCCCCTCCCGCCGAGAGGCAGAAATCGGTGTCGGTGAGGTGGCGCAGCGGACGCGAGGCACGCTCGACGCCCCAGCCCTTCACCACGCCGCTGGGGTCGAGCCTTCTCTGGCGCCGCACGTCGAAGGCGCCGCCGCTCTCCCGGCGAGCCTTCTCACCCAGCGCGAGCACCTCGGCCACCTCGGGAGGGCAGTCGACGACATCGAGCTCGCCGCGGTCGAGCCGACAGACCAGCGAGTCGCTCCGATAGGTGCTGAACACGCGGTCGACGTCGCGCAGGGTCGCCATCGCCTCGGCCCACGCGGACTCGGACTCGAAGTCCCCGGCGTGCCGTCCGCGCAGCGCGAGGCTGACCGGCATGCCCATCACGTGGGCCACGCGGCGCACGATGCGGTGACCGGTGGCTGTGCTCATCGGCGGCTCACACTCCTGCCTGGTCGAGGGCGCTCTGCAGGGACCGGAGATAGCCGTCACTGGTGACCGTCGCTCCACTGACCATGTCGATGTTGGCACTCTGAGCCGAGAGGGTCTCCTTGATGAGGATGGGGAGCGCGTAGGAGTTGATCTCCGCGTCTCGGGGGTTCCCGTGGGGGTAGTCGACGACCTGCACGTCGGTCACCTTGCCGCCCGCCACCGACACTGCCACCTGCACCGGTCCCCAGCTGGTCTGCGCGACGTCGCCGGTGAACGTCGTGGAGGAGCTCGACGAGGAGCCTCCCGAAGAGCCGCCCGACGAGGAGCCCGAGGAGCCTCCCGACGAGGAGCCCGAGCCCCCTGAGGCGGAGTCGTCCGAGCCTCCAGAGGCGGAGTCCTCCGAGTCACGCGAGGAGTCATCGGACGAGCCTGAGGAGGCGAGTCCGGAGGAGTCGTCGGAGCCGGACGAGCCATTCGACGAGTCGTTCGACGAGCCGTTCGACGAGCCATTCGACGAGCCATTCGACGAGCCATTGGAAGAGCCATGGGACGAACCGCTGATCGGTGCCGCGACGGCGGACTGCGAGGGGCTGCCTCCCCCGGTCGAGGTCTTGTAGCCGAAGAGCAGCACGAGCACGGTCAGCGTCGACAAGAGCCAGGTCACGTTGCGGGTGAGGCGGTTCACGGGAGTCACCATCCGAAGGTCTCGATGTGGAGCTGGTCGGCGGGGAGGCCGGCGGCGCTCGCCGCACGGGTGAAGGAGTCGGTCCAGCCGGCCGGCCCGCAGACGAAGACGTCGCGTTCGAGCAGGTCGGGCACGAGCCCGAGGAGGGCATGACTGTCGTCGACGGGGGTTCCACCGGCGGGGAGCCAGGACGCGGGCGTGCGCCGCGATCCGGGCAGTGCGACGATCCGCAGACCGCGCCGCTGGGCCAGCGACTCGAACTCGCCACGGAAGAGGGGGACGTCACGGTAGCGGTGGAGGAGGACGGCCTCGCCCGGCCGGTACGGCAAGCCTTCGGCCAGAGCGCGCAGCGGCGTGATGCCGACACCGGCGCCGAAGAGCGCCACCTTGCGCTGGGTCTGGGCTCGCGGGCTGAGCCGGCCGTAAGGCCCCTCGACGAGGACCCGGGTGCCGGGCGTGAGCGCGGCGAGCGCGGCACTCCCGTCGCCGACCACCTCGACCGTGATGCGCAGGTGCTTGCCGTCCGGGGCGGCCGAGAGCGAGTAGGGGTTCGCGCGCGTCCACCCGCGCCGGCCGAGGAAGCGCCACTGGAAGAACTGGCCGGCCTCGACCCGCAGCAGGTCGAGCCGACGCCCGCTCACCCAGAGGCTCAGCACGCCGGGCGCCTCCGGGACAACCGCGGCGACGCGGAGCCCATGGCGCAGGTTCCGGACGACGGGGAGCCCGACGCGCCAGACGAGCACCGCACCCGCGGCGAGCGCCCATGCCGTCCACCAGAACAGGGTGGCGGCCGGCCGCGTCAGGAACTGCGCGCCAGTCCAGAGCTGGTGCGGCAGTGCCAGGCCGACGCCGAGGTAGGCGTAGAGGTGCAACAGATGCCAGGACTCGTAGCGGAGCTTGCGTCGCGCCACCTTCACGCTCGTCACCACGACCATCACGAGGCAGGCGGTGCCAGCGAGGGCAAGCAGCATGCCCGGGTAGTCGACCGTCAGGGTCCAGAACGTCGCGGGGACGGAACCGATCTGCCCGGCGGCGTACCCCCACGTGATGAGGAGGACGTGGACGAGCATGAGGTCGAACGAGGTGAAGCCGACGAGCCGGTGGATGTGAGCGAGGCGGTCCTGTCCGTAGGCACGCTCGAGCACGGGCACGCGGGCCATCAGAAGGACCTGCGCCAGGAGCAGCACCGAGGCCCACAACCCCGAGATCCGACCGGCCGCGGTGAGCCCCTCGGCCCAGCCGCCCAAGCCCTGCACACCGGAGTCGGCCACCCACCAGTAGGTGACGAGCAGCAGGGCGAGCCAGAGCACGGCTCCGGCCGTCGCCCGCACCCACGCGTCCAGTCGAGCCCGGGACTGCACGGAAGGCGCGATCGACGCCGGGGCCGCAGTCGTCGTCATGTCACTAGGATGCGGTCGTCGTCCCTAAGCCGGGGTCAGCCTGGGCTGTGGATCACCTGTGAAGGTCCCGCGTCGCGCCACACGACCGTCCGACCGGGGGCCTGTGCATGTTCGAGACGCGGTTGGGGTATGACACGTAGAGTCCCGTGACGTGTCACGTCTCGGCTCGGCCTGCGCTGCTGTGGCTCTCGCCGCGGTGACGCTGCTGGCTGCGCCAGGGCCGCTCGCCGGTCCGGCGCACGCAGCGCCCGCCGAACCGGTCGACGCCGGATCCGCGCCCGTCGGACGCGCCGCCGGTCCCACACCCAGGCCGGCGGCCGGGCACCACCTCATGGTCGATATGGCCACGGCGCCCTCCTCCAGCATGATCGCCGAGTGGCAGGCGAGGTCGCCCTACTCGGCGATCGGCGTCTATGTCGGCGTGACCGGCGCCTTCGACAACCGTCACGACAAGGTGCAGGTGAATCTCACGCCGACCTGGGTGGATCAGGTCCTCGCCGGCCGCTGGCAGGTCCTTCCGATCTACGTCGGGCTGCAGTCACCCTGCCCGACCAGCTCCAACGTCGGCCGGTTCAAGAAGATGAGCGGCGACAAGGCCACCGCACATGCGCAGGGCATCGCGGCTGCCAACGACGCGGCCAGCTCAGTGCGGGCCCTGCGGCTCCCCGCGACGAGCCCGGTCGTCTACGACCTGGAGGGCTATACGCCGGGCGGGTGCGCCGCCGCGGTGCAGTCCTTCCTCGCCGGCTGGACCACGCGCCTGCACCAGCTCGGCCTGCGCTCGGGCGTCTACGGATCTCGCAACTCGACGATGACCGACCTCACCGACGCCGCCTCGGACCCGTCGTACCCCAGGCCGGACGTGATCTGGGAGGCGACCGACAGCGGCAACGCCGACACCACCTTCAGCACTCCCCCGGCGGGGATGTGGGAGGGCGGACGACTCAACCAGTTCTATCTGGGCGTCAACCGCAGCTGGGGTGATGTCGGGCCGGTCAACGTGGACGAGAGCGCCGTGCAGGACTCCGTCTGGGACCACACCGCACCGCGGCTCGTCGCACCGGCGCCGGCACGCGCCGTCAAGGGCAAGCGCGTCCGCATCGGATGGCGTTCGGCCGACCCCTCCGGCGTGGCGAGCTATCAGGTGCGCATCCGGCACAACGGCGGGCGCTGGAAGTCACCCCGGGCGCTGAGGCGCACCCGGACCACCGTGCAGACGTTCGCCATCGAGCCCGGTGAGCGCTGGTGTGTCGAAGCCCGCGCGACCGACCGCGTCGGCAACACCTCTGCCTGGTCGGCGCCCCGTTGCACGACCCGCTTCACCGACGACCGGGCGCTGAGGGCCGGCCGCGGGTGGACCCGGGTGCACAGCGCCTACCTCGGCACGGGCACCCAGGCGCGGAGCAAGGGCGCCACGCTGCGCGGCAAGCGCGTCTCCGGCCGACACGTGGGCGTCATCCTGCACGGACGCGGCACTGTCGCGGTCCTCATCGGCGGCCGCGTCGTCGGCCATGTGCACGGCAACGGCACGAAGTGGGTCACGCTCTCGGCGACACGCTCCGGGCGGATCGCGCTGCGGACCGTCTCGCGCGCCCGAGTCGTCGTCGACGGCTACGCCGTCACGAGCTGACCGACGCCAGCAAGCTGCGGGCCATGTCGTCGATCGTGCGGCCGACGAACTCCTTGCCGTCGAGCAGCACCGTCGGCGTGCTGCGCACGCCGGCGTCGCCGGCGGACTTCGTCGACGCGTCGGCCCACGTCGTGGCGTCCCCGCTGTCGAGCGCGGCCTGCACCTTCGCCTTGTCGGCGCCCGCCTCGACGGCGAGCGTCACGAGGTCGGACCGGCTCGGGAAGGACGACGCGCTCTCGCTGGGCTGGTGGGCGTAGAGCAGGTCGTGCAACCTCTTCGCGACCGCGTCGCCGGCGGTGTGCTGGGTCGCGACCCAGACCTCGAGCGCCTGCTGGGAGTAGTCGGGCTGCAGCAGCCGGAACGGGCGGTAGGTCACCGACACCTTGCCCTGCTCGGCAAGCGACGCGAGCTGCTGGTGCGTCTGCTTCTCGAACTCACCGCAGTAGGGGCAGAGGAAGTCCTCGTAGACCACGACGGAGTGCGGAGCGCTCGCGTCGCCGATCGTCATGCTGGTGCCGGAGCCCGGGTCAGCAGCCTTGCCGGACGGGCCGCCGCCATTCATCTTGCTGATGGCGAAGCCGCCGACGACGATGAGCGCCATCGCAGCCACTACGCCCACGACGCTCAGCACGGTGCGACGGCGCTCGCGGTGGCGCTGCTCGGCGAGCGCGGCCGCGGCGCGCTCGGCACGTTCGGCAGCGGCGGTCCTCTTCGACATCAGAGCAGCTCCTCGGTCGCGATGGGGGCGGGGGTACGCCGGAAGAGCACGCGGTCCAGACCAGGCCCGGTGTCCTTGGCGAGGACCAGGAAGACCGACGCGAGCAGGAGTGCGGCGTCGCGGGCGATCTCCCAGGGGTACTTCGACGCTGCGTGCGGGTCGAACCCACCTCCCCCGAAACAGCCGCAGTCGATCTGCAGCCCGCGTGCCCACGCCGAGGAGATGCCAAGGATGAAGGCGAGGAACAGCAGCGCCGAGACGGCGGCGGCGCCTCGGGTCAGCACGCCCAGGATGAGGGCGGCGCCGACGACGATCTCGAGGGTGGGCAGCAGGTGGCCGACCGTGTCGGCGAGCCCGACGGGGAGCAGCTGGTAGGCGCGGACGGCCAGCACCGCGTCGTACGGATGCGCGAGCTTGGCGGCGCCGGCCCCGATCCAGACGGCTCCCGTGACCAGCCGTGCGAGCACGGCCAGGACGGGGATCACGGATCTCGGCACGCCGCCACGATAGGCCGCCGATCTGAGCATGGGCTGAGAGCGTCGTGGCGGCGACGCGTAAGGTTCCTCGCGTGAGTGCTGCGAACGACCGCCTGGTCTGGATCGACTGCGAGATGACCGGACTCTCCCTCGACGCCGACGCGCTCGTCGAGGTTGCCGCGCTCGTCACCGACTTCGAGCTCAACGTGCTCGGGGACGGCGTCGACGTCATCATCAAGCCTCCAGCCGAGGCGCTCGAGCAGATGGACGAGTTCGTCCGCACGATGCACACCAAGTCGGGCCTGCTGGAGGAGCTCGAGGGCGGCGTCACGCTCGCCGAGGCCGAGCAGCTGGTCCTCGACTACGTGCGCTCGCAGTGCGGACCCGACAGCCGGCCGCCGCTCGCGGGCAACACCGTCGGCACCGACCGCGCCTTCCTGGCCCGCGACATGGCTGAGCTGGAGTCGTTCCTGCACTACCGCATCGTCGACGTCTCCTCCATCAAGGAGCTCTCCCGACGGTGGTATCCGCGCACCTACTTCCAGGCGCCGGCCAAGCGGGGGAACCACCGTGCGCTCGCCGACATCCAGGAGTCGATCGAGGAGCTGCGCTACTACCGCGACGCGATCTTCGTGCCGGCTCCCGGCCCCGACAGCGACGCCGCGCGCGAGATCGCCACCCGTCACGGCGGCAGCATCACGGGGCTCGCACCCACCGAACCTGCTCCCGATTCAGCAGTGACGAACTGATTCCCCTACACTTCTCACCGGCCCGTGCAACGGGTCATGGCGGGCGTAGCTCAGCTGGTAGAGCACCTGGTTGTGGTCCAGGTGGTCGCGGGTTCAAGTCCCGTCGCTCGCCCCAAGAGAACCCGGGCCGTTGGGCTCGGGTTCTCGCGCTTTCGGCTGTCACTACAGTCGCGCTCGTGGAGGTCTCGAGGGAGCGCGCGGCGGCGCTGACACTGCAGACCGTCGACCCCGCATCGGCGTACGCACGCGAGGCGATGGCACGCTACTTCGCCGAGCTCGATGCGCGCTTCCCCCACGGCTTCGACCCGGGTCCCCACACCGACGAGGACGACGCCACCCTCCGGGCTCCGGTCGGAGCCTTCGTCGTCGCCGTCGCCGACGACGGTCCGATCGCGGGCGGCGGGGTCCGCGTCTACGGCGACGCCGCCGAGATCAAGCGGATGTGGGTCGACGGCGCATGGCGGGGCGCAGGCCTCGGCTCGCGGCTGCTCCGGCACCTGGAGGACCTCGCTCGCGGGCTCGGTCACGACGTCGTGCGCCTCGACACCAACGAGACCTTGGGCGACGCCATCGCGATGTACGAGCGCGCCGGCTACCTCCGCGTCGACCGCTACAACGACAACCCCTACGCCACGCACTTCTTCTCCAAGCGGCTGTGACCGCTCGGGCCCGACTCGCCCGCTAGGGTCCTCTTCCATGGGGGGCACGAGCCGGAGTCAGTTCGACGTCGTGGTGGTCGGAGGGGGCCACAACGGCCTGACCGCCGCCGCCTACCTCGCGCGAGCCGGCCTGTCGGTCGCCGTGCTCGAGCGGCTCGACCACGTGGGTGGGGCCGCCGTGTCCGCGCAGGCGTTCCCGGGCCGGCCGACGAGGCTGTCGCGCTACTCCTACCTCGTCTCGCTTCTTCCGGACACGATCGTCGCCGACCTCGGGCTCGACCTGCGGCTGGAGTCGCGCTCGACGGCGTCGTACACCCCCGTCCTGCGTGACGGCGTCCCCGGTGGGCTGCTCGTCGAGCGCCCGGAGGGTCCTGCGACCGCGGCCAGCTTCCGCGAGCTGACCGGCTCCCAGGCGGAGTACGCCGCCTGGCGGGCGTTCTACGCCGACGTCGGCGCCTTCGCTGAGGTCGTCGCCCCGACCCTGACCGCTCCCCTGCCCACCGACCGCGAGATCCGCGACTGCGTGTCTCCCGCCACGTGGCGTACTCTGGTCGAGGAGCCGATCGGCCGGACGATCGAGGAGCGCTTCTGCGACGACACGGTGCGCGGCGTCGTCGCCACGGACGCGCTCATCGGCACCTTCGCCAGCCTGCAGGACCCCTCGCTGATCCAGAACCGCTGCTTCCTCTACCACCTCCTCGGCAACGGCACCGGCGAGTGGCGCGTCCCCGTCGGCGGCATGGGCTCGGTGACCGATGCCCTCGCGCGAGCCGCGAGCCAGGCGGGCGCCGAGCTGGTGACCGGGGCGGGCGTCAGCGCGATCCGCTCGCAGGACGACGGTGCCGAGGTCGACTTCCACGACGGGTTCGCAACCCACACGGTCTCCGCGCGCTGGGTGCTCGCCAACGTCGCCCCCTGGGTGCTGCGCATCCTGCTCGGAGAGGACGAGGACCCCGCCACCAAGCCGGTCGGGTCGCAGCTGAAGATCAACCTGCTGCTCGACCGGCTGCCGCGCCTGAAGTCCGGCGCCGACCCGGCCGTGGCCTTCGCGGGCACGCTGCACCTCGGCGAGGACTACAGCAGGCTCGAGGCGTCGTACGCCGAGGCGGCCGGCGGCTCGCTCCCCTCGCGCCTGCCGGGCGAGGTCTACTGCCACTCCCTCAGCGACCCGTCGATCCTGGGCGACGTGCCACCCGGCACGCACACCCTGACCTACTTCGGGCTGCACACGCCCGCGACGCTCTTCGACGACCCGTCGGCGAAGGACGAGGCGGTGCGCCGCGCCATCGCCTCGCTGGACGAGCACCTCCTCGACCCGATCTCCTCCGTCATCGCGCGCGACCAGTCCGGTGCGTGGTGCCTCGAGGCGAAGACGCCGCAGGACATCGAGGCCGACCTGGCGATGCCCGGCGGCCACATCTTCCACGGCGACCTCGACTGGCCGTGGGCTCCGCACCGCGCCGATCTCAGCACGCCCGCGGCCCGCTGGGGCGTCCAGACCGACCGGCCCGCCGTCCTCCTCTGCGGCTCCGGAGCGCGTCGCGGCGGCGCCGTCTCGGGACTCGGCGGGCACAACGCCGCGCAGGCTGTCCTGGAGCTTCGCTGAGGGCTCCGAGGATTTGGGGCGTACGTCGGCCGCTGGTAATGTTCACGTCGCTCCAGGAGGTTCTGGAACATGCGCCATTAGCTCAATTGGCAGAGCAGCTGACTCTTAATCAGCGGGTTCGGGGTTCGAGTCCCTGATGGCGTACCGAAAGAGGCCGCTGACCTGGGACAACAGGTCGGCGGCCCTTTGCGTTTCCCCTCGACGCCACGCTTTTGCCATGGAAAACCATCTTTCGAGAGTCGCCGGCCGGGCCCGCCGCAGGGGCCTTTCACGCTCAACGGAGCCAACTTCTGGGCCTGTGGCGCGCGACACGAGCGCAACGGATTAAGAGTCAGGCCCGGCGGTGGTCCCTCACTTGGGTCAATCCCGCCGGTCGTGCACGATCATTCGTCCGCCGTCGACAACGAGGTCGGCGTCCCCGAACTCCAACTCGTCCGCGTCGTGGTGCCGCGCGAACAGTGCGATCAGATCACCGTTTCAGATGTTCCACCTCTTCGCCTGCAAGAAGCGGCCCGGGATTCCTTGCAGCAAGTGACTATCCGGCAAGTCAGCGTCCTTCGAGACCACAATCCGATCGTCGTATCAGCGACGAGGCTGCTCGCCACCGGCGGTCTTGTTGCGCTCAGGTAGGTCAAGAGTGTGGATCGCGTCGTGACCCAACTCATTCAACTTCCGGACAAGAGGCCGCCAACGGGCTCGGCGTGCTAGAGGCGCTAACGTGCACCTGGCAGTTGAACGGCTGAACAACCAGCGCACCACGGCGCGAACCGGTCTCAGCAACGCATCTCGCGTTGCCCACGCGGCGTGTTAGGTCCGTCTCATTGGCCGTCAGATGACCTGGTCGTCTGTCCTCGGGTGCCGCTGTACCTGCCCGACGTCGAGACCAGGTCCGAGGCGCCGAGCTCGAGCCGGGCGAGGGCCCTGCGGCCGAACACTTGCTGTTCAGTCACGATTCGCTCGGGCTTGCTTCGCCCGACGAACGACACCGACCAGTGCAGCAGCGCCGTCAGGCGGTTCTTGAAACCGTTGACATAGGCGAGATGCAGCACCAGCCACATCAGCCATGCCGCGGGCCCCGTCAGCTTGAAACGCCCGATCGCGACGATGGCCCGAAACCGACTGATGATCGCCATGGACCCCTTGTCGACGTACTCGAACGGTCCCGCGCCGCCGACGGAGTTCAACCGTCGGATGACCTCCTTAGCGGCGAACCTTCCCCCTTGAATCGCGACCTGCGCGACACCCGGCAGGCCGTCGACGGCGACCATGTCCCCGACCGCCCACACGTCGGGATGCCCGGGCAACGTGAGATCCGGGTTGACCATGATCCGCCCTGCTCTGTCGAGCTGCGCTCCCGTCTGGACAGCAAGCACCCGAGACAGCCTGCTGCTTTCAACGCCCGCCGCCCAGATTTTGGTGACGCTCTCGAGGCGCTGGATGCTCCCATCGCCAAGACGCATCTCGACAGCACGCTCGTCGACATGGGTCACCACAGCGCCGAGCACCACCTCCACGCCCAGACGTCCGAGCTGCTGGGCGGCGGTCGCCCCCAGCTGTGGCCCGAAGGCCGAAAGGACCTGAGGCGCCGCATCGACGAGCACGACCCGCGCCTCGCGCGGGTCGATCGAGCGGAAGTCGCGGCGCAAGGTCCGATGCGCGAGCTCGGCGATCTGACCCGCCAGCTCAACACCGGTCGGGCCTGCGCCGATGATCGCGAAGGTCAAGAGGCCACCGACCTCCTCCCCGCGCAGGGCAACGACTTCAGCCAGCTCGAAAGCCCCGTAGATACGGCCACGCAGCTCGAGCGCGTCGTCGATGCTCTTCATGCCGGGCGCGAAGTCGGCGAACTGGTCGTTGCCGAAGTAGGACTGGGTGGCGCCGGCCGCGACGATGAGGGAGTCATAGCCGGTCACGAGCCGTCGCCCCAGAACGTCGGAGGTCACGGTGCGGCTCTCGACGTCGATGTCGACGACCTCTCCCAGCAGGACCTGCGCGTTTCCCTGCTCACTCAGGATGTCTCGAGTCGACCGAGCGATCTCTCCAGGGGCGAGGATCCCGGTGGCCACCTGATACAGCAACGGCTGGAACAGGTGATGATTCGTCTTGGCGATGACCGTCACGGAGACATCAGCGCGGCGAAGGGCTTTGGCGGCGGAGAGTCCACCGAAGCCGGACCCGATGACCACGACGCGATGCCGATCGACGTCCGGGCCCGCACCGGAGCCCACCGACGAACACCGGCGTCGCGGCCCAGCCCCCGTCATCCCCGTGCGTCCGAAGCAGAGACCAGCCGACCGTCGATCTCGCGCGACAACCACCATGGGTTGGCCTGTCGGAGTGCGTCGGGCAGCAGGACGTCCGGGACGTCCTGATAACAGACGGGCCGCTGAAAGCGCTGGATCGCTAGGCTGCCGACGGATGTCGTCCGCGCGTCGGTCGTCGCGGGGAACGGGCCGCCGTGGACGATCGCGTGGCAGACCTCGACACCGGTCGGCCAGCCGTTGAACAGGATCCGGCCGGCTTTCGTCTCCAGCACGGGCAGCAATCGGCGGGCGGCGTCGTGGTCGGCCTCGCTGGCGTGGATCGTCGCGGACAGCTGGCCCTCGAGCCGGACCAGCAACGGCAGCAGCTCGTCGACCGAGCCGTACCGGACCATGACCCCTGAAGCGCCGAACACCTCCTCAGTTGCCACTGGGTCCGGCCCGTCGAGCGCCGAGGCGGCAACTTCGACGAGCTGGGGCGCGGGCGCGTCCGGCCCGCCCCCGACGCCGACACCGATCACGCGGACGCCGTCCGCGGCGCGCAGTCGGGCGGTTGCGTCGTCGTATGCCGCAGCGATTCCGGGCGTCAGCATGATCTGTCCGGTGGCTTGGGCGACGGCCGCGCCGGCGGCCGCGACGAAGGCGTCGCCGGCCGGTCCTTCGGGGACGAAGACCAGGCCCGGGTTGGTGCAGAACTGGCCGGAGCCGAGCGTGAGCGAGCCGACGTAAGCCGCGGCGAGGTCGGCCGGGTCGTCCCCGAGTGCGCCCGCCAGGACGACGACCGGGTTGACCGACGACATCTCGGCGTAGACCGGGATCGGGTCCGGACGCGCAGCGGCCGCAGCCGCCATAGCTAGCCCTCCCCTGCGCGACCCGGTGAAGCCGACCGCCTTGATCCGCGTGTCGCTGATGAGCTCCTGGCCGAGCGTGACTCCACCATCGCTGGCGGTCGGCGGCAGGTGGCAGAAGACGCCGGGGTGTAGGCCGTGGGCGGCGACCGCGCGGGCGACCGCTGCGGCGACGAGCTCGCCGGTCCGCGGGTGCGCGGGGTGGCCTTTCACCACGACCGGGCAGCCGGCGGCAAGCGCCGACGCCGTGTCTCCGCCGGCGGTCGAGAAGGCGAGCGGGAAGTTGCTCGCCCCGAAGACGGCGACCGGACCGATGGCCGTCTGCCGCTGGCGCAGGTCGGGCCGCGGGAGCGGCTGACGGTCGGGCAGCGCGGGGTCGATCCGGACGCCGAGGTGGTCGCCCCGCCGTACGACGTCTGCGAACATCCGCAGCTGCCCCGTCGTCCGCCCGAGCTCCCCGATGATCCGGGCCTCCGGGAGCCGGCTCTCCTCGACCGCGGCCTCGACGATCGCGTCCCGGTCGGCCTCGATCTCCTCGGCGATGCCAGCGAGGAAGGCGGAGCGGACAGCGGGCGAGGTGTCCCGGTAGGACCAGAACGCCTGCTCGGCCGCCTTCGTTGCGGCGCTCACGCCAGTCGTCGTCATGCTCGGTGCGCTCATCCGAGATGCACCCACGTCGCTTTGAGCTGCGTGTACTGCTCGATCGCGTGAAGCGACTTGTCCCGCCCGAAGCCCGATTGCTTGAAGCCGCCGAACGGCAGGTTGATGTCGCCGCGGTTGTAGCAATTCAACCAGACCGTGCCGGCCCGCAGCTGGCGCGCGATCTGGTGAGCGCGGCTGACGTCGCGGGTCCAGATCGCGGCGGCGAGACCGTAGACGGAGTCGTTCGCGATCCGCACCGCCTGGACGGCGTCCTGAGCCGGGATCACGGACAGCACTGGACCGAAGATCTCCTCGCGCGCGACGCGCATGTCGTTGTCGACGCCCGCCAGGACGGTCGGCTCGAGGTAGAAGCCGCCCGAGGACTCGCGGGCCCGGACGCCGCCGGCGACCACGTGCGCGCCCTCGGCGCGGCCGACACTGACGTAGTCCTCGACGCGGCCGCGGTGCCCCTCGTCGATGAGCGCCCCCATCTGCGTGGCAGGGTCGAACGGGTCTCCGGGCTGCCAGGCCTGGGCCGCCTCGACCACGCGCGCGGTGAACTCCTCCGCGATCGGCGCCTCGACGACGAGCCGGCTTCCGGCGCTGCACACCTCGCCCTGGTTGAAGTAGACGCCCTGCGCGGTCTCGGTAGCAGCCCGCTCGAGGTCGGGGGTGTCAGCCAGGACGACATTGGCGGACTTGCCGCCGCACTCCAGCGCGACCACCTTCATGTTCGACCGCGCCGAGTAGCCGAGGAACATCTTCCCGACCTCGGTGGAGCCGGTGAACGAGATCTTGTCGACGTCCATGTGCAGACCGAGCGCGGCGCCGGCGGTCTCGCCGAAGCCCGTGACGACATTGAGCACGCCGTCCGGCAGTCCGGCCTCGGCGGCGATCCGGGCCAGCGCGCAGACCACGAGCGGCGCCTGCTCGGCGGGTTTCACGACGACCGAGTTGCCGGTCGCGAGGGCCGGTGCGATCTTCCACATCGGTATGCCGAGCGGGAAATTCCACGGGACGACCGCGCCCACGACGCCGAGCGGCTCGCGGGTGACGAAAGCCAGCTCGGTCTGCGGCGTCGCCATCACCTCGCCGGCGAGCTTGTCGATCGCTTCTGCGTAGAACTCCAGGACGCCGGCCGCGTCGTCGACCTCGCCGCGCGCGGCGGAGATCGGCTTCCCGCTGTCGGCGGTCATGATCGTGGCGAGCTCCTCGCGCGCCTCCCGCACGGCATTGGCGAAGCGCAGCAGCGCGACCTTCCGCTCGCGCGGGGCCAGGCCCGACCAGCGGCCGTCCTCGAACGCGCGGCGGGCAGCGGCGACGGCCAGGTCGACGTCTTCGGTCGTGCACGCGGCGACGGACGCCAGCCTCCGCCCGTCGACCGGGCTGATCCGGTCGAAGGTCGCGCCGGACTGCGCCGGCCGGTACGACCCGTCGATGAACGCGCCCCCCTCGGGCGCGGCGGCTGCGGCGACGGACTGCCAGTCCACGACGACATCGGTGGTGGTCATCGTCGACCTCCTTCAGTGGTGGTCTCAGTGGCGGCTTCAGCGGTCGCTGCAGCCGGGGAGGGACGCGGGGCGCCTACGGACGTTGGGTGCGGCTGCGGAACTGCTGCAGTCGCAGCGCAAGCTGCACCTCGAGCAGATCGGAGCCGTCCTTGAGGCTGCGGCCGGTGAGCTGCTGGATCCGGTCCAGCCGGTACGCCAGAGTCTGGCGGTGGATGTGCAGCTCGTTAGCCGTCGGCCCGGGTCGGCTGCCGTTGTCCAGGTAGACCTGGAGCGTGGTGAGCAGCGACTGGTTCTTGTCGGCGCCGAGCAGGTTGCCCAGCACCCGGTCGAGGAAGCTGTCGACGCCCTCGGCGTCGACGAGGTGCTGCAGGAGCAGGTCGAGCGCGACGCCGCCGGGCTCGTTGACGCCGACCCGGCCGGAGGCCGCCGACGAGCGCGCCTGGAAGAGAGCGTCGCGCAGGCTCTCCATCCCAGTGCGGAGCTGGCTGGTGCCCAGCACGGTCGGGAGGCCGATCGCCTTGAGGTCCGCCCACACCCGCTCGGCGACATTGCCCTGCGGTCCGAGCGCGAGCACGAGCACCACGCCCTCCGACCAGGAGGCCAGGAACGCCTCACTGCTTCGCGCGACGCTGTCCTCGACCCGGGCGAGCAGCGACTCGCGAACCTCCTCGTTCGGCGACTCGGTCCGGCAAGCGAGCACGACGTACGTGTCGAGCTCATCTGGCGCCGTGCCCTGGAACCGCTCGCGGAGCAGATCCTCGTCGACGACGCCCTCGACGGCCTCGTGGAACAGCCGCTCCGCCTCCGCCCGGCGCTTCACCCTGACGCTCTCCAGGCTGGAGACGGTCAAGCTGAGCGCGGTGACGGCCTGCTCCACGAGCAGCGTCTGCCGCTCGTCCATCGCTTCGCTCGTCGCGACGATCAGGTAGGCCACGACCTCCCGCGGACCCGGGATGGGGACGACGTTGATGCTCTCGCCGTCGGAGGTGAAGGTGATCGACACCCGCGGGATGCCGGTCGACCTCGCGTGCCGCCACAGGTGTCGGGCGTCTATCTCTTGCATTCCGGCGAACCCGATCAGAGTCCCGTAGTAGTCGAACGCCGCGATCCGCGCCCGGCCGAGCGCGGCGCCCACGATCGAGACGATCGTGCGCGGGTCGCGCTCGGTCGCGACGACCGGCAGCAGCCGACGGCTGAGCGTCACCGCCTGATGCAGCGCGGCGTACTTCTCCTGGTAGAGCGTGTCGAAGACAAACCGTGTGAGCGCGATGAGCGGCACCTCGAACGGCACGACGAAGACGGTCAGGTCGTGCGCCTCGGCGGCGCTCAGTAGCGCCTTCGGGACCTCGGCGTGCTCCGGCCCGACGGCGTAACCGAGGGCCGTGCACCCGGCGAGGACCAGGGCACCGACGGTGGCCTCGGCGGCCTGCTCGTCGATGTCCCCGACCGCATAACCGGAGGTCAGCAGCACCTCCCCCTCGGAGATCCACTCCGCGGCGGTGGGGTAGTCGCCGTAGTGCACCCAGCGCACCTGCAGCTGGCGGGACTCAGGACCGCCCGTCAGCTGCTGGAGCCGGAGCTCACGATGAGACAGGAGGTCACCGAGACGCATGGGTCATCCGTCCCGGTGACGTGCCCTCAGGCTGCCGCTGCCGCAATGCCAAGGCCCTTCGCTCCTCTCGCGGAGGCGATCGCCTCAGGGTAGAACCGCTCGATGACGGCCCGGATCGTCTGCATTCGGTGCACCTTCTCCTCGGCCAGAAGCACGGTCTCCCGCTCCAAGTGGCGTCCTGCCGGGTAGAGCTCCGGGCTGTTGCGAATGCCGACCTTGATGTAGACCGGCGCCGCGACGCGGATGATCTCCGGGACGTCGTAGGTGCGCACGAAGCCACCGAAGGAGTCGGGGGCCTCGACGTAGATGTCGATCGGGATGTCGACGACCTTGCGGATAGCGGCGAGCTGGGGAAGGGTCAGCGCCGTCGGCACATTCAGCGAGTCTACGCCCAGCTCGACGGCCTCCTGGGCCGAGACCGGGTTGGCTCCGAGACCCGCGAGCGCCGACGACTTGATGACCAGGTCGCCCGGGATAATGCCCCGCGTCCGCGCCTCGTTGAGGATCCGGATTGCGCCCCGGTCGGCGATCGTGAGGCCGCGGACGCCGAGGCTTAGGCCGCGCGCGACGTCGTCGAGCAGGTGGACGAGGCGGTCCGCACCCTCGGACTGGTGGGCAAGGTTGTACCCGGCGACGGTGCTCGCAGTCGGGGACGGCGACCAGGTGCCGCGCGGCCCGGGGAAGGCCGAGAGCTCGACGCCCGCGCCACGGGTGGCGTTGAGCATCCGCTCGAGCTCCTCGTCAGTGCTCATCTGCAGGCCCGAGCCCTGGCTGAGCCGGTGTACGTCGAGGCCGCGGCGCGACGCCTCCTCGAGTGCGGCGTCGATGGCCGCGGGACCCTCGATGCTGGCGAGCTCGAAGCGGTACTGCGCGCCATCCGGGAAGCGCTTGGTGCTGCTGGGCAGGTCGTAGGCGTCGCCCCGGGGGTAGCCGAGGTCGGAGAGCAGGGATCGGGCGTTAAACATGGATTCCTCGCGAGGTGGAGAGGGTGGGTACGGGGGTCACGGTGTTGACGGAGTGGAGCGGACGCCCGGTCTCGTAGAAGGCCACGAGATTCTCGGCGACGGTGCGCCGGAGCTCGTCGTAGGCCTCCTCGGAGTAGAAGGCCGCGTGCGGGGTCAGGACCGTGTTCGGCGCGGAGAACATCGGGTCCTCCACAGTCGGCGGCTCGGACGCGAGTACGTCGAGACCTGCGACGACGCGGCCGTCGGCGAGCGCATTGCGCAGGGCCGGCTCATCGATGACGGCGCCACGGCTGGCGTTGACCAGGAGCAACCCCGGCCGGGCCTGGGCGAGTACCGCGGCGTTGACCATCCCGCGGGTCGCCTCCGTGAGCGGGACGTGGATGGAGAGCACGTCGGCGTGTGCGACCAGATCGACGACGTCGCCGGCCCGCTCGACACCGGCCTGCACGAACGCCGCGTCCGGGAGGACAGGGTCGCAGGCGCGGACCCGGTAGCCCAGCGCAGCCGCGTAGCCGGCGAGCTTGCGGGCGATCCGTCCCAGGCCGAGCAGACCGAGGGTCCTGCCGCTGATCCGGTGCAGAGGACGACCGAGGTCGTAGGTCCAGGTGCCGCCGCGATAGAACCGGTCGTACTCGGTGATCCCGCGCTCCAGGCCGAGGATGAGGGCGAGCGAGTGCATCGCCACCTCTTCGGTGCAGTAGTCCGGCGCGTTCGCGACCCAGATCCCCCGATCGGTGGCCCGGTCGGAGTCGATCCGGTTGGTGCCGATGCCGTAGTGGGAGATGATCCGGGCCCGCTCCATCCGGTCGATCCGCGGCGCGTCGAGGACGGCGTACTGGTTGCAGACCGCGTCGGCCAGGGCCAGCTCGCGCTCCAGGAACTCCGGGCTCTCGTCGGTCGCGTCGACGACGGTGGCGCCGATCCGGGCGAGCACCTCACGCTCGATGGCGAGGTCGGGGTGCTTGCGGTCGGTGAAGAGGACGCGGAAGTCACCATGCCGGGCCGCCTCGCGCTGGTCGGAGTACTCCACGATGTGCCCGTCCTCGATCCGGACCCCGTAGTCGGCCCAGGCGCTCTCGAGGGAGACGCGGCGGTCGGCGACGTCCATCAGCACCATCTCGGCGGGCCGCAGCAGCGGGTCGCCGTACCCGCCGGAGCCGGGGGTGTCGACGGTGATCAGGTCGCCCTCCTCCAGCAGGAAGCCGGTGATCTTCTGGTAGAGCGGCGACTCCTCGCCGGATCGGGTCAGCGCCTTGCGGCCCGGGGTGCCACTGCCGCCGCCGAAGAGCCCCTGCGGGCGGTGCTCCTCGCCGTCGGAGCGCAGAGTGAGGCTCTGTTCGGGCGCGGTGATCCGGTACGAGCGCCGGAACGCGAGGCCGCCGCGGAACTGTCCGGCGCCGCCGGAGTCGGGCAGCAGCGAGTACTCGCCGAACTCGAGCGGGTACTCAAGCTCGGCCGCCTCGACCGGCACGTTCATCACGTTGCCGACATAGTCGTCGACCGCGTCGAGACCGTCCTTGTTGGGGCGCGCGCCGATCGGGCCGCCGAGCAAGTCGAAGTAGACGCCGTAGCGGCAGGTGTGCGGGTTCACGCCGGAGATCGACATCGCCGTGGTGTGGGCGTTCGACTGCGCCGGGATCCGGCCCGGCAGCGCCTTGGCCATCGCCGAGAGCAGCACGTCGGCGGTGCGCATCACCGTGTAGTGGCGGGCGCCGCAGGGGGCCGGGAACTCCGGGTTCACGACGGAGCCCTTGGGCGTCTTGATCTTGACCGGACGGAAGGCGCCCTCATTCTGCGGGATGTCAGGGTCGGTGACGCACTTGGTGATCAGGTACGCCGCCGCGCCGATCGCCGCCGGCACCGCGTTGAACGGCCCGCGGCACTGGGGCGAGGAGCCCTCGAAGTCGTAGACCATGTCGCTGCCCTCGACGATGACGGTGCAGCGGATCCAGACCTTCTTCTCGCGGTCGACGCCGTCCTCGTCGAGGAAGCCCTCGGCGAAGTAGCGGCCGTCCGGAATCTCCTCGATGCAGCTGCGCAGCCGGCGCTCGGTGTAGTCGAGCCGGTCCTGCGCGACCTGGAGGACCGTGCCGACGCCGTGCCGGGCGCACAGCTCCTCGAGCCGTCGTACACCGGTCTTGTTGGCGGCCAGCTGGGCGCGCAGGTCGCCGAGCAGCCGGTCGGGCTGGCGGGTGTTGGTGCGCAGCAGGTCCTCGAGCGTCTCGTTGATCGCGCCGTCACGGTAGAAGAGCGTCGGCGATAGGCGCACGCCCTCCTGGTAGATGTCGGTGACGTCGTTGCCGATCGAGCCGGGGGCGCGGCCGCCGACGTCGAGGTGGTGGGCGACGGTCACCGAGAACGCGATCGCGACACCGTCGACGAACACCGGGCTGAACAGCGCGACGTCGGGCAGGTGACTGCCGCCGGCATACGGGTCGTTGAAGATGATCGCGTCGCCCGGTTGCAGCTTCTCCAGCGGGAACTTCGTCGCCAGCGTCTCGCGCAGCGCACCGCCGGCGAAGCCCAGGTGGGCCGGGATCGACTCCGACTGGGCGATCAGCTGGCCGGTCGCGTCGTACAGGGCGGCCGAGCAGTCGGCGGCCTCGCGGATGACCACGGAGTACGCCGAGCGCTGCAGCGTCGCCATCATCTCCTCGGCGATGGAGACCAGCGATGCGTGGACGACCTCCGTCGTCACAAGGTCAGGCGTCGACACGGGACAGTCCTTCCACATTGATGTCGATGATGAGATTTCCGAAGCCGTCGGCCACGAGGCGGTCGCCGGCGAGCAGGAGGATCGAGGTGTCCTCCGCCTCGACCAGGGCCGGGCCCTCGATGACGTTGCCACCGCGCAGCGCCTCGCGCCTCCACACATCGGCCTTGCCCGGGCCGTCCGGCAGGACAACGGGACGCGCGCCGAGGTAGGCGTCGCGGTCGGGCTCGGACCCGCCCGCGACCTCGCTGAGGTCGAGGCTGGTGCCAGGGGCGACGGCCGTGACGCGGAGGTTCACGAACTCGACCGGCTCACCCTCGGCGCTGTGGCCGTAGGCGCGGGCATGCTCCTGATGGAACGCCTTGGCGGCGGCCCGGATCGAGGCGCCGTCGACCTCGCCGGCCGGGAAGGGCACGGTGAGCTCGTAGGCCTGGCCCTCGTAGCGCATGTCGGCGCGCCGGATCATGTCGCGCCCGTCGCGCGGCACGCCCTGGCGGTCGAGGTCCGCGTGACCGTCGGCCTCGAGGTCGCCGTACGCACGGCCGAGGTCGGCTGGGTCGGCGTCGGCGGAGGTGACGCGCAGGGTGGTCGTGTAGTCGTGCCGGATGTCGGCGACCAAGCAGCCGAGCGCGGACAGCGCCGACGAGCCGAGCGGGACCAGGACGCGGGGCACCCGCAGCTCGCGAGCCATCGCGGCCGCGTGCAGCGGACCGGCGCCGCCGAAGGCCATCAGCACGAAGTCGCGGGGGTCGTAGCCGCGCTGGAGCGAGACCAGCCGGACCGCGTTCATCATGTTGGCCTCGGCGATCCGGACGATGCCGGCCGCCGTCTCCTCGACGCTGAGACCGGCCTCGGCGGCGAGCGCCGCGACGGCCTCCTCGGCCGCGGCCGCGTCGAGCTGCATCCGGCCGCCGAGGAAGGTGGCCGGCTCGATCCGGCCGAGCACCAGGTTGGCGTCGGTGACGGTGGCCAGGGTGCCGCCGCGGCCGTAGCAGGCTGGGCCCGGGTCGGCGCCGGCGCTGGCCGGTCCGACGCGCAGCGCGCCGCCAGAGTCGACCCAGCCGATCGAGCCGCCGCCGGCGCCGACGGTGTGCATGTCGACCATCTGGGTGCGCAGCGGACGGCCGTCGATGTCACCCTCGGTGGTCATCCGGGGCTCACCGTCGAGGATCACGGCGACGTCGCACGACGTACCGCCCATATCCATGGTGATCACGTTCGAGATGCCGGCCAGGCCGGCGGTGAACGCGCTGCCGATGACGCCACCGCTGGGGCCGGAGAGCGCACTGTTGACCGGTCGCTCGGCGACGAGCTCGGGTGTCGCAACGCCGCCGTTGGACTGCATCACCAGGAAGCCGGGGTTGTCCTCGCGGGCGGCAAGACCGACCCGGACGTCGGTCATGTAGCGCGCCACACGGGGCATCGCGTAGGCGTTGGCGACCGTCGTGCTGGAGCGCTCGAACTCGCGGAACTCCGGGTTGACGTCGCACGAGAGCGAGACGTGCAGGTCGGGGCTCACCGAATGGATCAGCTCGGCAGCGCGGCGCTCGTGCACCGGGTTGACGTAGGAGTGCAAGAAGATGACGGCGATCGACTCGATGCCCTCCTCGACCGCACGGCGGGCCAGCGTGAGCACGGCTTCCTCGTCGAGCCTGGTGACGACGTCGCCGTTGGCCGAGACGCGCTCGGCGACCTCCCAGCGCCAGCGCCCGGGCACCAGCACCTCGGGCTTGTCCTGGAACAGGTCGTACAGCTTCTGGCGCTTCTGGCGGCCGATCTCCAAGACGTCGCGGAAGCCCTCGGTGGTGATCAGCGCCGTGGGCGCGCCATTGCGCTCCAGCAGCAGGTTGGTCACGACCGTGGTGCCGTGGACGATGGACTCGACGTCGCTCAGCCTTGCGCCGGCCAGCTCCAGGATGCTGTCGATTCCGTCGAGCAGGCCGATGGACGGGTTGCTCGGCGTGGACGGCACTTTCGTGATCTTGAGGGTCCCGTTGGAGGTGTCGAGGAGGACGATGTCGGTGAAGGTCCCGCCGACGTCAATTCCGATCTTCGCGGTTTTCACTTGGTCTCCGACTTCATTGGGGTGCGGTTAGGCAAAAGTGAGATACGGGTGTTGCTCGGGAAGTAGCCCACCGATTCCAGGGCGGCCTGCACGCGAATTCCGTGCTCGATTCCGGGAAGCGTGTCGACCGGTCCTCCGCGGACCGCCTCGATGAATTTGGCGATCATCTGCACCAGCCGTGGCCGGAGGTCGTCACCCGGAGTTCCGGGGCCGCTCGCGGCACCCGAGTGAAGGATCTCGAATTCCTCGGGTCGCCGGTGGACGCCCGCAATTCCCGTCGCCTCGTCCATGACGAGCGTGCCGGTCGTCCCGACGATGGCCAGCTCGCTGGCGAACGCACCATGCGTGGGCGCCAGCGTGATCGAAAAGCCCGCGCCGCCCGACTCCGAGCCGATGACGGTGAAGGCGTCGTCGGCGCAGCTCGGCGTGCCCTCCCGCTCACTGATGCTGGACCATCGCATGCCGCCGGTCTCCCATGCGAGCGGGGCAAGCCAGAACAGACTGTCGAGCAGGTGCGAGCCGATCGCGCGGGCGATGCCGCCGCCGCGCGCCTCCTCCCATAGCCAGCCGTGCGGCAGCGCCGCCAGCCGGTCGTACGACGGGTAGCGCACGGTCCAGACGAGGCTGCGCAGCTCGCCGATCGCCCCTTCCGCGACGGCGCCACGCACGGCCTGCCGGATCGCGGAAAAGCGGAACTCGAAGTCGACGGCGAAGACGGCGTCGCTCGCCACCACTGCACGCGCGATCCGCATGCCGTCGTCGAGATGGCCGGCCAGCGGTTTCTCGCACAGCACATGAACGCCGCCCTCGAGGGCGGCGATGGCGGGGTCGGCGTGGGCGTCGGGCTGGGACGCGATCACCAGGATGTCGGGCCGTACCTCGTCCAGCATCAGCCGCCAGTCGTCGTACCCCTCGACGCCGGGCAGGTCCGCGGAGACCTGCTGGCCTCGGCCTGGGCGGGCCGAGCAGATGGCGACCACGCTGGCGTCGCCGGTCGCCGCCCAGGCCTGCACGTGGTGCGACAGGCCGAAGCCGGTGCCGACGACAGCCACCCGGAGGGGCGCCGCAGCGGGGGCGGGGGTTTCAACGGGCACTGTGTCCTCCATCCACGACGAGTGACGTGCCGTGCACGAAGGATGACGAGTCGGAGCCGAGGAAGTAGATCGCCTCGGCGATCTCAGCGGGCTCGCCGGCCCGGCCGAGCAGGCCGTAGGTCGTGCGCAGCTCAGGCTTCTGGTCCAGCGTCTCCAGGCCCATCGCGGTCGCGGTCAGGCCGGGGCAGATCGCGTTGATCCGAATGCCTTGCGCGCCGTGGTCGATCGCGATGCCCCGGACCAGGCCCATCAGCGCGGACTTGGTCATCGTGTAGGCGACATTCGAGCCGAAGCCGATGAAGGCGCCGACCGACGCGGTCACGACGACGGTGGCGCCGCCGTCGGCGATCATCGTCGGCAGGAAGGCCCGGCAGGTGTGGGTGACCCCGTCGACGTTGACGGCGAACAGCCGCGCGTAGTCCTCGCGCGACGTCTGGAGCAGCGTGCCGGCGATGTTGATGCCTGCGTTCGCGACGAGCGTGCTCACGGCACCGAACTCGGAACGCACCCAATGAGCGGCCTCCGACACTGCGGAAATGTCGGTGATATCGACCTCGAAGAATCCAGAGAATGCATCGTCGCCCGGATTCTTGATATCCCATCCGATGACCCGACAACCGCGATCTGCAAATGCTCGACCCGTTGCTCGGCCGATTCCTCCGGCCGCTCCGGTGATCACTACGAGACGTTGCATTTTCACCCCTCTCTCAACATCGTCAAACCTAGGGCGGCGAGCACTAAGGCGTCCTCAGACAAAGGCAAGAAACCCCGCGCCGAGAGGTTCTGGACTTTGTCTGAAGACCCATCCGGGGACTCTGCCTAGCGTTGGGAGAGCCCAGGCACGGACGCGCGCGCAAGAGGAGGTGCAGGCCGTGGGACGCAACAGCATCCCGCTCACCGAGACTCGGCCGACGCGTCTCTCCGGAGCCCCTCGTGTCACGGCGAGGGTCGCCACGCTGCGGCCGGAGAGCCGGCATGCGAGCGAGGGCGAGGTGCTCGTGGCCGCGGAGGTGGAGCACCTCCGCCGCGGGCTCGACGGTCCGCCGTCGGAGCTGGTCCAGTACGCGCAGGGCTTCTTGCGCACCGGCCGCCGCGAGGTCCGCTTCCTGTGGCGCGCGGACGGCGGCTGGCTGGCCGTCGCGATCGAGCGTCACTGGCCGACCACGCGCACGGGCGGCGAGGCAGTGCTGTGCTGGACGCCGACCGCGCTGCCCGGCGGAGTGACGTCACGGGAGATCGACATCCTCACGCTGCTCGCCCTCGGACTCACTAACCTCCAGGTCGCCGAGCGTCTCGGCACCAGCAGCCGTACCGTCTCCTCCCAGGTGGAGCGGCTGCTCCTGAAGCTCGAGCAGACCAGTCGTGGCGGACTCGCTGCGCTCGCCGTGGACGCGGGGCTCCTGCGACTGCCGATCCCCGGCGGCGCCACCGGCCTCACGTCGATAGGGCCCGTCGAGGTCGAGCAGCGCTCGTCCCATCCTGCATGCTCGGATCCGGCCGCGCGAACGTTCACGCTGCCCGTCGCGGTGAGCTTCCCAGGGCGCGGTCCGTTCCGCGTGGGCATCGTCGTGACGTCGTGCGGGCTCCCGGGACGCGACGCCGTCGCCGCCGTCCGCGACGCCGCCCTCGCGGTCGCGGAGCTCAACGCCGCCGGCGGGATCGCCGGTCGCCGGATCGAGGACATCGCGGTCGACGTCGACCTCCTCGACCCGGACTCGGTCCGTGAGGGTGTCGCCCTCCTCGTCGAGCAGCGCGTCGACGCGATCATCGTCGGACGCCCTGCCGAGCCCGTCGACGCTCTCGATGGGCTCGCTGCGTTCGGCCGCGAGCAGCTGGCGTCGTACGGACGGCCGGTCCTCGATGCCTCGGACGCCTCATGGACGGCGTACGACTGCGTCCGGCAACTCGCCATCGCCTGGGCCGCCGCTGGGACCCGCGATCCCCACCGGGTGGCGCAGCACCTACGGCATGAGACGGACCTGCGCACCCCGCAGCGGGCACGGTCGGTGCAGTCCGCCTGACAGCCAGCACCTGACCGCTCCCGCCGGAGGGCTCCCGCTGATCGCAGCGGGAGCCGTTCAGCGCCCGTTGACGAACGTGCCGCTCGTAGCCCGCCCCTTGCCTGAGACGGGGCGGAGCCCCGTCGCGATGCGCGAGGGGGCGCCGTCGGGTCTGGCCAAACCCGTCGGCAGGGCTCAGTTGCCACCGAGCAGCGCGTAGACCTCCGGCCGACGCCGCTTGATCGAGTGCGCGAAGAGATACCCGACCATGAACAACGCATACAGACCACCAATGAGGGCGACGCCGACGGTCTGGCTGACCGGCAGCATGGTGGTGATGTTCGTCAGGCCCAGGTAGAGCACGATGCTCAGTCCGGCGAGCGCGAGCACTGGCGCGACGATCCGGCGACCCACGCCGTACTTCTCGGCCATCGCCCCACGGTTGAGGTAGACGAGCACGGCCACATTCGTCAGCACGAAGAGGAAGAACAGCGCGTAGGAGAAGATGCCGGCGAGCTGGGCATAGAACAGGTTCGGGTCGACTCCCACGACCGCCGCGATGACAACGCCGACCAAGAGCGCAGCGCCGGTCGCGACCGAGGCGCGGTGCGGCGAGTGATGAACCGGGTGCGCCGTTCCGAGCGAGTGCGGCAGAACGCCCTCGGCAGCCAGCCGGAACACGTAGCGTGAGAGCACGTTGTAGAGCGCGAGCGACGCGGCGATGACACTCGTATTGAGCAGCACCGAGGTGACGTCGACCGTGGCGACGCCGGCGAACTCCCGCATCGTGCCCAGCACCGAGCCGCTCGGGTCCGCCGCTGTGGCGGCCTGCGCCCTGCCCTCGCCCAGCGCCTGCGTGGTGACCCACGTGGTGAGCGCGTAGAACAGGCCGATCCCGCCGATGAAGAGGTACGTCGCACGTGGGATGGAGCGGTCCGGGTCCTTCACCTCGTGGCGGAACACGACGGTGGCCTCGAAGCCGCCGTACATCATCGCCGCGAACAGCAGCGCCACACCGAGCGACCCGGAGAAAGCGACGTCGGGGTGGACGAAGCTCGCGCTGAGGCCGTGCGCGCCGCCCTTGATGACCACGGCCGCGTCGTAGACCGCGACGACGATGAACTCGCCGACGAGCAGGATCGAGAGCACTTTGGCGGAGACATCGATTCGGAAGTAGCCGAGCACACCGCAGAAGAGAAGCAGCGGGACCGCGTACATCCACCACGGCTCGTGCGGCCACCCGAACCGGTCGGCGAGGCCGTTGACGGAGAGGCCGAAGAAGGAGAAGTTCGACACCGAGATCACGTAGTAGCCCGCGATGGCGACGAAGGCCGCTCCCATGCCGGCCCGTCGACCGAGGCCGGCGGCGACGAACGAGTAGAACCCGCCGGGCTGCTCGACGCCGGTGGCCATCGCGACGAAGCCGAGGGCGAACAGCATCAGCACGATGCCGCCGAGGATGAAGGCCATCGGAGCGCCGACGCCGTTCCCGTAGCCGATCACGATCGGCTGGTAGGCGATGGCTCCGATGAGCGGACCGTTGTAGGCCAGCAGCGTGAAGAGCAGATGCGGGACGCCGAGGCTGCCATGCAGACGCCCGTCGGAGGGTTGTTCGTTCGCGTCGGCCGATTCCTGAGGGAGCGAAGCAGAGTCGATGGTCATGGGGGCTCCTCAGATCGGGCGGACGACGAGCTCGCGCAGCGCGCCCGGCGTGAGCACCTCGCACCCATCATCGGTCACGGTCACGGTCTCGCTGAAGCCGACGCCGTCGCGACCGCCGGTGAAGATGCAGATCGGCAGGTGGAAGGTCATCCCCGTCTTGAGCTCGCGCTCCGCGCCCAGGGCGATGTAGGTCGGCGACTCGGTCCAGGTCGGCTGCATGCCGAGACCGACGGAGTACCCGTACACCTCGTGCCACCAGATCTCGTCCCACACAGGCGCCAGACCCTTCTGGACCGCCTGCGCGACATCGTCGCCGGTGCGGCCTGGAGCGATGTTCTCGAGGAGCAGTTGCAGGGTCTCGAGGCTGGCGTCCGCGAGACGGCGGAGCAACGGCGACGGCTCACCGAGGACGGCCGTTCGCTGGGTCGGTGCGTTGTAGCGGTTGAACGTGCCGGTGTACTCCAGGAAGACCGCATCGCCGCTGCCCAGCACGGTCCGCTTGAACGGCATGTGCGGCCCGAGGCCTGCCCGGTGACCGGCCATGCACATGCCGTCGATGGACAGCAGCTCGCTGCCCGCGGCGATCATCGCGCTGTAACCGGCGGCCACGATCTCATTGTCGGTGACCCCGGCACGGATGGCTTCGAAGGACTCCGCGATGCCCAGCGCCGTCAGCTTGCCCGCCTGTCGCATGTAGTCGAGCTCAGCGGGCGTCTTGATGACCCGCTCGTCGAGGACGAGCTCGGTGGTGTCGACGAACGTTGCCCGCGGCAGCCGCTGCCGGAGGGTGAGGAAGCTGCGGACGTCGTACGCGCCGATCGCGAAGGTGTCGGAGTAGCCCATCTCGATGCCGATGGTCTTGCCGTCATACCCGCGCTCGAGCAGGACGTCGGCGAGCTGGTCGGCCGTCGTCGTGTCGTTCTGGGTGTCGTAGACGCAGATGTCCTCGACGATCGAGTTGTACATGACGCACGGCACCTCGAGCTCGGCCGTGTGCGCGGCCGGGCGGCCCTCGATCGGGAGCAGGCCCACGCCGTAGCACGACGGCATGGTGCTGTCATAGCCGGTGAGGTAGGTCCAGCTCGACGTGTTCGAGACGACCAGCAGGTCGATGTCGCGAACGCGCATCCGGTCCCGGACCGCCGCGATCCGGCGCTCGTACTCGGCGACCGGGAAGGGGAGCTCCGGCGTGATGTCGGCGTGCTGCAACCGCTCTTCGTACTTCATCTTCGGATTCCTTTGCGAAAGTCAGGTGCCTGTCGTCGGCTGCTGAAACGCTAGGGACGGGGTGTGACCCGGGTCATCAGCCAAACGCAAGAACCTGCACGAACGGCACTTGTGCCAACGTCAGAAATCCCCGGGCCGCGCCCGGAGAGGCTCAGCGCAGGATGAGCTCGCGGCGATCGCCGGTCGTGAGCAGGTCGCAGCCGGTCTCGGTGACGACGATGCTCTCGCTAAAGCCCACACCCTCGCCGCCGGGCACCCAGGGGTTGACCGCCAGGTGGAAGGTCATCCCAGGTTGGAGGACGCGCTCGCCACCGATCTCGATGTAGACCGCGTTCTCCGTCCACGACGGCTGAAAGCCCATGCCGATGGAGTAGCCATAGCCACCGTGGAAGAAGGCATCGGGGACCTTCTTCCAGACCGGCGCGGCGAGCTGTGCGACGTCATCGCCGGTGCGACCGGGCCGGATCTCGGCGAGCAGGATGTCGATCACCTCGAGGTTCGCCTCGGTCAGCGCCTGCACCTGTGCTGAGGGCCTGCCGATCACGGCCGTGCGCATGATCGGCGCGTTGTATCGCCAGACCGCGCCCGACATCTCCAGGAAGACGGGGTCACCTGCCTTGAGCACGTTGTTGCGGTACGGCAGGTGCGGCATCAAGCCGGTCCGCTCGCCGGTCGCCACGATCGGGTCGATGGACATCACGTTGCTGCCTGCGCGGGTCGCGACGGCGTACGCCGTGGCTGCGACCTCGTTCTCGCTCACCCCCTCGGCAGCGACGTCGAGCGCGGCAAGGGTCGCCAGGGTGCTGATCCTTCCCGCGGCCCGCATCAGGGCAAGCTCGGCCTCCGACTTCACCAGCCGGAGCTCGAGGACGGCATCGGCCACGTCGACGATCTCCAAGCCGGGCAGCGCGCCGCGCAGCTCCTGGTATGTCGCCACGTCGACGCCGCTCGGACCGAAGTTGTCAGGGCTCGACAGCTCCATCCCGATCCGCGCCGACCCCAGACCACGCGATTCCAGGAGGCGGCCCAGTGCGCCGGCGGCGCTGCTGACATCGGTCCACGGGAAGACGACGAGCTCCTCGACCACGCTGTGCCGCAGGATCGTGCCGACCTCGGGATCGGCGCACTGGATGACCAGGTCTCCGTCTGCCGTGATGAGCGCGGCCAGGTAGGTCGGCGGCATGCAGGTGTCGGCCCCCGTCAGGTAGCCGATCGTAGGCGTCGTCGTCAGGAGCAGCGCATCCAGGCCCAGGTCGCCGGCGACCGCGATGGCGCGCGCGATCCGCTCCTGGAACTCCTCACGCGCGAAGGCCAGCTCCTTCTCGACGCCCCGCTCGCGCAACGTGCTGTAGACGTAGGACTCGTACTCGTTGGACATGCGAAGGCCTTCCTATCTGGATCCATTGATACTGCGCACGCCAGCGGTCGGGAAGAGCACCCTGAGCTGCCCGGTCGCCGCCGCCGACTCGTGCGCGACGTCGCGCACCATCAGTAGGTGCTCCGTTCCGATCACTCGGACCTCGTGCATCCAGTAGAAGCCGTGGTAGGAGCTGCTCACCGGTTCGACCGGCAAGCTGCGGCGGTCCTCAACACCGGGTGGGACCAGACGGAGGTCCTCCGGCCTGAAGACGCACTGCAGCTCCTCGCCACCGCTCGCGCCGGGGCGATCGAGTCCGAAGGTGATCCCCTCCCACGAGGCCTCGCGCTGACCGGGCTCATTGCGCACGCGGCACGTCAGGATGTTGATATCACCGACGAAGCGAGCAGCGAAGTCGTTGTGCGGCCGGCGGTACAGCTCATGCGGTGGGCCGAGCTGGACGATGCTGCCCTTGTCCATCAAGGCGATCCGTGTCGAGAGCGACATCGCCTCCTCCTGGTCGTGCGTGACGTAGAGGAAGGTCGTGCCGGTCTCGGCGTGGATGCGCGCCAGTTGCTTCTGCAGATCGCCGCGCACCGCTCTGTCGAGCGCGCTCAGCGGCTCGTCGAGAAGGAGAACCGTGGGGCTCGGCGCGAGCGCCCTCGCCAGCGCCACCCGTTGCGCCTGGCCACCGCTGATCTCGCTCGGCAAGCGCTGACCGAACCCCGAGAGGCTGACCAGGTTGAGCATCTCCGCGACACGCGCGCCGATCTCCCTCTTTCCCCAGCCCTGTCTGCGCAGGCCGTAGCCGACGTTGTCAGCGATCGAGAGATGCGGAAAGAGGGCGTACCGCTGGAAGACCATGTTCGTCGGTCGGCGCTCAGGCGGCAGATCGGTGACGTCCCGGCCGCTGACCAGGATGCGGCCGGCGTCAGGACGCGTGAACCCAGCAATCATCCGCAGAAGGGTGGACTTCCCGCAGCCGCTCGGTCCCAGGAGCGACAGGAACTCGCCCTCCGCGACCGTCAGGTCCAGCGACTCGATGGCGTGAAAGGCCCCAAAGGACTTCTTGACGTCTCGGATCTCGATGGCCGGCGTCACGTCCGCCGACCGGCTGACGTCAGGCATATTCGCTCTCCAGGTTCTCCAAGGTGGTCGTCCTCAGGTCGGACTCAGGCGACTCGGCCGGCGCGTCGGACTCCGCACTCGTCGCTGGCCGCCGGCCTGACCGCTGGACCAAGAGCCACCCGCAGATGCCGACGAGCAGCATCAGCGAGAGGATCGTCAAGGCGACCACGTTGATCGTCGGGTCGATCGTGCGCCGCATCTTCCCCCACACGAGGATCGGCAGCGTCGGGGTCGAGCCGACGACGAAGTTGGTCACCGCGAACTCCTCGACGGAGAGCGCGAACGCGATCATCGCGGTGCCGGTCAGGGGACGCCACACGACGGGCAGACGGATGTGGGTGAACGCCTGGAACGCCGTGGCGCCCAGATCCCGCGCTGCCTCCTCGGTTAGCACGTCGAACCGCTCGAACGCGGAGTCGAGCACCACCCAGCAGACCGGCGCTGTCAGCAGCACGTGGGCAACGAGCACGAGCGACAGCGAGAGGCGGACCCCGACGTCGCCCGCGCTGATCAGCATGGAGAAGCCGATGAAGACCGGCGGCGTCACCAGCGGCAGCATCGCCAAGGCTCGGAGGAGCCCCTTGTGCGCCATCGCCCGACTCGTAGCCAGTGCCGCGAGCAGGCCGATCGCGGTGGCGAGCACCGCAGTCCCGACCGCCACCTTCACGCTGGCCCACAGGGCGGTCCGGAACTGCGCGTCGCCGAAGACGGCCGTCACCCAGTGCAGGCTCGGGCCGGTGAAGGGCAGGCTCGTGCTCGCCGACCCCTGGAACGCGAACAAGGCGACCACCACAATGGGCGCGAGCAGGTAGACGATCATCAGCGCTATCGGCACCCAGCCGAGCACCGCGCGGATGGGCCTCACGACGCAACCGTCCTCGACAACAGACCCGCGGCCCTTGCGAAGAGTCCGAGAATCGCGATGGCAAGACCGAAGAGGATCATCGAGACGAACGCGGTCGCGGCGCCTGCGCCGGCGTCGCCGCCGCTGACGAGGGCCGTGTAGATCAGCTCGCCGACCATCTGCGTGTGTGCGCCACCGACCAGTTGAGGGATGACGTAGTCGGCTGCGCTGAGCAGGAAGATCAAGACGAACGCCCGGAAGATCGCGCCGCCGGCCAACGGGACCACCACCCCGCGATAGGCATCAAACGCAGACGCACCGAGATCGCGTGCGGCCTCGACCTCGTCGTCGCCGACGTTCGCGAGGCCCGCCGAGATCATCAGCGTCGCGTAGGGCAGGTAGATCGAACCGAGCGCCAAGAAGACCGCGAGTGGCGAGAAGAGCAGCCCTTGCACCGGCGCATGCGTCATCCCGCTCCTGATGAGCACCGCGTTGATGACCCCCGAGTCCCCGAGCAGGGTCCGCCATGCGTAGATCCTGACGAGGTAGCCGCCCACCAAAGCGACCAGCAGCACTGCGAAGACGAGTTGCGCCGATTGTGGACGCGTGAACCTCATGAAGTGGGCCAGCCAGAAGCCCAGGCCCACCGACATGAGGGCAGTGGTACCCCCGATCGTCAACGAGGTCGCCCACGCGGCCCAGAAGGTCGGATCCTGCACGACATGTGTCCAGTTCTCGAGGGTGAAGCCCTGCTGGATCTCGTAGATGCTGCTGGCGTGGAACGACTTCCACAGACCGACCACCGACGGCGCAACGAGCACCGCGGTCACCAGCGCCGCCAACGGCAGCACGAGGACCCACCGTCCCGCTCTCCTCGAAGCACTCCCCCACTTGCGCATGGGACTCTCTCTTTCCGGATCGGCGGGCACTAGGCCTTGGCCGCCTCCCAGACGTCGAGCCAGTCCTGCCGGCTGACGTATCCGGCCTCCGGCACCAGTGGAGCAGCGGAGACGAAGGCGAGCCTGTCCTCGAGGAGCTGGTCGAGATCGCCGTAGTCGAACGTCAGGTGCTTCTCGTTGCCCAGCAGCGTCGCGGCGTCGTTGACGACCACACCCGACGCCAGATCCCGTGAGACGTACCGCTGCATGTCGTCGGAAAGGAACTCGTTGATGAACGCGGCTGCCGTGCCCTTGTTCGGCGCACTCCGCGGAATCGCGTGGGCGTCGACGACCCCCACCGACTTCTCGCGCGGATAGGCCGAGGCCACCTTCGCGCCCGCGCCCGCCGCGAACACCTCCAGCGCACTCCACCCGCTGAAGGTCGCGTAGACCTCGCCCGAGGCGAGCTGCTGCACCATGTCGCCGTAGCTGGGCGTGATGGTGCGTGCCTGGGCGACCATCCGCTTGAGGAAGGACCCGATCTCGTCGAGCTGGTCGCGGGTCAGCTTCGAGGGGTCCTCGTGTCCGAGCGCCAGCGAGGCTGTTGCGACGTTCGCGAGCGCATCGTCGATCATCGTGATGCGGTCGCGGTAGGCCGGCTTGAGGAGGTCACTCCAGCTCTCGATCGGGTCCGCCTTGTCCGGACGGTAGTTGCTGGGCGTCGCTGCCCAGACGAACGGGATGCCGCTGAGCGTCCCGTCGGGCTGGCGGAAGAGGTCAGCGAAGAACGGTCGGATCCTCTTACCGTTCGGGAACCAGTCGAGGTCCAGGAAGAGCGGGATGCGCATGTCGACGTAGCTGTCGCCCTCGAGGAGTGCCAGCTCGACGACGTCGACGGTGCCGCCGCCCGCGCCCTTGAGCTTGGTCGTCGCCTCCTGCTGGGAGTTGATCGACTGGAAGCGTCGGTCGACATGATTCGTTGCCAGCCATGGCTTGATGGCGTCGCCGCCCTCGTAGCCCTGGTAGGTGACGACCACCAGCGTGCCGCCGACCTTGCCCAGATCGGCGATCGAGGCGATGTGCCTGCTCGACTGACCGGCAGAGGCTGATCCGCCGCCACATCCGGCGAGCATGCCACCGGCAGCGGCGGCGACACCCACCCCGGCGACACCCTTCAGGAACTGCAGGCGGGTGATCCCAGCGGCCGCGGCGGGCTCGCGAGAGATGAGGGACGAGTACGTGGTGGGTGGCTTGTGACGATGCACGGCTGGCTCCTGTCCTGCTGAAGACGAGATGTGAGTGCCCCGAGGCTTGGTGGGATCTCAGAGGCGCGCAGAGGCCTCGCTGAGCACGGAGCGAAGGATCTGCTCGATCTCGTCGAACTGCTCCTGGCTGCAGATGAGCGGCGGCGCCACCTGGACGACCGGGTCTCCACGGCCGTCGGCGCGGCAGTGGAGGCCTGCTTCCAGCAGACGGCGGGACACGAAGTCGAGCATCTGAAGCTCGGTCTCGTCGTCCGCGAAGCGCGCCCTGCCCTCCTTCTCCGGCACTAGCTCGATGCCGTAGAAGTAGCCCGCGCCTCGGACGTCGCCGACGATCGGCAGGTCAAGCAGCTTCTCGAGCGTTCCACGGAAGGCGTCCTCGTTGACCCGCACGTGCTCGTTGAGGCCCTCCCTCTCGAAGATGTCCAGGTTAGCGATCGCGATCGCGGTGGAGACCGGGTGCCCACCGAAGGTGTAGCCGTGCAGGAAGGTGTTGGCGCCGCGACCGAAGGGCTCGAAGACCTTCTCGTTCACGATGGTGGCGCCCAGCGGCGCATAGCCCGAGGTGATGCCCTTGGCACAGGTGATCAGATCCGGCTCGTAGCCGTAGCGCTCGGCTCCGAACATGTAGCCAAGCCGCCCGAACGCGCAGATCACCTCGTCGCTGATCATCAGCACGTCGTACTCGTCGCAGATCTCTCGCACGCGCTCGAAGTAGCCCGGCGGCGGCGGGAAGCAGCCACCCGAGTTCTGCACCGGCTCGAGGATGACCGCGGCGACCGTGTCGGCGCCCTCGTCTTCGATGGCGACGGCGATCTGGTCGGCGGCCCAACGACCGAACGCCAACGGATCGTCCTGGTGGATCGGGGCACGGAAGAAGTTGGTGTTGGGGACCCGGAATGTGCTCGGCACCAGGGGCTCGAACGGAGCCTTGATGCCGGGTAGGCCCGTGATCGAGAGGGCGCCATGCCCGGTGCCGTGGTAGGCGATCGAGCGCGAGATGATCTTGTGCTTCGTCGGCCGGCCGGTCAGCTTGTAGTACTGCTTGGCGAGCTTCCAGGCCGACTCGACCGCCTCGCCGCCTCCGGTGGTGAAGAACACCCGGTTCAGGTCGCCCGGCGCGTAGCTGGCGATGCGCTCGGCGAGCTCGATGGCGCTCGGGTGCGCGAACGACCAGATCGGCATGTAGCCCAGCTGCTGGGTCTGCCGCGCCGCAGCCTCGGCGATCTCCGGACGCCCATGGCCGATCTGGTTGGCATAGAGTCCGGCGAGCGCATCGAGGTAGCGCTTGCCAGTGGCATCCCACACGTAGGCGCCCTCACCGCGCACGATGATCGGGACGTCCTTGTCGTCGAACGCGGACATCCTGGTGAAGTGCATCCACAGGTGGTCGCGGGCGGCGGCCTGCATGGCGGTGTGGTCGAAGGATGACTCGCTGCCGATCGCTCTGTTCTGACTCATGACTGCCATGCCCTGCCTCCTCAGTGTCGAGACCTGCCCTGACGCGTTCTCGGTCGCGTTCAGAAGGAGATAGGACCACCGCCGGGGCGAGGCGCACATGCGTCATTTGACGGACATGGCGGAAGTCGGGCTGTTCACCAGCGAGTCGCTCGCCGGTGCGGCAGCACGTCAGGTCGCCACGATCCGACTCGACGTCCGCTGAGAGGCGGATTGGCAGTCCGGCAGAAGTTCGCGCTTGAGCCTGGACCGCTCGCCGCTTTGAAAGGAGCTTCGGACCGGCATTGGACGCACGGCCGTCGTGTCCAGCGGCGGTCGCGCGCCGGTCCCTGCAGCCCGCGGCGGCAAACAGCTCGGCGGGCGGGACCTAGGCGGTACTCTCAGACCGTGACCTTCGAGCGAATCACCGTCGACCCAGACGTGATGGGCGGACAGCCGACCATCCGCGGTCTACGCATCCCCGTCGCGACCGTGGTCGCCATGGTCGCCGACGGCATGACCACCACCGAGATCGTCGAGGACCTGCCCGACCTGGCCGCCGAAGACGTCGCCGAAGCGCTGCGTTACGCCGCCGAGGCCGTCCGCGAGCGCGTGCTGCCGCTACCCGCGAGCGCATGAGGCTGCTCCTCGATCAGAACCTCTCGGCCAAACTCGCCCCACTCCTGACCGAGGCCGGCCACGATGTCGACCACATCGCCGACCACGGCATGGCCGCGGCCGCAGACCCAGACGTCCTCGCACTGGCCGTCGAGACGGAGCGGATCCTGGTCTCCGCCGACACCGACTTCGGCATGCTGCTGGCGCGTACCCACGCGAGCGCGCCCTCCTTCGTCCTGGTTCGCCGCGTCATCGGCCGTCGCGTACCCGACCTCGCAGCGTTGCTCATCGAGAACCTCCCCACCGTGGCCGAGGACCTCACCGCTGGCGCGATCGTTGTGCTGGGCGAGTCCACCATCCGCATCAAGCAACTGCCGATCGGCTGACCTCGCCACCGCGGACGCCACGCTTTACGCCACGCCCTTCCAGCCGAACACGCAGGAGCCGCCGAGCAAACCAGAGTAACAACACGAGGTCGTCCGCCGAGGTCAAACAGCAAATGAGCGGCCCGCGGGGAAACGCCAGAAGATGCCCGGCGAGAATCAGCGGGTTCGGGGTTCGAGTCCCTGATGGCGTACAGAAAAGGGCCGTTGACCTGGGAAGACAGATCAGCGGCCTTTTGCGCTTTCACGCGACGCCACGCCTTTTGCCATGGAAAACCATCTTTCGAGGGTCCGTCGGCGGGACCATCACGAGGCGTTTCCCGCTCAGTTGAGCCAACTTGCTGGGGACCGAGGTGGTGGGTGCCGCAGCGAAGAGGTTGACATCCTCGGTAGGGCGGGCGATGAGGTCTGAGGCTAGGAGTGCGGCGCCGCCCGCGACGAGATAATCCTTGGCCGCATCGAGCGCGAAGAAAATGCCGGCGAGCTCGACCTGGAGGTCAGCGAGTTGTTCGGGCCGGTCCATCAGGCGACCTGCTCGGCTTTCTGCCCACCACCAGCGACGCCCATGCCTCTCGGATGGCGCGCGGGAGCACGAGGTCGTCCCGCAGGTCGATCAGCGGCGCGCCGTCGATATAGGTGAGTACGTCGGCCGGCACGCCCTCACGCAGGACGATCTCGTACACGCGGGCGCGTTGGCGCCGGTCGCGAAGGTCGTATCCTCGGCCACGGTCCGACCAGTTCAGATGCAGCGGGAGTTCCACGCTCGCAAACGCACCGCCGAGCGTCAACCGGGGTAGCGCGGTCGGGACCTGCACAGGTCGGCCGCGGTCCGAGGCGACGAAGTGGAAATCGATGCGCGGCGTGAGGGCGAGATCGAAGCCAGCAGCCCCAAGGATCCGGGTCGCGGTATCCAGCGTGGGTGACTTGCGGCCGTGCTCATAGGCCGACAGCGTGGGACGGGAGGTGCCCGGCATCTCAACTAAAGCAGCCTGAGACAAGCCCGCCCCAACCCGAGCCGCTTCGATGATGTTCCTGGTCGCCATGCCATCATGGTCTCCGATCGGATACACGCGGCGTCCCGCCTATTGCGAGGCTATGACGATCTGCCGCACTGCGCCTGACACGGCGGCGCAATCGATCGTGAAGACACGAGTCGCTGACCAGTGCTGCGAACCCGAGACGGCGGGGGCTACCCGAAGGGGTCGTCGCCTGAGGTCACCCCCGCGGGAGCACCGGTGAGTGCGTGGTCGGCGATTCCCAGGCGCTCATCGTCCCGACTCCCGCGCCAGCACGACGGCTGCCCGGACATCTGCGGCGGTGAAGCCGGCCGCGATGAGGCCGCTGAAGACCGCAGCCCGGCGTCGCCGTGGGCATCGAGCCGCCAGCGCGACCATGGAGCAGAGATGGGTGAGCTCGACTGCAGGCTCTCCCACGGCGACCCAGCGGCGCGGGAGGGTGGCAGCGGTCGCCGCCTGCAGGAGGTAGCGGCCACCGAGGAGGCGTGCCGCCCAGCACAGGACGGCATCGGGCGGGGCACCGTTCGCGACAGCGGCTGCTCGACGTGGGGCGAGCAGGAGGATCGCCCCGAGCACGGCGCGGACTGCCGCGATGCGCTTCATGGACGCCGCCTGGCGAGCGCGCTGCCGACCAAGGCCGTCGTGGCGGCGGCGGCGTACACGATGGCCCGCGCGGCCACCTCGGGCTGGTAGACCGGGGCCGCCGGGCGCCGTTGTCGCGGGAGCTTCGAGAGCACCCACGAGAACCGCGGCGTGTCCACTCCCGGCATCTGCACGACGGTCAGCCGGACCTTGCTGCGTTCGTGCAGGAGCTCGGTCCGCACCGACTCGGAGAAGCCGTTGATGGCGTGCTTGGTGCCCCAGGAGGCCGACTGGAGGGGGATGCCGCGGTCGCCGAGCGCCGAGCCGACCTGGACGATCGTGCCCCTGTCGCGGGCGCGCATGTGGCGCAGCGCGGCGCGGGCGCCATTGACGAAGCCGTGATAGGTGGTGTCGGTGACGGGCCTGAACTCCTTGGCCTCGATGTCGACGAAGCGGGCGAAGACCGAGGTGAACGCCGCGCCGCCGACTCGAGGATCCGCTCGCCGCACAATCGTCCGCCTCCCGGAGTTGGAGATTACTTGCTTTTACGCAAGTACCCAAGAACAAGGATAGCGGTCAGCGCGATAGCGGTCAGCGCAGCCAGGGGATGATCGAGTCCTCACCGCCTGCGGACGAGTCCAGGCCGGCAGCGTCGGCCGCGTCGAGGAAGGCCTGGAGCCCACTGGCGATGTGACGCTGACGCGTCATGGAGAGCGCGCCGACGATCTCATCGAGGATCTTCTCCCGCTCAGTCATCAGGGAGTCGACCACCCTTCGTCCGCGCCTCGTCAGCGACAGCGACACGTGGCGGCGGTCGTCCGAGCCCTCGGCGCGGTCCACCAGTCCCGCCGCGACCAGCTTGTCACAGGTCCGGCTCGCGTTGGAGGCGTTCACCCCCAGGCCGTCGGCGATCGCGTTGAGGTTCATCGGGCCCGCGTACCGCAGCATCACCAGCACCCGGAGTTGCGAGACGCTGATCGTCTCGTCCACGGCTCGAAGCGTGCGCGCGACCACGCCCGTCAGGAGACGCGAGGTGGCCATGAACGCCTCGGTCGCCGCGCGTCTGGGGTCGTCCGATGAGAGTGCCGCCGTGGTCATGGGGCTCAGCGTAGAACGCCCGGGCCCATATCGAGCGCAGGTCCGCACGGAGTGGCGCTGCCCTAGGCGGCGTAGACTCGGGATTTGCTTGCGCATACGCAACTAGTGCACGGTGGCACCAGCACACATGTGCCATGAGGAGAGGACCCCATGCCAGCCGCGATGCCCGTGCAGCCGGTCGAACGCCCCGTCTCCGAGACCGAGCTGACCGCGCTGGCTGCCTTGTCCGCTGTGCCTCGACAGCGGTTCGCGACCTTCCTACGTGGCTCCCGGTCCGGGCTCTTCCTCCTGGCACTTGCCGTCGGCGTCGCCTCCGGCATCGGCGCGATCATCTTCCGCGAGCTCGTCGACGGCGTCACCTGGCTGGTCACCGGCCACACCGAGTTCGGACAGGACGGCCGTGTTCCCAGCGACCACTTCGGGGGTCTCGGGTTGTGGTTCTACCTCGTGATCCCGGTCGTCGGCGGCTGCTGGTACGGCCCGTTGGTCTACCGGTTCGCCCGCGAAGCACGTGGCCACGGGGTTCCCGAGGTGATGGTCGCCGTGGCCGAGCACGGTGGACGCATCCGCCCGCGCATCGCGGTCGTCAAGTCGCTCGCGTCCGCCCTCACCATCGGAACCGGCGGAAGTGTGGGGCGCGAGGGGCCGATCGTGCAGATCGGGTCCGCCCTCGCCTCGACCCTCGGTCAATGGGTCCGCACGCCGGAAAGCCGACTTCGCGTCCTGGTCGCGTGCGGCGCGGGTGGCGGCATCGCGGCGACGTTCAACGCCCCGATCACGGGGGTCTTCTTCGCCGCCGAGATCATCCTGCGCGACCTCGCGGGTGAAGCCCTCTTCGCCATCATGCTCTCGGCGATGGTCGCGGACGCGGTGGCCATCCCGGTGTTGGGCAACCACGTCTTCCTCGACCAGTTCCCGGTGGACGTCGCGCTCGGTCACCCGCAGGCCTACCTGCTGGTCGCGATCCTGGCCGTCATCGCGGCTGCGGTGGGGCAGGCCTTCAGGACTGTCCTCTACGGGCTGGAGGACGTGTGCGATCGGCTGTGGGCGGGTCGACCCGAGTGGGCACGCCCGATCGTCGGCGGCCTGATCGTAGGCATCGTCCTCGTGGCCGTACCACAGATGTTCGGCGTCGGCTACCCCGTGATGTTTCGAGCCCTCGACGGCCAGTACGCGGTGTGGTTCCTTCTCCTGCTCGCCGTCGGGAAGATCCTCGCCACAAGCCTCACCCTCGGGGTCGGCGGATCGGGTGGCGTCTTCGCACCCTCACTCTTCGTCGGTCTCATGACCGGCACGGCGTACGGCGTCATCGTCGACCACCTCGTCGGCAGCTCCGCCGGCACACCTGCCATGTACGCGGCCGTGGGGATGGCGGGGGTGTTCTGCTCCTCGACCCGTGCACCCCTCACGGCACTGGCCAGCGTCGTCGAGATGACCGGCGCCTACGCGCTGACCCTGCCCGTCATGCTGACCGTCGCCATCGCCACCTGGGTCTCCCGCGCAGTCAGCTACGGCACGATCTACACGACCAAGCTGCTCCGCCGCGGCAAGGACATCGAGCGGACCGCGCCGTGGCGCTCCTTCACCTCGCTCACTGCTTACGAGGTGATGCAGACGGCGAAGGCGCCCCTCCCGGTCCCTGAGCGACGAGTGGACGCCGACGACACCGCGCATGTCGTCGTCGAGACGCGCGAGCCGCACGCTGTCTTCGCGTCCGAGTCGGTCGTCGAGGTGCTGCGCCACCTCCAGACCGAAGGTCGCGACGCTGTCCCCGTCGTGTCGGAGAGCGGCCGCTTCATCCTGGGATGGGCGACCGTCGAAGTGTGGTGCGCGCCGTCGCCGCAAAGCTTGCGATCACCGCATCGGATCAGGACCCCCACACCCCCGACCCGGGGCGCAGCACGCTGCCGGGTCACCAGATCCGCGAGGTCGCGCTCGACCCAGGTGACGCTGGGAAGCGGCTCGACGACCTGCGCTGGCCCGAGGGGCACGTGGCTGTCTGCGTGACCCGTGACGGACGCTACCGCGAAGCGCGCCCCGACCTGGTTCTCCGCGCCGGCGACCACATCGGCGTGCTGGTCCGTGTCTGACCCCGGAAAGGCGGCCCGAGGGCTGCGGCCGCGATGGCGGTGGGCATGTGGCCGCCGCTGACGTGGACGTCGTTCCTGAGCAGCTGGCACCTCTCCCCCGGCTGGCTGGCGGCCGTGCTCCTCATGGCCGTCCCTAACGTCGCGTTGCGCATCGCTGGCGGGAGACGGTCGTCGGTGCGCCGGTGGCGGGCTGCGTCGTTCCTGCTCGGCTGTCGAAGCACTGCCCCTCGCGAAGCAGCCCGGCGTGCGCGGTTCGCTCGGTGGGCGCCTCCTCGGCGCCGCGGCCCATCCGATCCTGGGCGAGGAACCAGTCCGGACGAGCCCGCCGTACGCCGTGCGGCTCGTCGTCCTCGTGGTCGCCATGATCCCCGACACCCTGGTCGGCATCGTGCTCCTCCAGACCGGCGACGACCCGTTCCCGGCGCTGATGGGAGACCGACCCTCGTGGGCTCCCCCTGCGGTGCACGACATCAACATCGCCGGTGGCCTCATGTGGGCCGGCGGCGACGGGCTGGTGATGGCGATCGCCATCGGGCTCATGATCAGCGTCCTCGTCTCACCGCACCGCCGGATGCGCGTGACCGGCCCGTGGTTGGAGGCCGTTCGTCGCGACGTCGTCGCGGCCGATGCGGACAGGCCCGAAGGGTCGGTCGATCCTGACAGTGACGAAGCACTCGCCGCCTACAACCGCATGCTGGAGCGCCTCAGCGGCTCCGATCGGCCCACGTGATTGCTGCCCTAGGTCCGCCGCAAGGGGACCCGATGAGGCCGCTAGGGCGAAGGGTCTGCCCTCAGGTGTGTCGCTCGACATGCTCCTCCGGGTCCTTGTCGGCCCGCTCGACGCCTGCCCAGTGGCGCGCCTCGTCGGCGATGACCTTCAGGGCGATGCCGTGCCGGCTCTGCAGGTCGTGGTGCTCCCGGAAGTCGGCGAGGTCCTTCCGTTCCCTCCTCCCCCGGTCCGGACAGCGTGGAGCGCCCTCGGCCGCCCGAGCAGCGCACGAACTCGTCTTGCACTGAGCGTGCGAATTCTGTTCAATAGAACCTAGACTGTTGTACGGAACGTACCGGCGGAGAGGGAGCACCATGGCCACCAGCACTCAGGCGACTAGTCGGGCAACACGAAGAAAAGTCGCCGAGCTCGGGCACGTCGGCATCCGCTGCTTCGACGTCGAGAAGCAGCTCGCCTTCTATACCGACGTCCTCGGGTTGGTCGTCACTGACGACGACCCCGACCTCGGCAACTACTTCCTCTCGGCACGCCCCGACGACGAGCACCACGAGCTGCTGCTCGCCAGGGGCCGGAACGCACCGATCGACGCCAAGCTGATCCAGCAGCTGTCGTTTCGGTGCGAGACCTTCGACGACGTCGTCGGTGTCTACCGCCAACTCCGTGAGCACGGTGTCAGGTTCGACATGATCGTGTCGCACGGCAACGCCATCGGCGTCTACTTCTTCGACCCCGAGGGCAATCGCGCAGAGGTCTACTGGCAGACCGGTTTGGTCGCCCGTCAGCCATTCATCGAGAGCATCGACATCGAGACGCCGGCCGACGAGCTGATGGACGCGATCCGGGCCTCCGTCGCCAAGCACGGCGCGACCGGCTTCACCGAGGAGAGCTACCTCGCATGGACACGTGCCCAGGCCCAGACGGCGACCGACTCCGCAGCGGCTGGAGGGGAGGCGTGAAGTTCATCCGCTTCGCCGGCGCCGACGGTCGGGCCCGGGTCGGTGTCGTCGCCGGAGGCGAATTCCGCGTCATTCCAGGCGCAGCCGACCTCCTTCCGCTGATCGAACAAGGCGAGCACGCGCTCCTGACCGCTGGACGTGCCGCTGAGCAGGGAGGCGCCTGCGTCGACCCCCGCGACGTGCTGGTGCTCTCACCACTGGGCACGCCCCCGACATTCCGTGACTTCTACGCCTTCGAGCAGCACGTCCGGGCCGGCCGTGCCTGGCGGGGGCTCGACATGGATCCGACCTGGTATGAGATCCCGGTCTTCTACTTCTCCAACCCCTATGCCTTCTTGGCCGACGGCGACGTCCGCATGACGCCGGGGACGGCCCACTTCGACTTCGAGCTCGAGGTCGCCGCGGTGATCGGGAAGAGCGGCCGCAATCTCACGGTGGAGGAGGCGGAGGACCACATCGTCGGCTACTGCGTGCTCAACGACTGGAGCGGACGCGACGTCCAACATCGCGAGATGACACTGTCGATGGGCCCCGTCAAGGGCAAGGACACCGCGACCGGGTTGGGCCCCTACCTGGTGACGAAGGACGAGCTTGCGCCGTACGCAACGGCCACCGGATTCGACCGGGCCATGACGCTGTCGGTGAACGGGCGAGAGTATGCGCGGGCAAACTGGGCCGATGTCCATTGGTCCTTCCCGCAGATGATCGCCTACGCCTCGCGGGGCACCGAGATCCGCCCCGGCGACGTCATCGGCTCCGGGACCTGCGGCACCGGATGCATCCTGGAGCTCTCCCGGACCTACGGCGAGGAGCACTACCCGTGGCTGCGCGAGGGCGACGAGGTCGTGGCTACCGTCGAAGGCCTGGGCAGTCTGCGCAACAAGATCGTGCGGGCCGACCCGGTCCACTCCCTCCTCCGTCGGGAAGCGGGTCGGTGATGTCTCGCATCCCGCAGCTGATGCCGGCAGATATGGACGAGCATCAGCGCGAGCTCTACGACGCCATCACCGGTGGGCCGCGGAGCGGTCGGCTCGGTGCGAGCGCCCTCATCGACACATCGGGTCGATTGCAGGGACCCTTCAACGCCTTCCTCCTCCAGCCGTCGCTCGGGATGGCACTGCAAGAGGTCGGTGCGGTTCTCCGATATGGGTCCAGACTGCCCGACCGCTGGCGGGAGATCGCGATCCTGGTGGTCGCCGCCCATCTGCAGGCGGACTTCGAGCGCTTCGCGCACGAGCCGATCGCCCGCTCGCTCGGCGTCTCGGTCGAACAGCTCCAAGGGATCCGTGCCGGCCAGCACGACGGTCTGGCCGCCGACGAGGCTGTCATCGCCGATTCGGTGCGCCGGCTGCTCGTTGCCGAGGACCTCGCGGATTCGGACTACACCCAGCTCCGGTCCATCGTCGGGGAGGCGGGCGTCTTCGAGCTGACATGCGTGGTCGGCTACTACCGCATGATCGCGCTCCAACTGCGAGTGTTGAGGGTAGGCAACCCGGCGGAGGACAGGGCCGAGGACGACCTGATGAAGCGCCGTGCGGCCCAACGGCGGTCGATGACGCTGACCCGGATGCTGGACTACGGGATGGACCACTGGGACGCAACACAACTCTCCGACGCCCCAGCGACACAGTCGTGGAGCGACGTCGCCACGCGCCTGGCCGAGAGCCAGACGAGCCGGGCGGACGCCGCCGTCTCACGTGGAGACAGCGAGACCGCCGTCGCCTGCTATCGCCGCGCAGCGGCGGCCTTGACCTTCGCCCAGATGGAGTTCAATGCCGACAGCCCGCAGAAGCGGGCACTCTACGAACAGATGACCGCTGCCTACTCACGCGCGGCCGAGCTCGACGCGCGACTGCGAGTCGAGCGCCTCTCGGTTCCCCACAAGACGAGCAACTGCACAGCCTGGTTCGTCGGGCCGACTGATCGCCGACCCGCCCCGCCGGTCGTCATTGTGGGCGGCCAGAGCGGATGGGGGCCGGCCTACCACCCGCTGGCAGCGGCTCTGGTGGCTCGCGGCCTCTCCGCCGTCCTCCTGGAAGCGCCCGGTCAAGGCTTGACGCGGATGGTGGGCGGCCTGCATCTGGACGCTGCCGTGGACCGCGCCTTCAGCGCGACACTCGACGTCGTGCGGGACTTGACCGAGATGGCAACCCCCGCGGGTGTGTGGGGAAACAGCCTGGGCGGGCTGCTCGCGGCGCGAGCCGCCGTGCACGATGACCGGTTCGCCGCCTGCTGTGTCAACGGCGCTCCGACCGATCCTCGGCCGACGCCCTTCCGCAATGCCATCGAGCAGTCGCAGGCACTTCTGGGGGTCGAGGGGGACGACGCAGTCGCGTCCGCCTTCCGACCCCTGTGGCTCGAGCCCGGAGTCGACAGCATGAGCGCCAGCCTCCTGGTCGTCCATGGCGGCGCCGACCCGCTGGTCACCTTGGAGCAGCAGGAGAAGTTCCTCCCGCTCTCGGCGCGGTCGACGCTGCGCGTCTGGGACGACGGCGAGCACACCGTCTACAACCACTCGAACGAGCGCACCGAGTTTGTCGCCGACTGGTTTCGGTCACAGCTGACCTCGGCCTGAGATCTGCTGTGACCGTCCGTCCGACCGCCGGGTCATCGGTCGTCGAGACCCACGTCGGCATACACCGCGCGCACGAGCGGAGCAAATGGGTGCTCCGGCCGCAGCCGCTCGTCGAAGAGCTCGTTGTGGCAGATCATGACCGCCAGCTCTGCGCCCATGTCAGCGAAGCCGAGCGCGCCGCCGGCTCCGGGGTGCCACAGGATCCGGTCGCCGACGAACCCCAGCTCGGCCCGATGGTCGCGGACATTCCCGCCGAGCATGAGGCCACCTTGTCCGATGACCGACCGAGCTCCGGCCATCCATCCGGAGGGGAAGCGACTCGACCGCGGCGCGAGAAAGGAGGTGACGTGTTCGGTCGAGAGCAGACGCGCGCCGCTGAGCTCGCCCCCATTCGCATACAGCGCCCAGAGCCGCGCGCCTGACCGCGCCGTCATCCATCCTCCGTTGGGATCGACGCGGCCCCGGTGCTCAGGCGTGTTGAACTCGTGGTCCTCGCTCACAGCGAACAGGATCGGGTCGCCGCTGAAGATCTCGCCCTTCACGACAGCCACGCGGTCGTCGATGGAGCGCGGAATGCGGTGATACATCTCGGTGACGCCGAGGGGTTCGTGAACTTCCTCGCGCACGAGGTCTTCGAAGGTACGGCGCTCCGGGTCGCAGCGTCGGGCGATCTCTCCGACGACATACCCCCATGTGCGGGCGTGATAGGCGTGGCGGGCGGCGGGATCCGCACTGGGCGCCGAGTCGGCGAGCCGATCGACCATCCACTCCCAGTCACCCATGCGCTCCGGCGTGGCGTCGGCGGGCAGGTCGGCGAGGCCGACGCTGTGCGTGAGCGCGTCCCGCACGGTGAAGGCGTCCTTGCCGGCCGCTGCAAACTCGGGCCACACCGAGGCGACCGTCTGGTCGTAGGCGACCAGACCGCGCTCCACCTGGCGGTGCAGGAGGGCAGCAGTCGAGACCTTGCCCGCCGAGGCGACGAAGAAGACGGTCTCGGAGTCGACCGGCTTCCCTTCGCTCCGGTCGCGCCCGGCGCCGACGTCGATCACCAGCTCGCCTCGGTGGTAGGCGGCGACCTGCAGGCCCACCTCCCCCTTTGAGAGCAGGTCGTCCATGGCTTCGCACACGTGAACGCTCACGGTCATCTACCTTCCTGATCGACTCTGAAATGATCGTCCGTCACGAGGTGGACGTCGATCTCGCCCGGACCACGGTGGCCAGGGTGACGGCTGCAACAAGGCCGGCACCGAAGAACACGTCCTGGACCCAGCCCGAATAGCCCATCAGCTGAAGGCCGTAGATACCCGTCTCGAGGAACATGAGCGCCAAGAAGGTGCCCATCGGGTTGAACCGGCCGGGGTGCACGACAGCCGTGCCGAGGAAGACGGCCGACAGTGCCGGGAGCAGGTAGCCCGCCGATCCGGTCGAGTCGAAGCCACCGACGGTGGCGACGATGAGGATGCCGCTCAGTCCGGCGACGAGACTCGCGGCCAGGTAGCTTCCGGCGCGGATGCGGTTGACGTTGATCCCCGCGAGCCGCGCGACATCGCGGTTGGCTCCGACAAAGACGATGCTCCGGCCGAGCGGCGTCCAGGCGAGAAGGTAGGCGAATCCGAGACACAGCGCCAAGCCGTAGTAGAACGACAGCGGGAGGCCGAGCACCGACGTCGTGGCAACGCGGGCCAACGACCGGTCGACGACCGCGACGGTCGTCTGTCCGGAGATCAGCTCGGCCAGCCCCAGGTAGAGACTCGCCGTGCCAAGCGTGACGACCAGCGACGAGATGCCGAACCTCACGACGAACAAGGCATTGACCGCACCGGCGGTCAGGCTCGCCAACAGGGCGATGGCACACGCCACGGCGATGTCGACATGGTGTTGCTCGGAGAGCACGGGGACGATCGTTGCGCTGAGCCCCATGACATTGGCGAAGGAGAGATCGAACTCACCCACGACCAGCGTGCACAGCGCCGAGACGGCGAGGAAGAGCAAGACCGACTGGGTGCCGAAGATGACCTGCACCGACGCGACCGTCGGGAAGGTCTCCGGGCGCAGGGCCGCGAAGGCCACGGCCATCACGAGCCAGACGCCGACAAGCGCGTAACGCGCAGCGAGCGGGCGGGCCACGGCGAGTGGCGATCGCCGTCCGGCCGGACGGTCCGCGGCCCTCTCCCTCGTCGGATGGTCGACCACGGCGGCGTTGTCAGGCATGGGGCGCTCCGGCTTTCTCGTTGGCGTTCACAGGGGTCCGGTCATCGGCATAGATGTGCGAGAGCAGGTCGTCAGCGGTCGCCGCCCTCACCTCGGTCACTCCACCTCCGGGCACGGCGACGTGGATGCGGTCGCAGATGGCCAGGAGGTCCGACGGCTCCGCGCTGACCAGGACGACGGCAACGCCGTCCTCGGCCGCGCGCCTGATCGCCAGCAAGATGTCGCGCCGGGCGCCGACGTCGACCGCTTGGGTCGGCTCGTGCAGCACCATCACCGCAGGCACGGCACCCATCCACTTGGCGAGCAGCACCTTCTGCTGGTTGCCGCCGCTGAGGCTCTTGACCAGCCGGTCCGCGCTCGGCGGCCGGATGTCGAAGGCGTCGATCGCTGCGGCGACATCGCGCTGCTGCCACTGCCGCCCGAGGAACCATCGCCGTCCGCGTCGGCCCAGGTTGGGGAGCGTCACGTTGTCGCGCACCGTGAGCTCGAGCGCGAGGCCGTGCTTCCCGCGTTGCTCGGGGACGAGGACCATGCCCGCGCGCAACGACCGCGCGACGGACATCTGCGCGAGTTCGGTGTGGCGCCCCTCGCGGACCAGGAGTCCCTCGCGCGGGCCCAGGGCACCCGTCAGCAGATACGGAATGTCCTCATAGCCACTCCCTGGCAGCCCCGTGATGCCGACCACCTCGCCGCGTCCGACCGAGAAGGAGACGTCGTGGACCCGACGCCCCGACAGTCCGGTGACGACCAGGGCGGGGTCGTCCGACAGGCGCGCCTGGTCGCTGCGTACGACGTGAGCGGGCTCGATATCGCCCGGCACCGCGTCCTCTCCGAGCATTCGGCTCGCGATCTCGTGTTCTGACAGGCCATCGGTCGAGAGGCCGGAGCCACTCACCCGGCCGTCGCGCAGGACGGTCACCCGGTCCGTCACGGCGATCAGCTCGGGCAGGCTGTGGCTGATCAGAAGGATCGACGTGCCGTCCCTCGCGAGGCTCTTGAGGATGTCATGCATCCGGTCGAGCGCCGCCCCCGTGAGGGTGCGGGTCGACTCGTCCATGATGATCAGCCCCGCACCCGGCCGGTGGTCCCGCAGAGCCCGGGCCAGTGCCACCTCGGCTCGCTCCGGACCACTCAGTGTCTCAGCCGGCCGCCCCGGGTCGATGTCGGCGCCCACCCGGTGAAGGGCGACGCGAGCCACGTCGGCGAGCCGGCGGCGGTCGATCCGGCGGGTGAACCGGTGGCGCGGAAATCCGCCGGCGCAGACGTTGTCCGCCACGGTCAGCTCGTCGAGGATGCCGAGATCCTGGTGCACGACCGAAACCCCGGCGGCATGGACATCGGGCCACCGCACGGGGAGCCGGACCGGGCGACCGTCGACTTCGAGGACGGCGCCGGCATCGGGGGCGTAGACCCCGGTCACGATCTTGACCAGTGTCGACTTGCCCGATCCGTTCTGGCCTGCGAGGCCGTGGATCTCTCCGGGGTCGACCGCGAGGTCGACCCCAGACAGCACCTTCGCCGGCCCGAAGGTCTTGTCCAACCCGCGGATCGCCAGCCGAGGAAGCGACGCCACCGTCAGCTCACACCCCAGGCACCGGTGAATGATGCGACAACAGCCGCCTGGTCGGCATACCAGTCAACCGTCCCGAACTCGGCAGGCGTCACCGTGAGGTCCTTGGTGTTCTCAGGGGTGAACACGCGATGGAGCGTCTGGACCTGTGCCGGAGGCACCGTGTCGCCGAGCATCTGCGCGAGCGAGCTCGCAAACGCCCACGCCTCGTAGGACAGGCTGACGCCGGAGATGGCGGCCAATGGACTGTGCCCCTTCTGCAGGGTGAGCATCGTGTCGGGCAGAGCTCCACTTCCGACGACCTTGACCTTCGACTCCTTGCCTGCGGCCTGGACCGCGCGGACCACCGAGGGAACGCCCGGATCGATCTGCACCACGACGTAGTCGATGTTCGGGTGGGAGGCCAGTGCGGCACCCGCCTGCGACGACAGCTTGTTCATCGCGGCAGAGGTCGTGCTGATCTCGTCGAACGTGCAGCCCGGGCAGCTCTTCTCGACGAACGTCTTGGCATAGTCGGTGACGGCCGCCAACTGTGCCGAGTCTGTGAAGCCGACCCACAGGAGATGGCCTTTGCCGCCACTGCCGACGATCGCCGACTCGAGCTGAAGCCGCGCACCCAGCTCCGCGATGTCGCCGGTGTCTGCGAAGGCGAAGGTGGCGGACTGCTTCTTGCCACTGTTGTTGACTGCACCTGCGAGCAACACCGGAATGCCTTGGGACGCGAGCTGGTCGAAGGCAGTGGGCACCGACTTGTAGTCGACATAGCCGGTGATCACCGCGTCGGCGCCTTGGCTTCCGGCCTGCTGCAGACAGCTCGCGACCGTCGTCGGCAAGAACTTCCCGTCACAGGTGTGGACATCGAGCCCGAGCTTGCCCAGCGCCTGCTTGATCGTGGGACCGAACGAGGCGTCGACCTGGGTCCCGAGCGGCACCCACCAGACCGTCTTCCCCTTCATCGCGCTGACGTTTCCGACAGGTGCGACCGAAGGGAGTGTCTCGACCGACCCCGAGTACCTCTCCAGCTCCGCCTTCATGCCGCTGAGCGAGACAGCGCCGCCGGTGTAGCTCGAACTGCGGCCGGGATCGGCGCCGGAGTCGCCGCCGCCTGCACCACATCCTGACAACGTGAACGCAACCGAGCCGAGCAAACCCGCGAGCGTCAAGCACCATCCGCGTCGTGGCCGTGAATACATCCTCACCCCTACTGTCTGTTTAGCAGAACGATGTCTGTAACGTAGAACACAACCGATCGCCATGCAACCTCGGCTTCCTCTGAGATCGTCTGATTGACAGAACAGGGTCTGTTTCTCAGAATTGTTGGAGCCCGTGCTCGATGACCGCGAGGCGGGCCGACCATCGCCGGGACACAGTCCCGCGCAGAGCAAGGCGAAAGGCCTCACACATGACCCATGCCGGGACAACCCCCATCGCCTCCATCCGGCAGGAGGACGCCGACGTCCTTGTCGTGGGGTATGGCCCCGTCGGCCAGGTGCTGGCCGCCCTCCTGGGCGCCGCCGGGCATCGGGTGATCGTCTGCGAGCGCAGGCACGGGCGCTATGAGACGCCTCGCGCGGGCCACTTCGACCACGAGATCATGCGGGTCTTCCAGTCGCTGGGGATCGCCGACGACGTCTGCCGGATCGCCGATCCGGCGCGGCTCTACGAGTTCCTCGACCCGGACGGGACCGTCATCGCCCGGCTGCCGCGTGACTGGAAGGCGCCCTCGGGCTGGGATGCGTCGTACCACTTCTATCAGCCGGAGCTCGAAGAGGTCCTGGACGCAGCCGTGCGCAACCAGCCGTCGGTCGAGGTCCGGCACGGCGCCGCGGTGACGGACCTCCGCCAAGAGGCCGGTCACGTCACCGCCACGCTCGAAGACGGAACGTCGGTCACGGCGCGCTACGCGGTCGCTTCGGACGGCGCCAACAGCAGAATGCGAGCACTGTGCGGCATCGAGACGACCGACCTCGGCTTTCGCGGAGACTGGCTGGTCGTCGACGTGCGCCCGCGACCCGAGGCGACGGCCGTGAACATCCCACACACCGGTCAGGTGCTCAACCCCGAGCGCCCCCACCACATGGGACGCGTGGCCCATCGCTACTACCGCTGGGAGTTCATGCTCGTCGACGGCGACGACCCCGACGAGATGGTCACGCCTGCGCGGGTCTGGGAGCTCTTGCGACCGTGGATCGGCCCCGACGACGGTGAGCTGATCCGGCAGACCGTCTATCAGTTCCGATCCGTCGTGGCCGACACGTTCCGGTCCGGCTCGATCTTGCTGGCCGGCGACGCCGCGCACGTGATGCCGCCGTTCCTGGGACAAGGGATGTCGTCGGGCATCCGGGACGCCGCGACGCTGAGCTGGATCCTCGACCTCGTGCTCACCGGCCGGTCGACTCCCGACCTCCTCGACCTCTACACCTCCTCGCGCAGGCCCCACGTGATGGCCTTCATCGAGGAGTCCATGCGGATCGGCGAGATGGTCTGCGAGACGGATCCGATCCGAGCAACAGCGAGGCGCGAGGCGATGCGGAGCGCCGAGGAGCTACCGCCTCCCTTCGAGCCCCTCGCCGGAGCAGGATTCCGCCGTGAGCAGCCGCTTGCCGGTGGCTTGGCCGTGCAACCGTTGCTGCTGACGGATGCCGGCAAGATCGAGCGATCCGACGACGCCCTCGGCCATGGGTTCGCCTTGTTCAGCCTGGTCGACCTCGATCCATCGGCCGCGGCGACTGCCGCCGGGCTCGAGCGCACGATCGGTCTGCGCACCGTCGTGATCGGCGAGGGCAGGACTGAAGAGCAAGGCGCCGACTTGGCAGACTGGCTCGAGCGAGCCGGCGTCGCGGCCGTCGTAGTCCGGCCGGACTTCTACGTCTTCGGAACGGCAACCGACGCGACCGAGATCACGGACCTCCTGACATCGCTGGGCTCAGCGCTCTGCTTGGCATGAGTGCCCTTCCCAGCCCTTCAGCTCAACGAGGCGCCCAACTGCTCGAGGGCCTCGGTCAGGGTCGGCACGTACTCGGCGAGCCACTCGTCGGTGAGCCGAGCCGAGGGACCGGAGATGCTGATGGCGCCACGGACGTTGCCGACAGCGTCGCGGATCGGCGCGGCAACGGCATGCAGCCCGGACTCACTCTCCCCGAAGTTCGTCGCGTAGCCGCGCGCCCGAACCTCCTCGAGCTCGGCCTCCAGGGCCCGTCGGGTTTCGATGGCCTCGCTGGTCCCACCGCGCAGCCGGCTGCTGGGGTAGCGCTCGCGGAGCTCCTCGCGCGTCAGCATCGCCAGCAGGACTTTGCCGGCGGCCGATGCGTGCGCCGGCGCGCGATCGCCTGTGCGCTCGGCGGCCCGGATCACATTGCGGCCTTCGACACCGTCGAGGAACACGATCGTCGTCCCCTCCAGCACGATCAGGTGCACCGTCTCACCCGTCTCGCGGCTGAGCCGCTCGAGCGTCGGGCGGGCCTCCGAGCGAAGGTCGCCCGCACCGATGACCGCCACGCCGATCTGGACGAGTTGCGGGCCGGCCGCATAGCTGCGGGTGGTCGGGTCCTGGCGGAGCAGCCCCTGGGACTGAAGCGTGGTCAGCATGCGGTGGGCGCTGGAGCGCGCGATGCCGAGCTCGGCGGCGACCTCGGCGACACGGAGCAGACGTTGGGTGCGCAACATCAGCAGCACGCGCGCAGCGTTCTCCACGGACTCGATCGGATAGCTGGCCGGCGCCGACATGCGTGCCTCCCCCTGGGGCCGAGAGCGGGTCCCGCCCGTCCGGACGGTGGCTGAACCGTAGCACGACCACGACGGAGCTGTTCCGTCACGCAGAACGATGTATGCAGGGGACATCACACCCATGACCCCTCTCGATCACCGCTCCGGGAAGGAAACACGTGCCCACGACCAGCAACGGAATCCACTACGAGGTCCGGGGTGACGGCCCCGTGAGCCTGCTGATGCTTCCGGGCCTCGGCTGCTCGATCGGGGCGTGGGAAGGTGTGGCTCCCCTCCTCGATGGCTACCGCCTGATCCTCATGGACCTTCCCGGCCACGCCGGGTCGATCGCCGCCGAGGCGGACGGGTCGAGCATCGCCACGATCACCCGGCCCGTCCTCGACGCATGTGACGAGATCGGCCTTTCCGAGTACGCCGTGGTGGGTCTGTCCTTCGGCAGCACGATCGGCGTCCGGATCGCCATCGAACGTCCGCACCAGGTCATCGCCGTCATGGCGTTCATGCCCTGGCCGGCCTCGGGGACCAAGCCGGGCGACCCGATCATGGAGCGCTTCCTCCAGGCCTACGGCGACCTCGAGGCGATCAACGGCGCAGTCCACGCGCTCGCTCTGGAGCCGAGCCGCACGACCGACGTGATCCGCACGATGTCGACCGGCGTGAGCGAGAAGTTCTGGCGCAGCTGGTATGGCGCCGGTGTCTATACCAGCATGTACGACGAACTTGGCTCGATCACGGTCCCGGTCTCCTACGTGCTCGCCGGACGCGATGCGGTCGCCCCCAGGGACCAGCTGATCGAGGACGTGCAAGCGATTCCCAGGGGCCGGATGGTCTATCTCGCCGAGATCGGACACCTTGCGCCCTACGAAGATCCGGACATCGTCGCCACGGAGATCGTGGACTTCCTTGGTCGCTACACGTCGGCACAGCCTCGCCCGGCAATCGCTTGGAGAAGCTGGTCGGCGACCACGCCGGACAGCCCTTGATCCGCATCAACGACCAATTCCGGATCGGCTTCGAGTGGAGCTACAGCCTCCTCCGATGCTGGGCAGCCGCGAATGGAGAGCGTCTCGTCGAGCACCTCGACCACCGGCCTGGGCTGGCCGCAGCCGTATGCGAAGTCAACAAGGAGCCGCGACACGGCGCGTCACAGCGCTTGACGCGCGAGACATCCGGTGCCCGCGTAGGACCTACTCGGAGGAGCCGTCGGCGTCCTCTGCGAGCCGGGCTGAGCGAGCGCGGGCGCAGACGACGATCGCGGCCAGATCCAATCCATATCGCGGCTCGTGGTCCCGGTCGTACTGCTGGAGGCGAGAGGCCCCGCGCTCGAGCAACCTGACAGCGCCGGCGCTGTTTCCACGTGCCGCATGAGTGAGACCGACACATATCTGCGCGAGTCCTTGCCACAAGCCGCGTTCGTCCTCGGGCCCGGCCTTCCAACGAGCCTCCAACACCTCATGAGCCGAGAACGGTCGGCCCTCCTCCGCCAGCGACCGGGCCAAGGCCAGCGCTTGCATGGGCGGGAGCGCCTCTTCCGAAACGGGCTCAACGCCGCTCGCGCCGTATGGCAACGGACGGCCGAGGGCATCGCGTGGGCGTGCCTGACGAGGACGGCCCGCCTCATCGCGGTCGCGGTCCTGTTGACCAGTCATACCCAACTCCAATGCTCACGGCGACGGACGTCGGTCCCGATGACCTCATGCTAGATAGGTCGTGCATCCTTGGCCGAAGACGCCAATGACGGTTCGCACGGCGCGCAAGGCTTTGCGTGAGGCACTCCATGGTGCCCGGGTCGTGGGCCGTGCCTCCCAAGGTACAGCGCCTTGAGTGCGGGTCTGGCTCGCTGAGCGTGCGTCGGGGCTTAGCCGTGCCCGGAGCGGCGGCTGCTGGCATGCTGTGCCCATGACCCGGGACTGGCGGGACGCTGCCACAGCGTTGTTCGACGGCCTGCTGGCCCGCACCCACCTCTCGCGCCCCTCGGACGTGGCCGGCGTTGTTGTAGAGGAGGCACAGGCGTCCCTCGATGCGGCCGAGGTCGTCGTGTACTGGGTCAACCGCGAGCAGTCCGCGCTGGTGCCGCTCGCGGCGCCGGCATCCCCCCACCGCGACCCTCAGCCGATCGACAGCACGGTCGCCGGCCGATGTTTCGCAAGCTCGACCATCTTGTCAGTGCCGGGCAGCACAATCGGTCGGATCAAGATGTTCGTCCCGGTGCTGGACGGCACCGAACGTGTCGGCGTCCTCGAGCTCGAGGTGCCCGCCGACGACGATCGGGTCTCGGACGAGGTCGTCCTCGTGCTCGAGCGCTTCGCTCACGCGACTGCAATGGCCCTGGTGGCGAAGATGGTCTATGGCGACAGCCTCGAGCTCGTGCAGCGGTCACGCGCGATGGACCTCGGCGCCGAGCTGCTGTGGTCAGTCGTTCCACCACTGACCTTCGCCACCGACGGGCTGGTCATCTCAGCGATGCTCGAGCCCGCCTACGAGAACGGCGGCGACGCGTTCGACTACGCGGTCAACGAGGACCTGGTCCATGTCGCGATCCTCGATGGCGTCGGGCACGGCCTGCCCGCAGCAGGGCTCTCGACCTTCGCGATCGCCGCCTACCGGCACAGCCGCCGGACCGGCCTGGACCTCCCGGGCACGTTCAAGGCGATCGACGCGGCCATCGCGGACAACTTCCCCGACAACCGCTTCGTCACCGGCCTCCTCGGCCAACTCGATCCCAGCACCGGGCTCTTCCGATGGGTCAACGCCGGCCATCATCCACCCCTGCTGCTCCGCAACAGTCGCGTCGTCAAGGTCCTCGACTCCGAACCGGCCACCCCCTTCGGAGTCCCCATGTACGACAGCCAGGTCGACGTGGCCGAGGAGCATCTCGAGCCAGGCGACGCGCTCGTCCTCTACACCGATGGGGCCGTCGAGGCACGCCGCCCGGACGGCACATTCCTCGGGCTCGATGGGCTTGTCGGGTTCCTGGAACGCGAAGCGGCCACCAAGCAGACCGCCCCCGAGACACTGCGACGGCTCCAGCGCACGCTATTGGGCGCCGAGGGCACCATCCTCAACGACGACGCCACCGTCCTGCTCCTGGAGTGGAGCCGCGGCAGCGCGGAGCGATTGCTACCTCAAACCGTGCACGAGCGAATCCGGAGGTCCTTGCCGGATCGTTGAGAGCAGCCGTGAGACCTGCATCCGTCTGACTCCGATCGCCTGCCCGATGTCCGATGGAGATCGGTCCTCCAGAGACCCCAACCTCACGATGAGCCGCTCACGCTGAATCAGTCGGCTCACAGGGCCGGCGTCGTACGGCCACCCGATTGCTTGTGCCATTGAGAAGCGGACCGAGGCCTCATCTGCGTCCGCGACCCCTGATCCCGGGGATGCCTGCGGCCGTGTTCGGGTAAAGGCACGTCGATGAGACCCGAGACGATCGCGGGACGGTACCTCGTGCTCCGCGCGGTCGGCCGTGGCGGCATGGGGACGGTCTGGCTGTGCCGCGACACCGTGCTCGGCCGAGAGGTCGCCGTCAAGCAAGTCGGCCTCCTGCCCGGCGAGTCGGCGCCCGACCTTGCCCGCGCTCTGCGCGAGGCACGCTCCTCCGCGGCCCTCAACCACCCCCACGTAGTGTCGGTCTTCGACGCAGTCGAGGCCGACGACCACATCTGGCTGGTCATGGAATACGTCCCAGGCGAGACGCTTTCGCAGCTGATCGCCCGGGAGGGCCGGCTCGACCCCGAGCGGGTTGCCGCCATCGGTGCGCAGGTGGCCGACGGCTTGGCGGCCGCACATGCGCGCGGCACCGTGCACCGCGACGTCAAGCCCGGGAACATCCTGATCGCAGGCGACGACGCCAAGATCAGTGACTTCGGGATCGCCCGCACCGAGGGCGAGGAGCAGCTGACCCGGTCGGGCATCCTGATGGGCACCCCGCTCTACTTCTCACCAGAGCTCGCGCGTGGTGCGGAGCCTTCGCCCGCCGCGGACGTGTGGGCTCTCGGCGCCACGCTCTACAACGCCGTCGAGGGAAGGCTGCCGGTCGCCGAGCGCAGCAACCCGATCGCCATCCTCACCGCGATCGCCGAGACCCGTCCCCCACGCCCGGCGCATGCCGGGTTCCTCACCGACGCGATCGGCCGGATGCTCGATCCCGATCCCGTCGCTCGCTGGACCATGGCTGATGCTGCCCATGCCCTGCGACGGCTCCACGAGAAGCACCGGCCCCCCGGGACCCTCGCCAACGCCTCAGCCAACGCCACTGTGCCGACTTCGACCCCCAGCCCGGACGCGGTCCCCCTGCCGCCCCCACCCCCACGCGGCCGAGGCTTACGCTGGCCGCTGATCGTCGGGGCGCTCATCCTGCTGCTGATCGCCGGGAGCGCGATCATCCTGCTCCAGGGCGGCGGCGACCCCGGCCCGACGGCGAGCAACAACCCCAGCACCGGCGGACGGACCACCGGGCCGTCGACACCGCCGAGCAACGGCAAGTCCAAGCGCACGAGCCGGCCAGCCCCGTCTACGGTCTCCACCACGACCCCGACGGCGCGGTCCGGCGCGCAATCCACGCCACCCTCTGCGACCGGCTCGTCACCCGCAGCGACCGGGAGCCGAGCGCGGACCGTGGCCGACTACTACGCGGCACTCCCGGGTGACACACGGAGCGCATGGGAGAAGCTGAGCAAGGACGTTCAGCGCCAGATCGGGGGCTATGACAACTACGTCGCGTTCTGGCGCACCATCGATGATGTCAGGGTGGACGCCGTCTCGACGGCCGGCGACGTCGTCACCGTGCACCTCACCTACACCACCGGCCACGGCAAGGAGGACGAGACCCGCCAGCTGCAGGTGAAGCGGATCGACGGAGACTGGCTGATCAGCAAGGACCGCGGAGCCATCCCCTCCTGAAGGACGGACTCGCACCGCGCCCCAGCACGACGTCCAGCCCGCGACAAGCACGAACAGCCGAGCACTCAGAGCAACGCCGCGACACCAGTTCGCCCAGGTCGAACGGCAGATGCGCGGCCCCAGCGGGGACCGCCGGAAGTCGCCCACAGAGAACCGGCGACGCTCACGCTGATCGTCTCCCTCGAGGCGATCTTCCTGTCGACGTTCGTCGTATCGGGCACAAATCGCCAAGCCGCCATCCAGCGTTCCAAGGCCGACAATGACGTCATCGAGCTTGAGCACGAGCTGACACCACCGCAGAGCTGACACATCGGATCCATCGGCCCCACGACCGACCTGCACCGTGGCGCTGTGGAGGAGGGTGGGAGCTGAGGGCGGCGACGGACGAGGCGGAGGCACCGAGATGGCGGAACGAGCGCACCCACGGGAGAGCTGGCGGCCGGTGGACCCACCGCGGCGCCCGGTGCTTCTGGTCAACCCACGATCCGGTCAGGGAGTGGCAGCCAGGCTGGGCCTGGTCGCGCGGGCCCGAGACCTCGGGATCGAGGTGTTGGAGCTCACTGCCGACGAGACCGTCGGGCACCTGGTGCAGAGGGCGGTGGGTGACGGGGCAGATGCGCTGGGGATGGCCGGTGGAGACGGCTCCCTGGCCGTCGTGGCCGCCGCCGCGGCCGAGCACGACCTGCCCTTCGTCTGCGTGCCGGCCGGGACCCGCAACCACTTCGCGCTCGACGTCGGGATCGATCGACGCGACGTGCTGGGCTCCCTCGAGGCGTTCCGCCACGGTGTCGAACGCCGAGTGGACATCGCATTCGTCAACGGCCGACTCTTCCTCAACAACGTGTCGCTCGGCATCTACGGCGAAGCGGTCCGGAGTGCGACCTATCGCGATGCCAAGGCCCGCGTCCTGGTGGAGACCGCCGAGGCGGTGCTGGCGCCGAACGGGGAGGCTCCCGCGCTGCGACTTGTCGACGACCGGGAGCACGAGCACAACCGGCCGGCGGTCGTGCTGGTCTCGAACAACCCGTACTCGCTGCTGCGGCCGCCCGCTGGGACCCGGCCGACCCTGGCCGGCGGGACACTGGGCGTCGTCGTGCTGGACGCGCCGGAACCCGGCCCGCGTCAAGTCGGGCGATCCTGGAGCACGCCGTCCTTGGACGTGTGGGCATCGGAGACCGTCCATGCCGGGATCGACGGGGAGGCCGTCGACCTCGATCCGCCGCTGCGGTTCGAGATCCGGCCGCTGGCCCTCCGGGTCCGGATCTCCCACCGCCACCCCGGTGTGTCCCCGACCGGGATCCCAGGGCCCGTTCCGCGCCCACCGAGACGGCGCCCCGGATGACCGGGCCGACCGTGCGTGTCAGCTGCTGCCCGGCGTACGTCGCGCCGCTGCCGCCGCCCGCACAGCGTCAGCTGCCGCGGTCACCATGGTGGCAGTCCCGGCGCCGAGAATGGACCCGATGACCACGTCCCCCGGGTAGTGCACACCGGTGTGGACGCGCGAGTGAGCCACGGCACCCGCAAGCAACCCGATCGGCACCGCCAGCTGGGGCAGGTCACGACCGACGGCGTAGGCGAACGCGAACGCCGAGGCGGCGTGGCCGGACGGGAAGGAGGTGGAGGTCGGCATCCGCACGTAGCGACCGGCGGAGGCACGGTGCTCTTCGCGTTCCGGGCGCCGTCGCCGTGCCAGGGGCTTGATGCCGAGGTTGACGGTCGCCGACGTGGCCCCGATCGCCACCACCCCGTCGAGTGCGGCTCGCCGGCCCCTGCTGCCACCGAGCCTGGCCAGGCCGGCGGCGATGCAGAACCAGAGCCGCGAGCGATCGGCCGCCGTCGAAATTCGGCGGAAGACCCGGTCGAGGGTCGGGCTGGGCGTGTCCGCGACTGCTCGGTACACCGCGCGGTCCATCACCGCGAGCTCGCGCAGGACCTCAACCCACGCGCCCGCGGCAGGTCCCGGGTCGTCGACCACCGGCTCGTCGCCGCCGGTTCCCTCGGTCACGACAGCGAACCTACTACACGGCGGATCGCAGAGCCGGGCTCACAAGTCTGCTGGGGTGGTCGTGCCCCCACTGCAGTCCCCGGTCACATCCCGCATGCTCAAGCCAAGCGTCGATGCGCGCTCAAGGCCACACCCTTGGTCGGCCTGCAGGACGTGATCCACCTAAGGCGCCGCGTAGACCCTGACCGGGGAGGGCATGTCCAAGACGACGGTCTCCCGGCGCCTCTCCAGCTCGGCCTCGGTCAGTTCGACTGAGAGGTTCCCCCAATTCATCGAGGTGAACGATGTCGAGCCGGGAGGACGAGTGCGCAGCGAACGAAGCGGTGACCCAGCCGTACTGGCTGCCTTGTCCGCCATCTGTTCAGGGCCACCGCGCCGCAGCCGCGGCGCTGCGTGACCAAGCTGATCGACTGCTCGCTGCACTCTGATCGGTTGAGGGCGTTGCGCCGACGATCTAGCGCACGACGGCATGAGGCGGCCTCGCCGCACACGCGATACGGGCTACGTCCGACTCGAGTCCGTCGAGCGAGTCGATGCGAGCCAGGCCGCGACCTGCGTTCGGGAGGTGAAGCCGAGCTTGGCGAGGATGTGGTCGACATGGGTCTCCGCCGTTCGCACGGAGATCGTCAGCCTCTCGGCGATCTCCCGGTTGCTCATCCCCTCGCCGATCAGCGCCGCGATCTCCGTCTCGCGGCGCGTCAGGCCCGCAGGTGTGTCTTGTACTCGCCGCGCTGCGATGCTCTCGACAGAACCTCCGTCTCCGAGCGCGTCGTCGACCACGCGACCCATCTCCAATCGGCGGCCCTGCGCGCGGGCGGACTCGAACGCCTCGGCACCGAGCTTCTGGCGGAGGGCCGCGACACACTTCTCGTGGTGGGTCGCCATGTCGAACCACGGCGGCGCGCGTAGCCACTCCCACAGCTGCTCGACCGCACCGACCAGTCGCGCGGCGCTCTCATCGCGTCCGTCGGCTGCTCGAGCCCAGGCGATCACCTCCAGGCAGAGCGTGATGCCGGTCCGGTCGTCGTACTCACGCATGATGCGTAGGACGCTGCGCATTGTCTGGTCGGCCTCGGACCGGTCGCCCCGCCGCCAGGCGACCATGCCGAGCGACCACTGGGCCCACGCCTGCTGCCAGGGGTCGTCCCTGTCGACCCACATTCTCAGATACTCACCGCCCAGCTTCGCCGCATGATCGTGATCGCCGAGCATCGACGTCGCGAAGATGAGGAAGAACATCGTGTCGGCGACTCCCACCATGTGCCCGTCCGCCCGATGCCCGGCCAACGCATCCCCGAGGTCGGCGGCGGCGGTCGCGGCATCGCCACGGAACAGTGCCGCCATCCCGTCGACCTGGGTCACGAACCTCAAGGAGACATGGTCATGCGCCTCCTCGGCTTCCCTTCGGCCGAGCTTGCGGAGCGTGTCGGCAGCCGCCAGATCGCCTTGCATCAGCGCGAAGTAGGCGTCGACCCACAACGCCCGAGCACGTGCCGCCTTCGAAGCGATCGGCAGGCTCAGGGCGCGGTCGAGCCAGTAGCGCGCCTCGGCGTAGGCGCCCATCCCGATCCAGTGCAGCCACAGGGTGCCTGCCATGCGCAGGGCGACGTCGGCAGCATCGGGTGCGAGCATGCCCAGCGCGTTCTCGAGGCTCGCTCGCAGGTTGGACTGCTCATCACGGAGCAGCGCGAGCCAGTTGCTCGGCAGCCTGTCGAAGCGCAGATCCTCGTGCTCGAGCACCATCCGCGCGTAGCGGCCAAGGTGGCGTCGAGCCAGCCACGGCGCCTCCCCCGACGAGTCCAGCTTCTCCCGTCCGTACTCTCGGATCGTGTCCAGCATCCGGTAGCGAGCCGTCGCAGCACTGGCCTCGGCGTCGACCATGACGATCGACTTGTCCACAAGGGCCGCCAACAGCTCCAACGCCACCCCACCTCCCGGCGCAGGATCCCAACAGACATCCTCGACGGCGGACAGATCGAACTCCGGAGCAAAGATCGTCAAGCGCTGCCACAGCTGCTGTTCCCCAGGCGTGCACAGGGCGAAGCTCCAGTCGATGAGGTTCCGCAGGGTCTGCTGGCGGGGCTCGGCTCCGGTTGGTCCGCTGGACAGCAGTCGGTAGCGGTCCGCCAGCTGCTCCGCGATCTGGTCGATGGACAGCACCCGCAACCGCGCGGCCGCCAGCTCGATGGCGAGCGGAATCCCCTCGAGCCGCCGGCAGGTCTCCAGGACCGAGCGCCGGTTGGCGTCGGTGACCCGGAACCCGGGCACCACCGCCTCGGCGCGGGCCACGAAAAGCTCGACGGCGTCCGCCACCGCGCCGACGTCGCCGGCGTCCGTTCTCCGTGCACCCGACCGCGCCGCCTCCTGACTCATGGGGACGGACAGGGGCGGCACTGGGAACAGGTGCTCGCCGGCGACGTTCAGCGGCTGTCGGCTGGTCGCCAGGATCTTGACCCCGGGACATGAGCGCAGCAGCTCGCGGGCGAGACTGGCGCACCCACCGATGACCTGTTCGCAGTTGTCCAACGCGATCAGACCTGACCGGGTGCTCATGAAGTCCAGCACGGAGGCCAGGCGATCGCCACCGGACTGCTCCGGCACGCCGAGGGCGGTCGCCACGGCCGCCGGCACCAGATCCGGGTCGTCGACCGGCGCCAGCTCGACGAACCACACCCCATCGGCGAAGGCACGGCTGGACTCACGCACGACCCGGAGCGCCAGCCTCGTCTTGCCGACGCCGCCGAGGCCGGTCAGGGTCACCAACCGGGCATGCCCCAGCAGTCGCCTGACCTCAGCGGTCTCCCGCCTCCGGCCGACGAAGCTGGTCACATCGGCCGGCAGGTCGCCGGTCCGACGCGTGGACGTAGGCATTCCCATACACCCGCCACGCTAGCCCAGCAGGCGCTCAAGGTCCCCCACCAAATCGCGGGCTCATCCGCCCCACATCACACCGGCTGAGAGTTGAGGGCGGCCTGTGCGACAGGGGTCGGGTCCCCTGCGCCGAGCACTGGTCGGACATCATCGGCCCGTCGGCTACTCACCGGGGCTCAGCGTGGCGCTCGGACAGCATCACCGGCCATCCCCGACGACATCCCGAGCTGACGGGAGCGCACCGACACCGTCCCCACGCCAGTTGACGAACGCTTCAGCCCACTACTCCAGGACGAGGGGCAGCATGCTGAGATCGCGCGCGAGTGCCTTGAAGCGCTCGACGCCGAGACCGGCTGCGATGGCGTCCTCGACCGCGCGCTCCTCCGCGAGGAGACGGTCGGCGATCTCCTTCCCGCGCGGGGAGAGCGCCAGCACGACCCGACGCTTGTCGGCCGCATCGATGCGCCGCACGACCATGCCGCGCTCGACGAGCTTGTCGACGTGCCGGGTGACCGATGCGCTGGGGAGCACCGCGCCCTTGGCGATGGCACCGGCACCCAGGCCTGGCTGCTCGTGGAGGAGGGCCATGATCCGCCAGTGCTCGGCGGAGAGGTCGGCGGCCTCGAGCAGGGGCTGAAGACGCTGCCGGACCTTGCTCTCGCAAGACCGGAGCAGGACCACCAGGCTGCCCACGTGCGGGGAAGCCGCTACGGACGCTTTGGCCACGAGACCCCCTGGCTGCTGAGACCGCCGGCCAGCGTGCCGCTCGGTGGACCTATCCTAGGGGCGACCGCAAGAGCTTCACCGCCAGACTCTCGCCTCCCCCGCGGGTCTTGAGCATCTTCGGAGGCGACGTGCACCCAGACACACTCCGGGTCGCACTCGTGGTCCCCCAGCAGGGCCCGACCGGCATCTACGGTCCCTCCTGCCTGGCCTGCGCCGAGCTCGCCGTCGAGCAGCTCAACGCGCGCGACGGCATCGCTGGGCGGCTCGTCGAGCTCGTGCACGTGGACGGCGGTCAGGACCCCGCAGCGGTGGCGGCAGAGGTGGCCAGTCTGGTCGACGCCGGACGGGTCGAGGCTGTTGCAGGGTGGCACATCTCCGCGGTGCGGCAGGCCATCACTGCCAGGGTCGGGGGCCGCGTCGTCTACGTGTACGCCGCGATGCACGAGGGTCGCGACGACACCCCCGGCCTGTTCCTGCTGGGCGAGCGCCCGGTCAACCAGCTGCTCCCGGCCGCCCGCTGGATGCGCGAGCACCTCGGGGTCGGTCGCTGGGCGGTGGTCGGGAACGACTACGTGTTCCCGCGGGTGACCGCCGCTGCGGCACGCCAGGCGCTGGCCGATGGCCCTTCCTCGATCGTGAGCGAGACCTTCGTCCCGCTGGGCACCACGGACTTCGGAAAGGTGCTCGCAGACCTGCGCCGTCCCGGCATCGACGGCGTGATCATGCTGCTGATGGGCCAGGACGCGGTGCACTTCAACCGCCAGTTCGCGCGTGCCGACCTGAGCGCGGCCCTGCCGCGGCTGAGCCCGGCCGTCGAGGAGAACACGCTGCTCGGTGCCGGTGCGGGGGCCAACGAGGGGCTCTTCGCCGCCGCCGCGTACTTCGACGGCATGGGGACGGTCGAAGGCAGCGAGCTCGAACGCACCTACTACGCGCGGTTCGGGGAGTTCGCTCCGGCGCTGAACGCTGTCGGCGAGTCCTGCTACGAGGCCATCCACTTCCTCGCCCGGCTCGGGAAGGTCTGCGGCCGCATCGATGTCGACTCGGCCGAGGCGATGCGGACCGGCCACCTCTACGAGAGTCCGCGCGGGCTCATGCGGCTCGACGGCAACCTGGTGAACCAAGACGTGTATCTCGCTGCCGCGGACGGTCTGGGGTTCGCCGTCCAGGAGAGGATCGCCCGGACGAGCTGACCAGCGGGCATCAGCACGCCTCACGCACCGCGCTCCACGCGTCGTTCGGCACTCCCCGGTGTGCGTCACCGGCCAGGCACCTCCACAGGGTGCCTCCGCGCTCCAGGTCGAGCCGCCCCTGCGGACAGACATCCTCGGGCAGGTCGAAGCCCAGGGCCACCACGGAGCCGAGCACGCGGTTCCCACCGAGGATGCCGGGCCGGTGCGCGGTCTCGTCCAGCACCATCTCCTCCACCAGGAGGTCCACGCCGTCGGCGTCCCGGACGGCCCAGGTCTGCGACAGCAAGCCGGGCCGTTCCTGGTGCCGGCCGAGGACGAGCGTCTCCCGGACCGCCAGGCGAGCGCCCACCCCGAGCCGCACATCTGTGCGTCGCGACACTTGTGCTCCGGCCGCGACGACGAACGGCTCCCCCGCCCAGACGAGAGTCGATCGCTCTCCCACGTCAAGCGCGACATCCCAAGCCGCCTGCCCACCACGCATGTCGTAGGCGACGGTGCCGGCCGGCTCGACGAGCTCGAGGTGGACGTCGGGGCCGAGGGTGATCTCGAGCCGGATCGCGTCGCCGGCGAGGAGCAGCGCGCCGTCGGGCATCAGGCAGACCCGTGCGTACCCGTCGCCGCTGGCGATGATCACCGGCCTCAGACACGGTCTCCGCGGGTCGCCGCTCGTCTCCGAGCGAACCCGCGGACGGCCCGCCGCGGCCTCCACCGTGAGCCGGGTGCGGCGGGCCGTGGTGCCCTCAGGCAGCAGAGTGGTCATGGTCCCCGTGGTGGTCGTGTGCATGGAACGCGTCGCCATGTGAGTGGGGCGCCATCGGACCGGGATCCTGCGGCACCAGCCGTCCGGCTCGATGGACCTCGAGCTGGTCGAGCACCCAGGTGCGAAGAGCGTCGACCGAGTCCCGATCGTCCCGCGACAGCGCGAGCACCGGGCGCCCGTCTCGGGCGGCCTCGGCGTCCGCGACCATCCGGTCGCGATCGACGCCCACGTAGGGCGCGAGGTCGGTCTTGTTCACGATCAGCAGGTCGGCGCGCTCGATGCCGGGTCCTCCCTTCCGCGCCACGTCTCCTCCACCCGCGACATCGATCAGGAAGATCTGCACATCGACCAGTGCAGGCGAGAACGTCGCGGTGAGGTTGTCCCCCCCGGACTCGATCAGCACCAGGTCAGGTCCGAACTCGGCCTCGAGCTCCTCGGTCGTCATCAGGTTGGCCGTGATGTCGTCGCGAATCGCCGTGTGCGGGCAGGCGCCGGTCTCCACCGCGCGGATCCGTGCGGGCTCGATCACGCCCGCGGCACGAAGGAATCGAGCATCCTCATCGGTGTAGATGTCGTTGGTGATCACGGCCAGGGAGAGCCGGTCGGCGAGCTCGCGGCAGAGCAGCGCGATCAGCGAGCTCTTGCCGGTGCCGACGGGTCCGCACACCCCGAGCCGAAGCCCGCGCGAAGCGGGAGTGGTGAGATCAGGCACTGAACAACCTCCTGGTGCTGTGTGCGTGGGCCTCGGCCCACAGCTCGGTCTGGGGAGCGGCGCTCGCGGGGATCTGGCCGGGGTCGGTCAGGTGGGCGACGTCCTCGGCGATGCCGGCCACGAGCGGCAAGGCATCGTGCACCCAGCCGGTGACGTCGGCCGGGTCGAGGGGCAGCAGCTTGAGCGCGGCCGACGCGACGGTCTGCACGTCGTCGTACCCGATCAACCGGGCCAGCGCGGGCGCGTCGAGGCCGACCGCGACAGCGGCGGCGGCCACGGCAACCAGTCGGGGTACGTCGGACAGGGCGCGCGCTTGGGCGACAGGCTCGGAGTCCGGCCACAACCGGCCGCTGAGCCGGAGCACCGCGCGGGCTTGGGTCCGGGAGGCCTTCCGCAACGCCGCGCTCGGCACCCTCGCCGCCCAGGCGCTGAGCACAGGCTCCAACGGCAGGCCATGCGCCAGGTGGTGCCTCGCGACCACCGCGGTGCCGGCCTCGACCCGGACCGTGGTTCTCAAGCGCCCCGCGATGTAGAGCGGCACCTCGGCAGCGGTGAGACCAGCCTGCGTGCCGCCCTCCAAGGTCGCGGACTGCGTGTGCCCGGCCACGGGCAACCGGGCATCGCCCAGCAGCATCATCAGCAGGTCGGCGGTGGCGGCAGTCATGGAGCTCAGAACAGCGAGTAGAGCTGGGCCAGAGGAAGCTCGGTGGCGGGGTTCGGCTCGATCGGTTCGCCGTCGACCTCGATCGCGAAGGTCTCCGGGTCGACCTTGATCACCGGCAGCGCTGTGTTGTTGACCATGTCGGCCTTGCCGATGTCCCGGGTCGGCTTCAGTCCGACCAGGCGCCGGTGCAGCCCCAGTCGGTCGGCCAGGCCGTCCTCGAGCGCCGCGGGCGCGACGAAGGTCACCGCGTGGTCAGAGCCGTCCTCGATCAAGGTCGGGCGCATCAGCACCGGCTGCGGAGTCGGGATGGACGCGTTCGGGTCGCCGAGTGCGGCGAAGACGAGGGCACCACCCTTGATCACCACCGAGGGTCGGACCGCGAAGAACCGCGGGTCCCACAACACCAGGTCGGCGAGCTTGCCGGGCTCGACGGAGCCGACCTCGTGGTCGATCCCATGTGCGATCGCCGGGTTGATCGTGTACTTCGCGACGTACCGACGGGCACGCTCGTTGTCAGCCGGGCCGGTTCCGAGCGGACCTCTCTGGGCCTTCATCACGTGCGCGACCTGCCAGGTGCGGGTGATCACCTCGCCGATCCGGCCCATCGCCTGGGCGTCGGAGGAGGTGATCGACATCGCGCCGAGATCGTGGAGCACGTCCTCGGCGGCGATCGTCGTCGCGCGGATGCGGGACTCGGCGAACGCGAGATCCTCGGGGACTCGGGGATTGAGGTGGTGGCAGACCATCAGCATGTCGAGGTGCTCGGCCACGGTGTTGACCGTGTGCGGCAGCGTCGGATTGGTCGAGCCGGGGATCACGTGCGGCTCACCGGCGACACGGACGATGTCCGGCGCGTGGCCGCCGCCAGCACCCTCGGCGTGGAAGGCGTGGATCGAGCGGCCGCCGATGGCGCGCAACGTGGACTCCAGATAGCCGGCCTCGTTGAGGCTGTCGGAGTGCAGCGCGACCTGGAGACCGAACTCGTCGGCCGCCCTCAGGGCCGCGTCGATGGCCGCCGGTGTCGAGCCCCAGTCTTCGTGGACCTTGTAGGCCGCGGCGCCGGCGAGCGCTTGCTCCGCGAGGCCGGCGCTGGACACGGTGTTGCCCTTGCCCATCAGCAGGATGTTCACGGGCAGTGGGTCCAGCGCGCGGTGGATGGTGCGCAGGTGCCAGGCACCAGGCGTCACGGTCGTCGCCTTGGAACCCTCGGACGGCCCGGTTCCACCGCCGCCCAGAGTGGTCAGCCCTGTCGCGAGGGCCTCGTGGACTTGGGATCGCGACAGGAAGTGGACGTGCACGTCGATGCCGCCGGCGGTGAGGATCTTGCCCTCCCCCGAGATCACGTCGGTCGACGGACCGATGACGAGATCAGGGTGGACCCCATCGGCGATGTCCGGGTTCCCGGCACGACCGAGTGCGACGATCCGGCCGTCACGCAGGCCGACATCGGCCTTCACGATGCCCCAATGGTCGAGCACCAGCGCGTTGGTGATGACCGTGTCGAGGGCTCCGTCAGCCCGGGTGACGCCCGACTGCGCCATCGACTCGCGGATCGACTTCCCGCCGCCGAAGACGGCCTCCTCGCCGCCGAAGGTCAGGTCCTGCTCCACCTGGATCCACAAGTCGGTGTCGCCGAGGCGCACCTCGTCACCGGTGGTCGGTCCATAGAGCGCGGCGTACTCAGCCCTGCTGATCTCAACCATGGCGCACCCGGATCCCCGGGACCAGACGCGCTCCGCGCAACGCGACGGCGCCGACCTCGCGGGACGCGCCCGGCTCGAAGCGGCGGCTCGTGCCGGAAGGGATGTCGAGTCGGAACCCGTGCGCTGCGGCTCGGTCGAAGGACAGCGCCTCGTTCACGTCCGGGAGGTGGATGTGGGAGCCGATCTGGACCGGGCGGTCGCCGGTGTTCACGATCACCAGGGTGATCCGCTCCTCCGGGCCCCGGTCTGCGTTGAGGACGACGGTGCCGGGCGCGCACCGGACTTCGCCGGGTCCGGTCGGAAGATGAGCCACGGGAGTCTCCTCAGGCGATGGGCTGGTGGATGGTGACGAGCTTGCGGCCGTCGGGGAAGGTGGCCTCGACCTGGACCTCGGTCAGCATCGCGGCGACGTCGGGCATGACCTGGTCGCGGCTGAGCACCTCGCGGCCCAGGTCCATCAGCTCCGCCACGGCCACCCCGTCGCGAGCGCGCTCGATCACCCAGGTGCTGAGCAGGGCGACTGCTTCGGGATGGTTCAGTCTCACCCCGCGGGCGAGTCGGTCCCGCGCGACCATGCCGGCCACGGCGAGCAGCAGCTTCTCGGTGTCGGCAGGAGAGAGATGCACGTCGTCCCTCTCAGACGGCCATCGCGTCGCAGACAGTGTCGACGGCGCTGGCGCCGCCGTCGCCGCTGGCGGTGACCCGGCCCGATTCGAGCAGGTAGTAGCGGTCCGTGGTGCGAAGCGCGAACCCGACGTGCTGCTCGACCAGCAGCACCGACAGGTCGCCGCGCTGGGTCAGCTCGGTGATGATGCGTTCGATCTCAGCGACGACATTGGGCTGGATGCCTTCGGTCGGCTCGTCGAGGATCAGCATCCGTGGCTTCGTCAGCAGCGTCCGGGCGATGGCGAGCTGCTGGCGCTGACCGCCCGAGAGCAGCCCTGCCCGTCGCGCGAGCAGCTCACGCAGGGCCGGGAAGATGTCGAGCATCTCGTCGATCTCCGATCTGGCCGTGGAGACCAGCTGGAGGTTCTCCATCGTGGTCATCTGCGGGAAGCAGAGCTGGCCCTGCGGCACGTAGCCGATCCCGCCGCGGATCCGGCGGTTGGTCGGCACCTTGGTCACGTCCTCGCCGTCGAGCAGCACCTTCCCGCTACGCACGGGAATCAGCCCGACCGCGACGCGCAGCAGCGTCGTCTTGCCGGCCCCGTTGTGTCCCATCAGGGCGGCGCCACGGCCGGCCGGCACGGTGAGACTCACGTCGTGCAGGACCATGCTGCGCCCGTATCCGGCGGTGACGTTCACCAGCTCGAGCATCGACTCACTCATGCGTTGCCCCTTCCGGACGGCGGCCGAGGTAGACCTCCTGGACCTGTGCGTTGCGCTGGATCTCCGCGACGGATCCTTCGGCCAGCACCTTGCCGGCGTGCAGCACGGTGACGATGTCGGCGTAGTTGCGCACGAAGTCCATGTCGTGCTCGATCACGATGATCGTGCGTGTCGGTGCGATCCGGCGCAACAGCGAGCCGGTCTCCTCGCGCTCGTCGTGGCTCATCCCGGCGACGGTCTCGTCGAGGAACATGACCTTGGCGTCCTGGACCAGGAGCATGCCGATCTCGAGCCACTGCTTCTGACCGTGCGCGAGGATGCCGGCGGGCCGGTCCGCGAGGTGCGCCAGCCCGACGGTCTCCATCGCCTCCTGGACGTACTCGGGGACACCGCGTCGCGCCCGCAGCATGCTCCAGGACCGGCGGTGCACCCCTCCGGCGATGTCGAGGTTCTGCAGCACGGTGAGCTCCTCGAACACGGTGGCCGTCTGGAAGGTCCGACCGACGCCGGCTCGGGAGATCTGGTGGGACTTGAGCGAGAGCAGGTCCTTGTTCCCGTAGCGCGCGTAGCCGGTCCCCTTGACCAGGCCGGTCAGGGCGTCCACCAGGGTGGTCTTGCCGGCACCGTTGGGCCCGATGAGGAAGTGGATGCGCCCTTGGAGGAAGGTCACGTCCACGTTGTCATTGGCCTTGAAGCCGTCGAAGTCGACGGTGAGCCCTTGGACCTCGAGGTAGTCCTGACCGGTCATGACGCCACCCCCTTGCCGGGGGCTCGCTTGGTGGTCGCCACACGCGCGACCCTTGTGGGAAGAGACGCGACGCCGTCGGGCAGCAGCAGCGTGACGACGATGAACATCAGCGCCAGGATGTAGATCCACCCGTCCTCCATGCGCTCGGAGAGCGTCGACCTGCCGTAGCCCAGCAGCAGTGCCCCGAGGGCGGGTCCGAACAGCGACCCGCGGCCGCCGAAGGCGACCCCGGCGATCATGAAGATCGACGCCGCGGCTCCGATCTCCTTCGGCGAGATGATGCCGGCGATCGGCACGAACAAGGCGCCGCCGATGCTCGCCATCAGGGCGGCGACAACGTACGCCGCGAGCTTGACGTTGGCGGGGTCGTAGCCCAGGAATCGAACCCGCTCCTCGGCGTCCCGGGTCGCCACCAGGAGCTCGCCGTAGCGGCTGCGGTAGAGCTGCCAGACGACGAGAAGGCACAGGACGAGCAGCCCCGCGACGATGCTGAAGATCATCCGCTTGTTGACCGGGTCGGTGAGGTCGTAGCCGAAGAAGTACTTGAAGTCGCTCAGACCCGTGTCGCCACCGGTCAGCTTGATGGTGCCGCCGATGAGGTAGGCCAGGGCGACGGCGAGCGCCTGGGACAGGATCGCGAAGTAGGCGCCCTTCACCCGTCGCTTGAAGATCGCGTAGCCGAGGATGCCCGCGACGACCACGGGCCCCACGACGATCGACCCGATCGTGAAGGCTCCGCTGCGGAACGGCACCCAGAAGCCCGGCAGGGGCGCGAGCGGGTCGTAGAGGATCATGAAGACCGGGATCGAGCCGGGTCCCGCCGACTCCAGGGTGAGATGCATCGCCATCGCGTAGGCACCGAGGGCGAAGAAGACGCCTTGACCCATGACCAGCATTCCGCCGCGACCCCAGGCCAGGCCGATCCCGACGGCCACGATGGCCCAGCAGCAGTACTTGCCGAGGTTGTTGAGCCGGAAGTCGGACAGCACCGCCGGCGCGACGAGCAGCAGCAGCACGGCGAACACGCCGATGCCGAGCAGAGACCCCCAGGAGCGGAGGAAGCCGGCGACAGAGCGCGGCAGGGCCCTGCGCGCCGGCTTCGGGGCGGCCTTCGTCGGCGCGGCCTCCTCGACCTCGGCGGCGCTCATGCCAGACCTCGCGTTCGAACGGTGAACAGACCCTGCGGCTTGACCTGCAGGAAGATCACGACGAGGGCGAACGTGATGACCTGGGCGAGGCTGCCGGTCGTCCAGTCCGCCAGGTACGCCGTGACGACGCCGACCGGCCATGCTGCGATGACAACTCCTCGCAGTTGGCCCAGTCCGCCGGCGACGACGACCAGGAAGGCCAAGATGATGTACCGGGTGCCCAGCTGGGAGTTGGTGCCCCCGATCAGCGACGCAGCGACACCGCCCATCCCTGCCAGGCCGGAGCCCACGAAGAAGGTGATGCGGTCCACGGAGCGGGTCGAGACACCGAGCGTCTCGGCCAGGGCGCGGTTCTGCACGGTGGCACGGATGCTCCGGCCGAACGAGGTGTACTTCAGGAGCGCTCCCAGCCCGGCCAGGCAGCTCACCGCCAGCACGATGGTGAACACCTGCCGCAGCGGCCAGGCATAGCCCAGGACGTGGAGCTGGCCGTCCAGCAGGCTCGGCTTCTCGACCGGCACCCCGCTGGGGTAGAGCTGGAGGAACACCTGCTGGAGGGCGAGGCTGACACCGACGGTCGCCAGCAGGGTGTCGAGCGGCCTGTCGTACATCCATCGGATGAGGGTGAGCTCCAGGATCAGACCGAGGGCGCCGGCGAAGACGAAGGCGACCGGTAGTGCGACCAGGATCGAGACATTGGTGTCGGCCACCACCTGTTGCGTCCAGTACGCGCAGACGGCACCGGCCAGCAGGAACTCGCCGTGGGCCATGTTGATGACGCCCATCTGTCCGAAGGTGAGGGCGAGCCCGAGCGCTGCGATGAGCAGCAGCGCGCCGTCGGCGGTGCCGTTGAGCAGCGGCGCGATCAAGGTGTCCATGCAGGACCTCTCGGCAGGAGTGGGAGGGCGGGTGGTGAGGGTCCCGCGCGGGGTGGGCGCGGGACCCCTCGTGGCTCGAGCGTGGTCAGCCGGCTGCCTTGACCAGCGCCTCGCGGGTCGCAGCGGGGAACCAGGAGTACCCCTCGAGGTAGGGGTCCGGCTGGATCGGGCCGTCGGAATGCCAGACGATGTCGAACTGGTTGTCCTTGTTGATCTGACCGATCAGGCCGGGCTTGCTGATGTGATGGTTCTTGCCGTTGACCACGACGGTGCCTTCGGGGGCGTCGAACGAGACCCCGTCCGAGACCGCGTTGATCTTGTCGACGTCGAAGGAGCCTGCCTTCTCGACCATCGCCTTGTAGAGGTACAGCGAGTCGTAGGCCGCCTCCATCGGGTCGGACGTCACGTCGCTCGGTCCGTCGTAGGCCACCCAGTCCTTGATGAACTTCTCGTTCGCCGGGCTCTTGACCGACTCGAAGTAGTTCCAGGCCGCGTACTGCCCGGCAACGGATGCGCCCATGTTCGGCGCCTCCTCCTCGGCGATGGACACCGAGATGATCGGCGTTGTCGCCGCCTTCAGGCCGGCGTCGGTGTAGGCCTTGATGAAGCCGACGTTGGACGACCCGTTGATGGTGTTGAAGATGAAGTCGGGCTTGGCCTGGACGATCTTCGCGACCTGAGTGGTCCAGTCGTCCTTGTCGAGCGGAACGTACTCCTCCCCGACGATCTTGATGCCGAGCTGCTTGGCGTAGAGCTTGATGATCGCGTTCGCCGTGCGCGGGAAGACGTAGTCCGAGCCGGCGAGGAAGAGTGTCTTCACACCCTTGGACTTCAGGAACTCCATGGCCGGCAGGATCTGCTGGTTGGTGGTCGCGCCGGTGTAGTAGATGTTCTTCGACGACTCCAGGCCCTCGTACTGCACCGGGTAGAAGAGCAGCCCGTTGTCCTTCTCGACGACCGGCTTCATGGCCTTGCGCGAGGACGAGGTCCAGCCGCCGAAGACCGCGGCCACGCAGTCATCGGTCAGCAGCTTCTCGGTCTTCTCAGCGAAGGTCGGCCAATCGGTCGCGCCGTCCTCCTGAACCGGTTCGATCTTCTTGCCCAGGATGCCGCCGGATGCGTTGATCTCGTCGGCGGCCATGTGCAGCACCGCCGAGACCGTCTTCTCCGAGATCGCCATCGCCCCCGTCAGCGAGTTGATGAAGCCGAGCTTGACCGTGTCGCCCGACGTGTCCACGCAGGACTTGCCGGAGGGCTTCGCGGCCTCGTCTCCGGCCTTGGAACCGCCACAGGCGGTGAGGGTCGTGGCTGCGACCAGGACTGCCGCGATACCCGCGACCAGCCGAGTGCTTGATGTCAACACTGGGGATGCCTCTCGGTTCTGCCGTGCAAGGTGACACGTCGTTGTGCCGTTCGGTGAGGTGAACCTAGGGACGCCGTGTTTCGAGGTATTACCAAATGGAGTTAACTTCGGGTCACGCGCTGGACGCGGAACGTCGCGAGGCTGAAACACCTGCGAAACCCTCCCGACCTAGGTTTCGGGGCGTGACTCAGCACCACCCGTTCGACGGGTACGCACCGCGCGGACCCGCCTTCGACGAGATGTTCGCCAGCTCCGGCACGCGCTCGGCGTACGCGCATCTCTCGGACACCTTCGGTGCGATGACCGACCGGGACCTGTCGGCCCGGGTGGAGGCTCTGCAGTCCAGCTACCTAGACCAGGGCGTCACGTTCGACATCGGCGGCGAGGAGCGTGCCTTCCCGATCGACATCGTCCCCCGGCTGATCGAGGCACACGAGTGGGCACACGTCGACGCCGGTGTGCAGCAACGGGTCAAAGCGCTCGAGCTGTTCCTGGCTGACGTCTACGGCCCCGGCGACGTCTTCCGTGACGGAGTCATCCCTCGCAGCGTGATCACCACGTCGAGCCACTACGCCCGTGAGACGTTCGGCATCGAGCCGGCGAACGGTGTGCGCGTGCACGTCTCCGGCATCGACCTCGTCCGTGACGATGCCGGCGAGTTCCGCGTGCTCGAGGACAATGTGCGGATCCCGTCCGGCGTCTCCTACGTGATCACCAATCGCCGAGCGATATCGACGACGCTGCCGGAGTCCTTCGGGCAGCACCGGATCCGACCGGTCGGCGGCTACCCGCAGAAGCTGCTCGCCGCGCTCCGCGCCGCTGCCCCGGCCGGCGTCGCCGATCCGACCGTGGTGGTGCTGACCCCGGGCGCCTTCAACGGCGCCTACTTCGAGCACGCGCTGCTGGCCCGGACCATGGGCGTCGAGCTCGTCGAGGGCCGTGACCTGGTCTGCACCCGTGGCCGGGTGCTGATGCGGACGACGAACGGGCTGCAACAGGTGCACGTGATCTACCGCAGGGTCGACGACGAGTTCCTCGACCCGGTTCACTTCCGTGCCGACTCGCTCCTGGGCTGCCCGGGCCTGGTCAACGCCGCCAGGGCGGGCAATGTCACCGTCGCCAACGCGATCGGCAACGGTGTGGCCGACGACAAGCTCGTCTACACCTACCTGCCTGACCTGATCCGCTACTACCTGAGCGAGCAGCCCGTCCTCGCCAACGTCGACACCTGGCGTCTCGGCGAGCCGAAGCACCGCGAGGAGGTGCTCGACCGCCTGGACGAGCTGGTGGTCAAGCCGGTGGATGGGAGCGGCGGCAAGGGCATCGTGATCGGCCCGGCCGCCAGCCCGGCCGAGCTCGACGAGCTGCGCACCCAGGTCCTCGCCGAACCCCGGGCGTGGATCGCCCAGCCCGTGGTCCAGCTCTCCACGGTGCCGACCTACATCGGCGGGCGGATGCAGCCCAGGCACGTGGACCTGCGCCCGTTCGCGGTCAACGACGGCCAGAAGGTCTGGGTGCTGCCCGGCGGACTGACACGGGTCGCACTGGGCGAGGGCGAGCTGATCGTGAACTCCTCGCGTGGCGGTGGCTCCAAGGACACCTGGGTGCTCGCCGAGGAGGGTGCGGTCACCCAGGTGGTCCGCGACACCACGCCCACCGTAGGCCCGCCTGCCATCACCCCGATGGACGGCGGGCCGGTCGGTGACAGCCGCAAGGCCCAGGCCGAGCAGCAACAGCAACAGCAACAGGAGCCGACGTGCTGAGCCGGATCGCCGAGTCGCTCTTCTGGATCGGGCGCTACGTCGAGCGCGCCGAGGACACCGCCCGCATCCTCGACGTCCAGACCCAGCTCCTCGTCGACGACCCGACCGTCGACGTGCAGGCCACCTGCGAGAGCGTCCTGGCGATCATGGGCGTGCCGGTGATCGCCGACGAGCCGGTCGGCACGCACGAGCTGCTGCAGCGGCTCGCCTACGACCCGGACTCCCCCGCCTCCATCCACGCGACGCTGCGCAACGCCCGTGAGGTCGCGCGCCGAGCACGGGAGACGCTGTCGACCTCCATGTGGGAGGCGGTGAACACCACCTGGCGGGTGATCCCCAGCGGGCGGTTCGAGGAGATGCAGCCGCCGCTCGCGATGGGCTGGATCCGCGACCGGGCGGCCCTGATCAACGGCACCGCGGACGCGACCATGCCGCGCGACGACGGTTGGCAGTTCCTGATGCTCGGCCGCTCGATCGAGCGCGCTGACATGACCGCCCGGCTGGTGGCGGCGGCGTCGTTGTCGACGTCGTCGGCATGGACGACCTCGTTGCGGGCGTGCGGAGGATATGAGTCCTTCCTGCGCACCTACAAGGGTCTGGAGACCGACCGCGAAGCCGCGGAGTTCCTGGTGCTCGACCGGCTGTTCCCGCGCTCGGTCGTGTTCGCACTGAGCCGCGCCGAGCTCTGCCTGGAGAACCTGGAGTCCTCCGGCCAGCGGGCAGGCTTCCAGAACGAGGCCCAACGGCTCCTGGGTCGCAGCCGTGCCGAGCTGGAGTACCGCGCCCTGGCCGATGTCCTGACCGACCTGCCGCACGAGATGGAACGCCTGCAGCGCACCTGCGCCCAGGCGACCGACGCCGTCACCCGCCGCTACTTCGCCGGCTCGGTGGCGACCATCTGGAACCCGGGACGGTGGTGAGGATGCAGCTCAAGATCGTGCACACGACAGGGTTCACCTACGAGGGCGGCGCTACCGCGTCGTACAACGAAGCCCGCCTGACCCCGCAGACCGGACCGGGTCAGATCGTCGCGCACTCTCGACTGGACGTCCATCCGGCGCCGTGGACCTGGACCTACCGGGACTACTGGGGCTCCCAGGTCACCGCGTTCGAAGTGCTCGACCCGCATGAGTCGTTGACGGTCTCGGCCACAGCGACCGTGCATACCGAGAGTCGGGAGCGGCCCGCCGAACGACTGAGCTGGGACGAGCTCGGGTCGGATCGGATCACCGATCGATTCACCGAGCTCCTGCAGATCCGGGACCGCGTGCGTGCGCCCGACGACCTCGCTGCCCGCTTCGCGCAGATCCGGTCGGAGAGCCCCGAGCCAGCCGCCGCCGCGCGAGCGATCTGCTCTTTGATCCACGACGAGGTCGACTACGTGGCCGGATCGACCGACGTGCACGCCCGGGCCGCCGACTCCTGGAAGGCCCGCGCCGGTGTCTGCCAGGACATGGCCCACCTGGTCATCGGCGGACTGCGCCAGCTCGGGATCCCAGCCCGGTATGTGTCGGGCTATCTGCACCCGGGCAAGGACCCCGAGATCGGGATGACCGTCGGCGGCGAGTCACACGCCTGGGTCGAGTGGTGGGACGGCGGCTGGCAGGGCTACGACCCCACCAACGACACCGCCCCGGCCGACCGGCACGTGGTCGTCGCCGCCGGACGCAACTACTCCGATGTGCGTCCGCTCTCCGGGATCTTCACCGGAGCCGGCACCTCCTCGATGTTCGTCGACGTCAAGGTCACCCGGATCGCGTGACGCAGACCGAAGCGGACAGGAGCGGCCGAACAGGAGCGGTCAGTGCAGCTCGATGTGCGGGCACCGGCCGGCGCCGTACCGTCGTCTGCACCGCCACTTGCGGCGCCACCTACGGAGCATCTTCACTCTGCGAGTGTGAGCCTGGCCTGGCACATCGCGCTGCGAGGGTCGCCACATGGTCTAGACCTGGCGTCGGCCCCTGGGCCTCAGAGACCGGGCGCACCGGTCAGTTCACCGGATTGTTACGGAACGCCGCCATCTGCGGTCCCTTTCGCCGGTCTAACGTCGCACCGAGCGCATGACCCAAACACCGCTCCCCCACGTTTGGGCGCTCAACGACGGCACCTGACGCGAGACGGTCCCCCCATCTGATCCCTCGCGTCCTGCCGGTCAAACCCGCTGCCCCGGCCACACCGGGCTCCCTTGACGGCCGGGGCAGCGGTGTTTGGCCCCTCGCCTCGCCTGATCGGCGCAATCATCCAGCGACTCCTCGGTGACGGAACAGAAACCGCTGTCCGCCACGGTGGTCGCATTCGGCGACAGCGGAGGAGACGATCGTGACCGAGACAGCACCCCTTCCCGTGGAGTCCATCGACGACCTGAGCGGCGTCATCGTGGTCGAGGGCGTGGTCGAGCACGGCGACCAGCGCGGGCGGATGCTCGGGTTCCCCACCGCCAATGTGCGCGACACCGACCAGGTGAGGCTCGACGGGGTGTACGCCGGGACGCTCCAGATCGATCCTGCTGCCAGCGGCCCGATGCACATCGCCGCTGTGTCGGTCGGTCACCGCCCGACCTACTACGGCAAGGACGGGCTGCGCCTGCTGGAGGCCAACCTGCTCGACTTCTCCGGCGACCTGTACGGCAGGGCCGTGCGCATCGAGCTCCACGTCAGGCTGCGGCCGCAGCACCGCTTCGTCGACACCGCGACGCTCGTGCGTCAGCTCCACCTGGACGTGGAGGCGACCAGGTGGTGGGCATGGTGCAACGGGCTGGCCCATCTGCTCGAGCCCGAGCCACAGCCGCGGCGCCGCCGCGACCCACAGGCGCGGGCTCGCCAGGACAGGCGCGCCACGATCCGCGCTCGCGCAGCAGCAAGGACCGACCGGATCATCCACGCTGTGCTCGACGCCGCACCCGGTGAGCTCAGCCACGAGTGGGTCGCCGGGCGTACCGGCCTACCTCTGGGCTACCTCGTCTGGCGCTTCCCCGACGTCGACGACCTGGCCACCATCGCGCGCTGAGAGAGGGACTGACCGATGGGAGCACGACCGTTCCACCTCGCCTGGTTCCTCAACGGGCTCAAGGCCTACTCCTGGAATGGGCCGTTCTCGGGGCCGGGTGGGCGCCACACGATGTCGGCCGACCTCTACATCGACTTCGCGCGCTCGCTGGAGCGCTCGTGCTTCGACTACCTGTTGCTCGAGGACTCCTCCTTCGTCCCGAACCAGTTCGGGAACTCGATGGAGACCTACCTCTCCAAGGCGTTCATGGTGCCGAAGTACGACCCGTCGGTCTTCGGCTCGCTGCTCCCCCAGTTCACCACTCACCTCGGCGTCGCCACCACCTTGTCGACCAGTGAGTACCAGCCCTACATGCTGGCCCGGCTGATCGCGACGATGGACCACGCATCGGCAGGCCGGTCCGCCTGGAACATGGTCACCGGCTCGTCCGACCTCGCAGCCCAGAACTACGGCACAGACGGGCTGTTCCCCCACGACGAGCGCTACACACGCGCCGACGAGTTCTGCGACGCGGTGTTCCAGCTCTGGGACTCCTGGGCCGCCGACGCGATCGTCGAGGACCGTGCCGCGGGGGTCTACGCCGACCACACCAAGGTGAAGGTGGTCGACTTCGTCGGCAAGTACTTCAAGACCCGCGGACCCCTCAACGTGCCGCGCTCGCCGCAGGACCGTCCGGTGACCGTGCAGGCCGGCGCCTCGCCCGTCGGCCGCCGGTTCGCGGCCAAGTGGGCCGACACCGTCATCGGCTACGCCCCCGACGTCGCGGGCATGAAGGAGTACCGAGACTCGGTGCGCTCCTACGCCGCGGCGCAGGGCCGCGACCCTGACTCGGTCAAGGTGCTGTTCCTGGTCTCGCCCCTCATCGCGGCGAGCGACGCCGAGGCACGAGCTGCGCTCGAGGCCGACCGGGCGGCTCGGCTCGTCGACCCCGTCGAGGAGATGGCGATGATGGGGTTCACGACGAACGTCGACTTCTCGCGGCTGGACCTGGACCGGCCCGTGACCGACCAGGTCGAGCACCTCCACACCAACGGCCACCAGAGCGTCATGGACACGTTCGTCGCTCGCGCCGGCACCAGGACGCTGCGCCAGATGCTGGTCGCCGACACCGCACCGGTGGTCGCCGGATCGCCGGACACCGTTGCCGCCCAGCTCGACGAGATGATGCAGGAGGTCGGCGGCGACGGCCTGTTGTTCTCCATGGAGGACATGACGCGCCACGCCTGGGCGACCGTGACCGACGGCCTCGTGCCGGCACTGCAACGTCGCGGTCTGGTGCGTCGCGAATACACCCACAAGACGCTGCGCGAGAACCTCTTCGAGTTCTGAGCCCCAGGAGGACCTGATGACCATGAAGATGCACCTCGGCTGGTTCCTGAACTTCGCACCGCCACAGTGGCTCGACCCGTTTGACCAGATCGGCACCTCGTGGACCAACGGCGACTTCCACGTCGAGGTCGCCAGGATGCTCGAGAACGCCGGCTTCGACTTCATGATGCTCGAGGACACACTCATGGTGTCCAACGTGTACGGCGGCACGGCGGAGACGACGCTGAAGTACGCACTGCAGACGCCGAAGATGGACCCGAGCCTGCTGGCCGCCCTCGTCGCCAAGGCCACCACGAGGCTCGGCATCGTCGCGACGATGTCGATCATGTCGCATCCGCCGTACACGCTGGCCAGAGCGATCGCGACGCTGGACCACATCGCCGAGGGCCGTGGCGGCTGGAACATCGTCACCTCCGGCGAGGACCAGGCTGCCCAGAATCTCGGCCTGGACAAGCTGCCGCCACGGGAGCAGCGCTACGAGATGGCCGGCGAGTTCACCGAGATCGTCACCCAGCTGCACCAGTCGTGGGACGCGGACGCGATCGTCATGGACCGCAAGACCCAGACCTACGCGGACTTCACGAAGGTCCACGAGATCAACTACGTCGGGAAGCACTACAAGGTGCGAGGACCTCTCAATCTTCCCCAACCCCCGTCGGGCAAGGTCACCTACCTCCAGGCCGGCGGCTCGCCGGCAGGTCGTCAGTTCGCGGCCGAGAACGCCGACGCGATCATCGCGGCCGCGGACGGGATCTCGGGGATGAAGGAGTATCGCGACGACGTCCGGGCACGGGCCGCGAAGGCCGGACGGAACCCCGACGAGATCAAGGTCCTCTTCCTGATCAGCCCCGTTCTCGGCAGCACGGTGGAAGAGGCGCAGGCCAAGCTCGCGGCGATCGACGCGGACGACGCCACCGTGGTGTCCCGTCTCGGCATGATCTCGACCGTCACCGACATCGACTTCTCGAAGTTCGACCTGGACCAGCCACTGCCGCAGGACCTCACCACCAACGGCGAGCAGGGCTCGCTCACGAAGTTCATGCAGAAGGGTGACCCCGCCGGCGCGACCAAGACGCTGCGCGAGCTCGCCGTCTCGGGCGTCGGCGACTCGCTCGACCTGGTCGGCACGCCGGCCTCCGTCGCCGAGGAGATGGTCGCGGCGCTGGAGGAGGTGGGCGGCGACGGCTACCTGCTCACGACGCCGCTCCAACACCTGTCGCGGCGCTACGTCACCGAGATCACCGAGGGCCTCGTTCCGGCGCTGCGCGATCTCGGAGCCGTACGGACGTCGTACCCCGGCACCACGCTGCGCGAGAGCCTGCTCGAGTTCTGACTGGGTGGGCTGTGTTACAGCGGCGCAATCGCGCGGGAACCGCACCGACCTCGATGCGTGACCTCGCACGGGTGTGCTGTTCGGCGTGACCCTGCAGGCCGCGCCGACGACGCCCTCTCTGGCCACGGCGCGTGCGTTCGTCCCGCTCGTCGCCGCAGCCGGGTTCTCGATGAGTCTCACGGCGCCGCTGGAGGTGCTCTTCGCCCAGGACATCGGCTACGGCACCACCCTGATCGCGTTGTTCATGCTCACCTCCTCCCTCGGTGTCATCGTCGTCGACGTGCTCGGCACCCGGTTCGTGCCGGCGCTGGACGCACGGCGGTGCCTGCCCGGCGGCACCGCGCTGTTCGCGATCGCCTGCCTCGCCATGGCATTCACGACCTGGTGGCCGCTGATGATGTGCGTGCGGATGGTGCAGGGCTTCGGAAGCGGCCTGCTGATCGGAGCCGGCCTGCAGGCGAGCTCGCGGTTGAGCCCGTCCGACACCCGCCGGGCGGTCGCCCGCTACAACATGGCGTTCCTCCTCGGGGGTGCGATCGGCTCGCCCGGCGGCCTGCTGCTCGCGGCCCTGCTGCACGGCATCGCCGGCTACCGCGTGGCTTTCGCACTCGCCGGCGCGCTCGCCGCAGGCATCGCGGCGCTGATGTGGCGCTCGCTGCCCACCCTGCCCGCTCCCGAGGGGTCCCGCGCGGTCATCGGTCTGCCCCGCTTCGAGCGCGCCAGCGGAACCGTTGCGGCCTTGCTGCTCGCGATGGTCGGCGACTTCCTGCGCGGCGGCGTGCTGTTCTGCGCGCTCCCCCTGGTCGGGGGCGAACGCGGCTACGGCACGCTCACGATCGGCATCGCCATCGCGCTGATGTCGTGCGTGGAGGTCGTCGGGATCTCCACCACCGCGCACCTCGTCCCGCGGCTCGGCATCGCCGGCGTGCTCCTGTGCTCACTCGTCGTCGGTCTGGGGTGTGCCATGACCCTCGCGCTCGACACATCCGTCGGCTCCTACCTCGTCGTCGCCGCGGTCTTCGGTGCCGCACTCGCCGGCAAGACCCTCGGTCTCCCCCTCATGGTGGTCGGTCGTGTCGGCGACTCGGCCTCAGGCCTCGCCCGCTTCCGCATCTCCGCTGGGCTCGGGATGACCCTCGGCGCCACCGGCTGCGCCGCTGTCGGGACGAGGTACGGCGCGAGCGCGATGTTCTGGAGCGTCGCCACCGTGCTGGGCGGTGGCATCGCGCTCGTCGTCCACCTCGCGCGGCGTGAGCCACACAACACCGTGTCGGCGTCGGCGCAATAGACCTGGAACGTCACAGGACCACCCTCGGAAACCGCCGGCTGATGTCCTGTCAGGACGAACAAGCAGCAGTCTGCAGGGACGACAGGAGCGCGCGATGGTCACGAAGTTCCACCTGGGATGGTTCCTCAACTACGTCGCCGACGAGTGGAACGGGACCTGGGGCGACGGTGCCAAGGACTTCAGCGGCGACTTCTACGTCGAGATGGCGCAGGACCTCGAGCGCGCCTGCTTCGACTACATCCTGCTCGAAGACAAGCTGATGGTGTCGACCGCCTACGACGGCACCATGAAGTACGACCTCAAGCACGGCGTCAACCCGAAGTTCGACCCCGTCCCCCTGGCGGTCGCGATGCTGCGGGCGACCCAGCGGCTGGGTGTCTGCGCGACCATGTCGACCAGCTTCTACCCGCCCTTCATGCTCGCCCGTCTCGCCAGCACCGTCGACCACATGTCGCGCGGCCGCTTCGGCTGGAACCTCGTGACGTCGGCCGAGGACCGGGCCGCTCAGAACTTCGGCCTCGACCGGCTCTACGAGCACGACGAGCGCTACCACATGGCCGAGGAGTTCATCGAGGTCGTCACGAGGCTGTGGGACTCGTGGGAGCCCGACGCCGTCGTGCGCGACCAGTCGACCGGCACGCTGACGGACTATACGAAGGTCCACACGATCGACTTCGAAGGCAAGTACTACAAGTCGCGTGGGCCGCTGAACACCTCGCGCAGCCCGCAGGGCTGGCCGGCGATCGCCCAGGCCGGCGCGTCGCCTCCCGGACGCGAGCTCGCCAGCAAGTACGCCGACACCATCGTCGCACCGGCGAACGGTCTCGAGGCGATGACGCAGTACCGTGAGGACATCCGCGAGCGCGCCGCGAACAATGGCCGCGACCCCGACGACATCAAGGTGCTCTACATCGTCGCCCCGGTCGTCGCCGACACCCACGACGAAGCCGAGGCCAAGAAGCACCGCTGGTTCAACGACCCGCTCTACATCGAGTACCAGCTCGCCGAGATCTCCTCGATCACCGAGATCAACTTCGCGGAGTTCGACCTCGACGAGCCCGTGCCGGACGTGACGACGAACGGCGAGCGGGGTGCGCTCGAGACGTTCCTGTCCCGGGGACGCGACAAGACGCTGCGCGAGCTCGTCACCGGCAACGGCATGGGCGGCGGGAACATGGACTTCACCGGCACCCCTGACGAGGTGGCGGAGAAGATGATCGACGTGATGGATGCCGTCGGCGGCGACGGGTTCCTCATCACCAGCCCTGTGATGAGGCTCAACCGCCGCTACGTCACCGAGATCACCGACGGACTGGTGCCGGCGCTGCAGAGGCGCGGGGCTGCCCGGACCTCCTACACCCAGACGATGTTGCGCGAGAGCCTGCGCGAGTTCTGACGGGTCACCTGGACGACCCATCCCGGGACTCCGGCCGAAACAGCGGTCGGGCATCCTGACGAACGACAGCCTGATGGAGGTGTGCGTGAAGATCCACGTCCCTGTCGAGCCTGGGATCACCGGAGCCGGGCGATGAGGCCCCCACCGGCCGGCCCTGTGCGGCCCGAGACGCTCTACCAGCGGAACAGGCAGACGCCTGACCGCCTCAACAACTCCCAGCGCCGGACCTACGACCTTCTGCGTTCCACGCTGCAGCACGGACGCGGCAGCCAGTACCTCGTCGAGGGCGAGCTCAGCGACGCGCTCTCGGCCAGCCGCAACACCGTCCGGGCGGTGCTGCAGCAGCTGGCGAAGGAGGGCATGGTCACGCGCAGCCCCAAGCGCGGAACCCATTCCGAGCCGCAGATCCTCCTGCAGCTGACCGACATCGCACCGGTCGAGGAGTACGGCTCGGCCGGCGAGAAGGTGCACACGCAGCTGCGCACGCTCGAGTACCAGACGCTGGGCTGTCCTCAGGTCGTCCGCGAGAGGCTCGAGCTGCCCATGGGCTGGTCGGTACTCATGATCGAGAGCCTCATGACGCAGGCCGACGGCGCACCTCTCGGCCTTTCGACGAGCTACATCGCGCTGAGCCCGGACGACGCCCACGACGTCATCGTCGACGAGCCGGATCCCATCGTCTTCTTGGAGAAGAACATGGGCGTGCAGATCGCGGGCAGCCGGACGACGATCAGCGCGACGGCGGCCGACGTGCAATCGGCCCAGCTCGTCGGTGTCGAGCTGGGAGCGCCGATGATCTTCCTCGAGGACGTCCTCGAGGACGAGAACGGCCGGGCCTGGGCGCTGTTCCAGTCACGGCTGCGCAGCGACAGGATCGCGTTCTCGGCCTGCGCCCAGCGCAAGCCCGCCTGACACCTCGCCCATGAAGCAGCTCGGCCGGCCCGTCGCGACGGGCCGGCCGAGCTGCTTCGTGCGATGGTCTCCTCAGACCTCCACCCGCGGATCCGCGATCGACTGGAGCATGTCGACCACGATGTTGGCGACGACGTAGAGGAACCCGATCACCAACGTCACCCCGGCGATCGTGTTGAAGTCGCCCTTGTCGATCGCCTGTGCGACGTAGAGCCCGATCCCAGGCCGGGCGAAGATGGTCTCCACGATGATCGAGGCGCCGATCAGGGCCGCGAGCTGGAGGCCCATGAGCGCCAGCACCGGACCGAGCGCGTTGCGCAGCGCGTGCCCGATCAGCACCCGGCGCTCACCCAGGCCCTTGGCCCGCGCCGTGCGCATGTAGTCCGACCTCATCGTGCTCTCCAGGCTGCTGCGCAGCACCCGCGCGACCGAGACCGCCGGGGTGATCGCGACGCAGAGCGCCGGGAGCACCAGGTGCTTGAGGTCGTCGACGAACAGGTCGGGTCTGCCGTGGATCCAGCTGTCGAGGAGCAGGAAGCCCGTCGGCCCCGCCGGCGCGTCGAAGGCGGAGGTCTGGCCGGTGACGGGCAGCAGGTTGAGCCAGCGGTAGAACACCAGCATCCCGATCAGGCACGCGAGGAACGGTGGGATCGAGGCGCCGGCGATCATGACGATCCGGAGCACCCCGGACCCGCGCCAGCCCTGAGCGGTCGCGAGGCCCATGAAGAACCCGATCATGGTGATGAACAGGAACGCCATGAGGACGAGCTCGAGCGTGACCGGCAGGAAGTGACGCAGGTCGGTCGCGATGGGAGTGCGGGTGACGCTCGACTGACCGAGGTCACCGGTGATCGCCTTGCCGACGTAGTGGACGAACTGCTCCGGGAGTGGCTGGTCCAGCCCGAGCTTGTGGCGGGCCGCGGCGTACACGGCGGGGGGAGCCTTGTCGCCGACGAGCGCCGCAACGGGGTCGACGGGGGCGATCTTCTGCAGGGTGAAGACGACGAGCACGAGCGAGAGCAGCACAGGGATGGCGCCGAGGAGCCGGCGAGCGAAGGTGAGCAGCATGGGAGTTCCTCTCTCTCAGCGGTCCCGGATCCGGTCTCGGATCGCGTCGCCGGCGAAGTTGCTGACGATCGCGATGAGGGCCACCGCGAAGGCGGGGAAGACCGGGATCCACCAAGCACTGAAGATGTTCGTCATGCCCTGCGCCGCCATGGCGCCGAGCTCTGGCGCCGGTTGCGGCGCCCCCAGGCCGAGGAACGACAGGCTCGAGAGCATCAGCACGAGCGCCGAGATGTCGAGGCTGGCGGTCACGATCGTCACCGGGACGGCGCCCGGCAGCAGGTGGCGACGGAGCTGCCGGAACCACCCGGCCCCGGCGAGTCGCGCCGCCTCCATGTGCGGGGAGGCGCGCAGCTTGCGGATCTCCGCACGCACGATGCGGGTGTAGAGCGGCCACCAGACCAAGGCGACGCCGATGAGGGTGTGGAGGTACGACGGTCCCATGGCGGCCACGACCGCGATCGCCAGGATGGGTCCGGGCAGCGCGAGGAAGACGTCCGTCGTCCGCATCAGGACTGCGTCGACGATGCCGCCGACGGCTCCGGCGACCAGGCCGACGAGGCCGCCGACCACGACACCCGACACCACGACGGCGAGGGCGCCCCACCAGCTCGTCGACATGCCGACCAGCACCCGGCTGAGCACATCACGACCGACGGTGTCAGTGCCGAACCAGTAGTGGAGGCTCGGTGCGCTCATCGGCGTCCCGGCGGGCACGAGCGGGTCGTGCGGTGCGAGCACGTGGGCGAAGGTCGCGATCACGAACATGGCGGCCAGCGCGCCGAACGCGATCCAGCTCGGGATCGTCGTCCCGCGGAAGTAGTGGCGGACACCGGACCCGAGGCGTTGCCCGCGGGCCGTGAGCCCGTTCTTGGAGACGTACGGTTCTGCGACTGCCATCACTTCTCCTGGGGTGGGTTGTTCTCGCTCAGAACTCGCGCAGGGTCTCGCGCAGCGTCGGCTTGGTGTATTCGGTGCGCACCAGGCCGAGGCGCTGCAGCTCGGGGATCAGGCCGTCGCAGATGTCGGTGATGTACTTGCGGTTCAGATCCCAGCCTGGCTTCATGATGAGGAAGCCGTCACCGCCGATCTCCTCCATCGCCTCGCCCATCTTCCGGGCCACCTGCGCGGGGGTGCCGACCATGTCGATGCCCTGCGTGGCCATGTGGACGGTCAGCTCGCGCAGGGTCTGGGTGCCGGACCCGTCGCCGCGCATGAACCACTCGAGCGAGCCGCGCTCGCCGTTGGTGGTGAGGTCCTCGGGCAGCGGCTCGTCGAGGGGGAACTGAGAGAAGTCGATCTCGGTGTTCGACGCGATCTGCACGAGCTGCTTGGTCACGTAGAGGTCGCTCGAGGTGAGCCGCTCCACCTCGGCCCGCGCCTCGGCCTCGGTCGCGGCGACCGTCGGCGAGATGCAGAACAGCAGCTTGATCTCGTCAGGGTCGCGGCCGGCCTCCGCGGCAAGGCGGCGGATGTCGTCGCGATACTCCTTCATACCCTGGATGCCCGTGCCGACCGCCACGATCGCGTCCGCGGCCTTCGCGGCGAACGCGCGACCCCGAGGGGAGGCGCCGGCCTGGAGGATGGTCGGCTTGTGCTGCGGGCTCGGCACGGTGTTGAGCGGGCCGCGGGACTTGAAGTACTTCCCCACGAAGTCGATCACGTGGACCTTGTTGAAGTCCGCGTAGGTGTGGGTCTCGCGGTCCATCACCACGGCATCGGCGTCCCAGGACTCCCACAGCCGGGTGACGACGTCGTAGTACTCGTCGGCCATGTTGTAGCGCTCATCGTGCTCGTAGAGCCGGTCCAGCCCGAAGTTCTGTGCGGCCCGGTCCTCGGCCGAGGAGACGATGTTCCAGCCGAAGCGGCCACCAGCGATCGAGTCCACCGTCGAGGCGACCCGGGCCAGCATGTAGGGCGGGTAGAAGCTCGTCGACATCGTGGCGACGACGCCGAGCTTCGAGGTGTTCGCGGCGATCTTGACCGCGAGCGGCACCGGGTCGTGCTTGGGGGCGAAGATCGAGTGCTTGAGCGATCCCTCCATGGTGCCGCCGTACGCGTCGGCGACCATGACCGTGTCCTCGATCATGATGAGGTCGAAGCAGGCCCGCTCCATCGAGCGCGCCATGTCGACGTAGAAGTCGCCGTTGGCCCACTTCGCGACATCGGGCGAGGCGTGGTCGGTGTCCCACTCCGGGGGGATGAAGTTCATGAACCAGCCGAGATGGAACTTGTTCGTCATCGTGGCACTCCTCAGAACTCGCGCAGGGTCTCGCGCAGGGTGGGCTTGGTGTACTCGGTGCGGGTGAGGCCGCGGCGCTGCAGCTCGGGCACGAGGCTGTCGCAGATGTCGGTGATGTACCTGCGGGTGAGTCCGCGAAGGCTGATGAGGAACCCGTCACCACCGACCTCGGCGGCGATCGCCTCCAGCTGGTCGGCCACCTGGGGCGCCGTACCGATGACCTTGACGCCGAAGCCGGAGGCCTCGACGCCGAGCTCGCGCAGCGTCTTGATGCCCGGGGTGCCGTCGCCGCGCATGAAGTGCTCGAGGGAGCCCCGCTCCCCGTTGGTCGTCAGATCCGGCGGGAGCGGCTCATCGAGCGGGAACTGCTTGAAGTCGATCTCGGTGTTGGACGAGATCCCCACCAGCGCCTTCTCGATCGTGCGCTCATCGGTGCTGTAGCGCTCGTCCTCGGCCCGAGCCTCCTCTTCGGTGGCCCCGATCGTCGGTGAGATGCAGAAGAAGAGCTTGATGTCGTCGGGGTTGCGGCCGGCCGCCGCGGCTCGGGCGCGGACGTCGTCTCGGTACTCCTTCATCTGGGCGGTCGTCGCGCCTACGGCGATGATGGCGTCGGCGGCTCCAGCAGCGAACTGCCGACCCTTCGGGCTCGCGCCGGCCTGCAGGAACGTGGGCCGGTGCTGCGGGCTCGGGATCGTGTTGAGCGGACCCCGGGACGTGAAGTACTTCCCGTCGAAGTCGATGGTGTGGACCTTCTCGAAGTCGGCGTAGGTATGGCTGGCCCGGTCCATCAGCACGGCGTCGGACTCCCAGCTGTCCCAGAGCTGGTTCACGACGTCGAAGTACTCCTCCGCCACGTTGTAGCGCTCGTCGTGCTCGGGCAGCGCGTCCAGCCCGAAGTTCTGGGCTGCCCGGTCCTCGGCGCTTGAGACGATGTTCCAGCCGAAGCGGCCGCCGGCGATCGAGTCGGCGGTCGAGCACAGCCGGGCCAGCAGGTACGGCGGGTAGAAGGTGGTCGACATTGTCGCCACGACGCCCAGGCGCGAGGTGCTGGCCGCGACGAGGATCGCGAGCGGCACCGGGTCGTGCTTCGGCGAGAACACCGCGTTCTTGAGCGACCCCTCCATCGTGCCGCCGTAGGCGTCCGGGGTCATGACGGTGTCCTCGATCATCATGAAGTCGAACCCGGCCCGTTCCATCGTGCGCGCCATCTCGACGTGGAAGCGGCCCGTCGGCCACTCGGCCGCGTCCGGCGAGGCCCACTCGGACTCCCAGTCCGGAGGCGTGAAGTTCATGAACCACCCGAGGTGGAACCTCGTCGTCATCCCAGCTCCTCTCCGTGCCGTCCGCTCAGAGCTAGACGGCGAAGCTCTGCTCGGTCGAGGTGGCCGTGATGAGGCATGCGGCGGCACGGCGGCTCTCTCCGTCGATGGAGTACAGGAGCGGTGACTCGCTGCTGCAGCGGTCGATCCGCTCCGCGCAGCGCGGGTGGAACGAACACCCGGAGGGCACCGCCAGCGGGCTGGCCGGCTCCCCCTGCAGCCGCACCGGCTTCGTGCCGGGCTCGGGGACCGCGGAGAGCAGAGCCTTGGTGTAGGGATGCTTGGGGTCCTTGATGATCTCCTCGGTCGGCCCGACCTCCACGATCTGCCCGAGGTACATCACCGCCGTGCGGTCGGAGATGAAGCGGGCCGCGGCCAGGTCGTGCGTCACGAACATGACGGCCATGCCGAGCTCGCGTCGCAGGTCCTGGAGCAGGTTGAGCACCGAGGCGGCGAGCGAGGCGTCCAGCGCCGAGGTCGGCTCGTCACACAGCAGCAGCGACGGTGGGATGATGATCGCCCGCGCGAACGCCACCCGCTGCCGCTGGCCCCCTGAGAGCAACCCGGCCCTCACACCGGCGACGTCCGGGGGAAGGCCGACCTGGCGCAGGACCAGGTCGACGCGCTCCTCACGCTCAGCGCGGTTCGTCGTACGCCGCAGGCGCTCGCCGACGATCTCGCCGACCGTCAGCCACGGGGTCAGCGACGCCCCCGCATCCTGGAAGACCATCTGGGGACGACGATCGGAGCGATCGACGCCGCCGGAGGTCGGGCTCATCAGCCCCGACACGACACGCAGGAGCGTCGACTTGCCGGACCCGGACTCGCCGACGACGGCGACCGACTCCCCGGGCTGGATGTCGAGCACGATGTTGCGCAAGGCGTGGAGCTTCGACCGCTTCACCAGACCCGTCTTGACGTCGAACTGCTTGTCGACGCTGTTCACCTCGAGTGCCGGCTTCGACGTGTCGACCTCGATCATCGGCGCGAAGGCCGGGGTCTGTTCGAGTCGTGCGATCGACTGAACCGCGTGCGGCACCAGGCAGGCCGCGGTGCCGTCGTGGGTCGTGGCCGCAAGCATCGACGGCAGCGTCTCGGCACAGGCCTCGACGGCGGCGGCACAGCGCGGCGCGAAGGCACAGCCCGAGGTCTCGGCGCGGGGGTCCGGTGGCTCGCCCGGCAGGGTCGGGATGCGGTGCCCGACAGGAAGCTCCAGACCGAGACGTGCATTGAGCAGGCCCTCGGTGTAGGGGTGCGTCGGCTGCGCCAGGACATCGGCCATCCGGCCGACCTCGACCACCCGGCCGCCGTACATCACCGCGACGCGGTCGGAGATCTGCGACGCCACGCCCATGTCGTGGGTGACGAGGATGAAGGAGGTGCCGAGCTCGTCGCAGATGTCGCGGATGAGCGCGAGCACCTGGGCCTGCACGGTGACGTCGAGGGCCGTGGTCGGCTCGTCGGCGATCACGAGGTCGGGCTTGCCCGCCACGGCCATCGCGATCATCACGCGCTGGCGCAGTCCGCCCGACAGCTCGTGCGGGAAGGCCTTCATGCGACGGGTCGGGTCTGGCACCCCGACGAGCTCGAGCATCCGCAGGGCCTCCTCCGGCGAGCCGGCGGCCTCGGTGACCTGACGACCCACCTTCATCGTCGGGTTCAACGAGGTCATCGGGTCCTGGAAGATCGCTCCAAGGTGCCGCTTGCGCACCTCGCGGCGCACGGCAGGCGAGGCGGTGACCATGTCAGTGCCGCACACCTGCGCCACACCGGTGATCACGGGCATCGGCTCGCCGTGGAGCAGGCCGAGCAGGGCAAGGCCGGTGACGCTCTTGCCGGACCCCGACTCCCCCACCATGGCGAGGATCTCGCCGGGCTGGACGTCGAGGGTGACGCCGCGCAGGGAGTGCACGGGAACACCGCCACGCTGGAAGGTGACGGTGAGGTCCTCGATCTGCGCGCGCGGCGTCGCCGGCGCGTCGATCGTGGCGGCGGCGGTTCTCTCCTGGCTGAGCGTCATAGCGGGTCCCTTCGGAGGGTCAGCGTTCGCCACACGGCGTCCCTGCCGCGCATCGGACGTCGTCCATGGAATCAAGCAGGCGTGTCGGCGCCGGGTCCTCGGCGTGCCCTTTCGATTGCGCCGAGTGACGCGCGCACACGGTCTGTGTTACGGGCCGGGGTCGACCCAGCCGTCGCCCTCGGGGTCCGATCGCAGCGCACGACGTGAGAGCAGGACGGCGACCCCGACGCCGGCGAGGCCCGTGAGCGAGGATGTCGTCAGCGCCGGTCGCGTGCCGACCTGCGCCGCCAGCACCCCGATCAGCACCGTGCCGATGGGCAGTGCACCGATGCACGTGCTGAGCACGCCCAGCGCGACGCCGCGCTCGGACTCCTCGGCCGACTCGATCGCCAGGAGGCCTTGCATCGAGCCGAAGCCCGACTGCCCCACACCGGAGACGAACAGGGCCACGGCGGCGACTGCGAAGATCGGCGCCGTCGCGAAGGCCCACAGGCCGACGAGCCCGACCGTCGAGCCGCCGAGGAACACCGCGAAGTAGCGACCGGGCTGTCGCCAGGTGAGGGCGAGCCCGCCGACGATCTGACCGAACCCCGGCGCCGCCGCCAGCAGTCCGGCGAGCGTCGCGCCGACGGCGAACCGCTCCGCGACCACGGGAACCAGCGGCAGGTATCCGAACATGCACAGGTTCATGACGACGGTCACCATCAGCATCGCGCGCAGCCTCGCGCTGCGGCGTACCAGCGCCCGGCCCGCACGCACCTGCTCACGGACCGACGTCGGGGCGCCGAGCTCCTCGGCTGCCGGGTGCGATGCCGGGACCAGCGTGAGCAGCCCGAGCGAGACGCACAGGAGCAGGGCCATCGCCAGGAAGGCCGCCCCGAGGCCGACGTGGTCGATGATCGCGCCACCCGCCAGGGTGCCGACCATGACCGACCCGGCCTGTGCCGTCGCCTCGATCGTCATCGCCGGTCCGGCGAACCGCGTGCCCACGGTCTCGTAGATGAGTCGACGCTGCGCTGTCATGTTGACGAGCCCGCCCATGCCGAGCAGGAACATGTAGGGAGAGGTCATCCAGACCCTCACGTCGCCTGTCTGCACCAGCCACGACATCACCAGCTCGACCGGCACGAGCGCGATCTGGGTGGCGAGGATCAGGGAACGCCGGTCGAAGCGGTCGCTGATCACGCCGGCGAGGAAGCCACCGATGAGCATGGGCGCGAACAGTAGGGCGCCCGCGACCTGGTTGACCATCGGAGAGACCTGGAGGTGGGTGAGCAGGTAGCTCGTGGTGAACAGGCCACCCCAGCGGGTGGTGTGCCACAGGAAGGAGCTGGCGCAGAGGGCGGGATAGCCTCGCACCCGGAGGATCGCCGCGAGTCCCGCATGGTCGAGGGACGCATCGGTGTGCGTCAGCACCTCGTCCGTCGTCACGCCGCCTCGATCCGGCCGAGACCACGCCCGCGCACGATCGCACCCAGCACGGGAATGATGAGCACGACCGACACCACTGCGACCGCGCCGAAGCCGGCGAGGTCGAGCCCGAAGCCGTAGACGATGCTCGCGACGCCAGCGCCCACTGCGGTGATGAGGTCGGCGGTGCCCTGCACGGACACGCGGGACGACGGGGCCACCGACGCGGTGAGCATCGTGGAGCCGGCGATGTAGGCGAGCGCCCAGCCGAGCCCGAGCGCGAACATCGCGGCGAACATCATGTCGACGCTGGTCGACGCTCCCAGTGAGAGCACGCAGGCGACCGCGACGAGGAGGGTCCCGGCGGTGATCCCGACGAGCGGGCCGAAGCAGTCGGCGACTCGGCCAGCGATCGGCGCGAAGGCGAACATCGCCGCCACATGGAGCGAGACCATCCAGGGCCCCGCGGACTCGTGGTCGTGGGAGCGCATCTCCAGCGGCGCGAGCGCGAACAGCCCGACCATGATCGCGTGCACGACGACCATCGCGAGGAGGGCGAGCGAGGCGCCGCCCGAGTCGCGGATCGCTCCGAGCGAGCTACGGGCGGCAGTCGTAGCGGTCGTCGGCGGCGGGGTCGGGCTCCTGTGCGAGGGGCGCAGCCGCAGCGGGTCCGGCCGGAGCAGGGTGCCGATCAGCAGTCCCGTCGTGGCGAAGCAGACCGCACCGAGGAGCCACGGCCCCGAGTAGCGGTCGAGGCCGGCGTGCAGTCCGAGCTGCTCGGCCGGCTCGACGAGCAGCGGGCCGAAGACCGAGCCGAACGTGGAGGCGAACAGGATCCGCCCCATCGCGCGGCTCTCGGCACCGGGCTCCGCGAGGTCGGTCGCGGCATAGCGCGCCAGCAGGTTCGTGCCGGCGCCGGCCCCATACAGGAACATGCCGAGCACGAAGAGGGGCAACATCGACCTCTGGTCGCCGACGAAGGCGACGAGGCAGCCCAGTGTCGCCGCGGCGTAGCCCCAGGTCATCCCCACGCGCCGGCCGCGGCGCCGCATGATCCGCGAGAGCAGCTCGGCTGCGACGCCGGAGCCGGCCGTCAGTGCCGTGCTCGCCACCCCGACCCACGGTGTGTGAACACCGACGATGTCCTCCACGACGAAGGCGCTGACGGTCATCGCCGCGCCGAGGCCGGCTGCGCCGGTCGCCTGGCCGACGGCCAGCACTCGCAGCGTGCGCCGCTGGAGCGCCACGAGGTCGGCAGGACTGACCGATGGTGCTGCGATGGGGAGTGCGGCGAAGTCCACGCGAGCACGCTAGGGAGGCCGGTGGCCCCTCCCGGTTCGTGGAGGTAGCGCCTCCATTGCGCTGGGTCGGCTCCTCGTCCCGATGCGCAACGGCGGCGCAATCGAAGGTTAACCACGGGGCGGAGCCCGAGAAATCCGCCGGACCTTCACTGGAACCGTCACCACCGTCGACCGTGGTTGGAGGATCACACATGACCGTCGTCATCGTCGGCAACCCGAAGCCGATGTCTCGGACCCGGGCCGCTGCGGAGCTCATCGTCACCACGCTGACGGGGACCGCGCCAACCGCGGTGATCGACGTCGTGGACCTGGGCGCCGGTCTGCTCGGCTGGGGTGACCCGAAGGTCGCCGAAGCGAAGCAGACCGTGCTCCAGGCCGACTCGCTCGTCGTCGCGTCGCCCACGTTCAAGGCCACCTATACCGGTCTGCTCAAGCTCTTCCTCGACCAGTTCGGGCAGGGCGAGCTCGGCGGCATCACGACGTTTCCGGTGATGCTGGGCGGTTCGTGGAAGCATGCGCTCGCCCCGGAGCTCACCCTGCGTCCCGTGCTCGTCGAGATCGGCGCCAGCTGCCCGGCACCCAGCCTCTATCTCCTGGACTCGGGCTACGAGGCCGATCTCGACGAGTGGCTCGCCCTCGCCCGCTCCTACGTGCCGTCGGCGGTGTCCTCATGATCGAGGCGACCGACGGCCGGTTCGACGCGGCTCTGCTGCGGCAGGCGTTCGGGTGCTTCCCCAGCGGCGTGACCGCGTTCTGCGGACTCGTGGACGGCGTGCCCGACGGCATGGCCGCGAGCTCCTTCACCTCGCTCTCGGTCGACCCGGCCCTGGTCCTCGTCTGCGTGCAGAACACGTCCTCGACCTGGCCGCGGCTCTCGAAGCTGAGTCATCTCGGGCTCAGCGTGCTCGCGAGCGACCACGGCACGGTGGCGCGCTCGCTCGCCTCGAAGAGCGGAGACCGGTTCGCTGACGTCGATTGGGTGGCCGACGAGAGCGGCGCCGTGTTCGTGCACGGCTCGACGCTGTGGATGGACTGCACCATCCACAGCGTCGTCGCGGGCGGTGACCATCAGATCGTCCAGCTCAACGTCGAGGCGCTGACGATGAACCCGGACGTCGTGCCGATGGTGTTCCATCGCAGCGGCTTCCACTCGCTGGCGGCGGCCGGCTGAGCCGACGTCGACGAACGAAGAAGGGGCCCGGTGCGGAACCGGGCCCCTTCACTCGTGTGCCGCCACTCAGGCGGACCTCCTGATCTTCGAGGAGTCGAAGATCTCGGGGTAGTCCGAGTCGAGCACGATCCCGGTGATGTCCTTCTGCGCGATGATCGGGTACGGCGTGTTGCAGAGCATGATGTAGATGGCGTCGTCCTCGAGCAGCTTGGTGGCCTGCACGTAGATCGCGTTCATCTTCTCCACCGTCGGCTGCACGACGGCGTCGTCCATCAGCTTGTCGAGCTGCGGGTTGCTGTAGCCGAAGAAGTTGAGCGGCTTCGCGTCGGTGCGCAGCAGGATGCGCAGCACCGTGTCCAGGTGCAGGGCGTCGCCGCCCATGAAGTCGACCAGGATGTCGGGCCGCTTCGACTGGGGCTGGTTGGCGAGGTCGAACTCCTGCGAGGTCGGCAGCTGACGCACCGTGGCGTCGAATCCCAGCGCGGCCAGCTGGATCTGCAGCTGGTTGGCCATCTGGTGGTTCGGCTCGCCGCCGCTGGCACCCCACGCGACGTCGACGGTCTTGTCGGAGAGCTTCGCGACGAGCGCCTTGCAGTCGGCCGTGTCCACGCTGTCGCTGAGCGGCACCAGCGAGGCGTCGAACAGCAGATCGGGCCAGTAGCCCTTCTGCGGCTGCGTCAACCCACCGAAGCCGGTCTCCACGATCGGCTTGCGATCGATCGCCTTCACCAGTGCCTGGCGCAGCGCCTTGTCGCTGAAGAGCGGCCTGTTGAAGTTCAGCCAGATCGCGTTGCCGCCCCCACCGAAGGCGAGCGGGACGGTGAACTTGCCGTTCTTCTGGTAGCTCTTGACCGACTCGACCGGGAAGCCCTTGGTGACGATGTCGAAGGCGCCGGAGTCCAGTTGCAGCTTCTGCGTGGAGACGTCGGGAGTGATCGCGATCCGGATCGTGTCGAAGCCGACGTCGCCGCCCCAGTAGTCCTTGAACTTCGTGAGCGTGTAGTGGCTGCCCGGGACGAACTCGCTGATCACGAACGGGCCGGTGCCGGCGTCGTGCGTCTTGAGCCAGCCCTGCGCGAGGTCGTCGCCCTTGGCGTACTTCTTGACCGCCGTCGGGCTGGTGACCAGGGGATGCCACGGACAGGCCAGGTAGTGGAGGAACGCCTGGTTCGGCGCCTTCAAGGTGACCACCAGGGTCGTCGGGTCGGGCGCCTCGGACTTCGCGATGCCCTGGACCATGTACGCCGGCCCCTGGTTGACCTTCGCACGCCGGTCGAAGGAGTCGATCCAGGACTGTGCGTCCGCCAGAGTGCCGTCGTGGAACTTCACGTTCGGCTTGAGCTTGAACGTGTAGGTGAGGTTGTCCGACGAGAGGGTCCACGACTCCGCCAGCAACGGAATGACCTCGCTGGTGCCGGGCTTGTACTGGCACAGGCCCTCGTAGGCGGCATGCATCACCTGGACGCCCTCGCCCTCGTACATGATGTCCGGGTCGGGCACCTGCATGTCCTCGAGGAAGGGCATCGTCAGGGTCAGCTTGCCTCCCGACTGCGACGCGCCTCCGGCGCCGCACGCGGCGAGCAGCGATGAGAGCCCGACGCTGCCGGCAGCGACGGCGCTGAGCCGCATGAAGGCACGGCGATCGACATTCGGGTTGAGCTGGAACGATGGTTCGGCGGATCGGGGCATCGAGGCCTCCTGGGTGTCGCGCTTCTCGGGATGACCCACGGCGCCGTCGGCGTGCAGTCGGGTGGTGCGTTCGGTCAGAACTCGAGCAGGTTCTCTCGGAAGGTCTGGTGGTGGTAGCCGTCCCGGATCAGGCCACGTCTGCGAAGCGCCGGCGCGAGACCGTCGGCGATCTCGGCGATGTTGCGGCGGGTGACGGTCGGAGAGAGCAGGAACCCATCGCCGCCGACCTCCTCCATCGCCTCGCCCATCTGGGCGGCCACCGTGTCCGGTGAGCCCACGAAGGCGAGTCCGGAGTGGGTGTCGATCGTCGCGATCGCCTCCCGCAGGCTCATTCCCTGCCCCCGCTCCACGAAGTTGCGCAAGGTGCTCTGCTCGCCGTTGCCCCACACATCGGGCACGGGCCCGTCGACGTCGTACGTCGAGAAGTCGTGGGTGCCCCCTGAGGCGTAGGACAGGCCCCACAGCTTCTTCTCGATCGCCTCGTCCGTGCGCAGGTAGGCGTTCTGGGCTTCCACCCGCGCCTGGGCGACGGCGTCGGTCTCCCCGAGAGTCGGCTCGAGCAGGAAGAGGATCTTCAGCTCACTCGGGTCCCGGCCGTATCCCTCCAGGCGCCGATGCATGTCCTCCCGGAACGCCTTCATCATCTCGACGGTCGTCCCGTGGGCGAGCATCGTCTCGGCGTACTTCGCGGCGAGATCACGTCCTGCCGGCGAGGCGCCCGCCTGCACGATCACCGGGCGTCGTTGCGGCCCCGGGATCGTGTTCAGCGGCCCCCGCGTCTTGAAGTACTTCCCGACGAAGTCGACGTGGTGCACCTTGGTGTGGTCGGCGTAGCGAGGAGTCTCCTGATCCAGAAGCACCGCACCCTCCTCCCACGACTCCCAGAGCGCGCCGACGGCCTCCATCCACTCGTGCGCCATCTGGTAGCGCTCGTCGTGCGGCTGGAGGTCGTCGTAGCCGTACTGCATGGCCGCCGCGCGGCTGCTGCCGGTGACGACGTTGAGGCCGACCCGTCCATCGGTGAGGTGGTCGAGCGTGGTCATGGTCCGAGCGGCCATGTAGGGGTGGTAGAAGCTCGTGGAGAGAGTCACCGCCACGCCGATGTGCCGGGTGTCCTGCGTCAGCAGCGGGATGAGAGGAACCGGGTCGCTCTTGGGCCCCAGCAGCCCGTGCTTGAGCGTCGTCTCCATCGAGCCGCCGAAGGCGTCCTCGATCATGCTCGTATCCTCGACCAGCAGGAAGTCGAACCCGGCGCGCTCCAACGAAGCCGCGAGATCCTTGAAGATGCCGCCCTTCATCCAGTCACGGCCGGTGGTGCCGGCCCATGGATCACCTGCCCAGGTCTGGACACTGAAGCCACTGCCCATGAACCAGCCGAGGTGGAACATCGCTGCCTCCGTTCACTCGCGGTGGCAGGACTGTGCTTGCTGGATGTTTCACCTCACGCGGGGACACGTTTCGACCCGATTGCGCAGGAACCGTCCTCCGTTCGCCTTCGATCGGTGGTGACGTCGCTCACCCCGCCACGGCAGCGGCTCCGCTCACGCGGCGCTGGATGCTCCGGTGAGGCTGGTCAGGAGAGCGTTCGAGTCGGCGATCGCCCCGAAGACGCCTCCCTGCATGGTCACCATCTTCAGGGCGGCCTCGTAGTTGCCGACGTCGGTGGCTCCGGTGCAGTCGGTGAGCAGCAGGCACTCGTAGCCGCGGTCGTTTGCGTCGCGCATCGTGGTGTGCACGCAGACGTCGGTGGTGATCCCCGTGAAGATCAGGTGGGTGACCCCGCGCGTGCGCAGCAGCAGGTCGAGGTCGGTGGCGTAGAACGATCCCTTGCCTGGCTTGTCGATCACCAGCTCGCCATCGATCGGAGCCACCTCGGGCACGATCTCCCACCCGGGCTCGCCTCGGGTGAGGATCCTTCCGCACGGTCCGTCCGAGCCGATGCCGGCGCCGATCTGCTCCGAGCGCCACAGCTTGTTCGGAGGACAGTCCGAGAGGTCAGGGCGGTGGCCCTCTCGGGTGTGCACCACGAACATGCCGACCTCACGGGCCGCGGCCAGGACGCGTTGGGTCGCCGGCAGGCCGGAACGGGTCAGGGACAGGTCGTAGCCCATCCGGTCGACGTAGCCGCCCGGGCCGCAGAAGTCGACCTGCCAGTCGATGTTGATCAGTGCCGTGCGCTCGGGCGTGAACGACCCGTCGTACGGCCAGGAGTAGGGCTGGGCCTCGACAGGCCCGAAGGTGAGGGTCACGTCAGTTCCTTCTGGAGATGCGGTCGTGGAAGCAGGGCGTCGAGCACCGCCGTGGTCTCGCCCACGGCGCCGAAGATGCCCCCGGACATCTCGACCTGGGATCGCGACGAGGCGACGAGATCCGGGTCGAGGGGGGCGCACGCGTCCAGGACCAGCAGGCATTCATACCCACGGTCGTTGGCCGAGCGCATCGTCGAGTGGACGTTCGTCTCCAGCCACTGGCCGCAGACCAGCAGCTGGTCGCGTCCGAGCGATCGCAGGGTCGCATCCAGGGGGCTGGCGAAGAAGCCGTCGATCCCCCCGGCTACGACCCGGTGAGCGTCGCCCTTCAGGCCGGTGGCACCCAGCCGAGGCGTCGCCGGGCCGCCCCGGGAACGGGGCGCCGTGGTCACCTCGACCACGACGCCGCCGTTCGCGTGGACCGCACCGGCCAGGTCGGCGATCCGGCCGAGGACCGCGTCCAGCGCCGAGTCCAGGACCGGGTCCGGCCAGGATGACCCTTCGCCGGAGACCGCGCCGTCCGATCCGGGCAGGACGACGACCAGCGCCAGGCGAGAGGCCTCCATGCTGGCGTCGTACGGCCAGGCGTACGGCGTGCTGCCGGCGACAGTGGGGTTCATCCTCGTCACGCCCCTACTTGGCGAGCTTTCCGACGACACCCTTGACGAAGAAGTCCATGGCGTCGTTCTGCTCGTAGGTCGGGATCACGCCGGCCTTGATCTTCACCGCTCCGGTCTGGTCCTCGACCGGCCCGACGAACGGGGACCCGTCGGGCGTGGCCAGGAACTTCTGGGCGTCGTCGATCTTGGCCTTGGTCTGCGCGGTCACGTCCGGACCGAACGGAGCCAGGACGAACGGGTTCGTGCCGGTCTTGTAGCCCACCCGGAAGTTGGCGTTGTACTTGCTGCCGACGAAGTCACCGGCCAGCACCGTCTTCACGATGTCGGTGTAGAGCGGGCCCCAGTTCCAGACCGCTCCGGTGAGCCAGCCCTTCGGCGCCAAGGAGGAGGCGTCCGCGTGGTAGCCGACGGTCATCGCCCCGGCCTTCTCGGCGGCCTGGATCACCGTCGCCGTGCAGTCCTGGTGCTGAGTGAGGACGTCGACACCCTGGGACAGGAGGCTCTCAGCAGCGGCCTGCTGCTTGCCCGGATCGCACCAGGAGGAGGTCGAGACCGTGATCGTCTGCGCCTTCGGGTTCACCGACTGGGCTCCCCGCTCGAAGGCGTTGATGTTCGCGATCGTCTGCGGGATCGGGAAGGCGTAGACGTAGCCCAGCTTGTTCGACTTCGTCGAGGCGCCCGCGGCGATGCCGGCCAGGTACATCGGCTCGTACACGGTGCCGAAGTAGGTGCCGACGTTCGCGGTGATCTTGCTCTCCGGCGTGATCGTGTTGCCCTGCTGGACCACGACGACGTCCGGGTGGGCGGCCGCGACCTTCAGGGCGGCGTCGAGGTGACCGTAGCTGGTGGCGAAGATCAGCTTGGCGCCCTTGCTGATCATCTGCTCCATCGTGGTCGCAGCCGTGTCGTCCTCGGGCACGTTCTCGGCGGTGAGCACCTTGACGCCGGGGAACTCCTTCTTGATCACCTGGCTGCCGTCGTAGACCGCCTGGTTGTAGCCGAAGTCGTCCTTCGGGCCGACCATGATGAAGCCGATGGCCTTCGTGCCCTTGCCCGGAGGGCCCGAGGAGCCCGAGTCGCTGTTGCTGGCCGCAGGGGCGCAGGCGCCGAGGGCTGCGAGGAGTGCGAGCCCTGCTAGCAGGGCGGTAGGTTTACGTGTGGGCATGAGTGGTTCCTCTCGTGTTCAACACCGCGCCGGGCGAACTGGTTTCGAGGCTGGAGCGCCCGGTGCGGTGGCCTTGCGACGTTTCCTGGTCGACTAGGTGGCGGAGTTCTCGAAGACCTTCTTCAGCTCGGCCGGGGAGGACGACAGTGTCCGGCGGCCGAGGACGGTCAGGACGACGAGCGTGAGCAGGAACGGGACGGCGTCCAGGGCGAACTGGTTGACCTGGTAGCCACGGGCCTGCAACGCGCTCCCGAGTGCGAGGGCGCAGCCGAAGAGCCACGCGCCGGCCATCACGCGGGCCGGGCTCCACACGGCGAAGATGACGAGGGCCACGGCGATGAAGCCGCGTCCGGACACCATGTTCTCGAACCAGGCGTTGGCGTAGGCGATCGAGAGGTGGGCGCCGCCGACCCCGGCCAGGAATCCGCCGGCGGTCACCGCGAGGGTGCGGGTCCATCGGATGTCGTAGCCGTGCACGGTGAGCGAGTCGGCCCGCTCACCGGCCGTCCGCACCAGCAGCCCGGCCCTGGTCTTGAACAGGAGGAACCAGACGAGCGGGACGGTGAGGTAGCCGACATAGACGAGCGGGTCGTGCTCGAAGAGGATCGGACCGACAGCCGGGATCGAGCTCAGACCAGGCACGTCCCAGGTCCCGAAGCCGTGCTTGAGCGCTCTGCCGACGTAGGAGACGCCGAAGAGCGAGGTCAGGCCGAGCGCGAGGAAGAGCACCGTCAGTCCGCTCGCCATCTGGCTGGCATGGCGCCAGACGACCAGATACGCGTGCACCAGCGCGAGCGTGGCGCCGGCCGTTCCGCCGACGAGCACCCCGAGCCAGGGGTTGCCCGACTCGACCGTGACCGCGTAGGCGCCGAGCGCGCCCCCGAGCATGCTGCCCTCGATCCCGAGGTTGATGACTCCCGCGCGCTCACCGACGGTCTCACCCAGGCCGGCGAACATGATCGAGGTGCCGCCGGCGACGCCGCTGGCCAGGACGTCTGTCGCGAGACTCATGCGTTCGCCTTCCGGGACCTGGTGAAGCCGAGGACGGCCATGAGGATCAGCGCCGTCAGCACGTAGATGGCAGCTGAGGGGATCTGGGAGTCGATCTGGAGGCTGTCGCCAGCGACTGCCAGCGTCGCCATCAGGAAGGAGCCGAGCAGGATCGGGAACGGCCGGTGGCGGGCCAGCCAGCAGACGAGGAACGCGGTGTAGCCCACCTGGTGACCGAAGCCGGGTCGCAGCTTGTACTCCACCCCGGCGAAGATGATCATCCCGGCGATCCCGGCGAGGGCGCCGCCCACCAGCAGGGCCGAGAGGAGGAGTCGTGGGACGTTGAGGCCAGAGCGCCGAGCGGCCTCGCTGTTGCCGCCAGCCACCGAGATCTGGAAGCCCCACCGCGTCCGGGTGAGCGTGAGGTGGACCAGCACCGTGAGCACCAGCGCGATCACGATCCCGATGTTGATCCGGCTCGTCGCCGAGAGCAGCGGGAGCTTGGCGGTGTCGACCAGCTCCTTGGTGGCCGGCTGACCGGCCGGGGTCTCACGCCATGGCTGGTAGATGAGGAACAGCAGGATGTCGACGGCGACGAAGTTCAGCAGCAGCGTGCTGATCGCCTCGTTCACCCCGGTGACCACTCGCAACGTTCCGGCAAGGGCAGCCCACAGCGACCCTGCGAGCGCGCCGGCGAGGAACATGGCGACGATCAGCAGCGGACCGGAAAGCGTCTCCGGGAGCCACAGCGTGACGCCGCAGGCGGCGACGCCGCCGATGATGATCTGACCTTCGCCGCCGACGTTCGTGAGGCCCGCCCGCGCCGGGACGGCGACGGCGAGGGCGCCGAGGACCAGCGGAGCCATCCGGATCACGATCTGGTCGACCGAGGCCTGCTCCCCGAAGGCCAGCCGCAGCATCGCCGAGTAGGCCTCGACCGGGTGCGCGCCCTTGATCATGAGCAGGACAGCGAAGACGGTGATCGCCACGGCGAGGGCGCCGACCCATCGTGCGGCGACGGAGAGCCCGCGCAGCAGCGCCGGGACGCTGACCCGGAGGGCCCCGACCCTCGTGGCGGCGTGGGTGGTCATGCCGCACCCCCCGTCATCAGCTCGCCGATGCTCGAGCGCTCGAAGTCGACCGGGTGTACCTCCCCGGTGATGTGACCGTCGCGCATCACGACGATCCGGTCGGCCATCGACATCAGCTCGTCCAGGTCCTCGGAGACCATCAGCACGCAGGCGCCCTCCTCGCTGCGCTGCAGGAGCAGCTCCTGGGTGCGGCGGGCGTTGGCGATGTCCAGCCCCCGGCTCGGGTACGCCGCCACGACGACCGTCGCCTCCAAGGCCAGCTCGCGGGTCAGGATGACGCGCTGGATGTTCCCACCGGAGAGCTCGGCCACGCGACGTCCACGCGGTGCGAGGTTCAGGCCGAGGCGCTTGTTGCTGACCGTCGTGTGCTCATCCACCGTCCGCCAGTTGATCCCCAGACCGCGCCTCGGGATGGGGCGACCGTGCAGAACCATGTGGTTGAGCACCGTCAGCCGTCCGACCACCGAGTCGGCCACCGGATCCTCAGGGATGCTGGCCGCGCCGGCCGCGATCGCGTCGGTGGGACGGCGTACGTCCTGGCCGTTGAGGCGCACCGAGCCCTGCTCGGCCGGCCGTAGGCCGAGGATGACCTCGCACAGCTCGCGCTGGCCGCTGCCCGCCACTCCCGCGACCCCGACCAGCTCACCAGGACGCACCGTCAGGTCGACACCCTTGAGCGCGACGTGGCCGGCGTCCCCGCGAGCGCGGACCCCGACCAGCTCGATCGCCGGCACCTGGCTCTCCGCGATGGTCCGGTGGGTGCGGTCGAGGTCGGCCACGGCACGCCCGACCATCGCCTCGACCAGCTCCGCGTTGGTGTAGTCGGCCGGGTCCACGTTCGTCAGGACGGTGCGCCCCCCACGGAGCACGGTCGCACGGTCGGCGATGCTGCGGACCTCGTCGAGCTTGTGCGTCACGATGACGATCGCGAAGCCACGCTCGCGCAGGTGGCGCACGACCCCGAGCAGCGCCTCGACCTCCTGGGGAGCCAGCACGCTGGTCGGCTCGTCGAGGATGACCAGCTTGGCCCCGGTCATCAAGACCTTGAGGATCTCGACCCGCTGGCGCTCGCCGATCGAGAGGTGGGCCACCTTCGCCGACGGGTCGACGGCGAGCCCGAACTCGTCGCTCGCCTTCTCGATGCGGCGCGCCAGGTCCCGCAGTCGCAGGATCGGCCCCTCGGCGACGGCGAGCGCGACGTTCTCGGTCACCGTCAGCGCCGGGACCAGGCGCAGGTCCTGGAAGACCATGCCGATGCCGTGCCGTCGGGCGTCGGCCGGGCTGGCGATCGGTGCCTCCTTGCCGTCGACGATCATCTGGCCGGAGTTGGGCTGATAGACGCCGTAGATCATCTTCAGCAGCGTGCTCTTGCCGGCGCCGTTCTCGCCGACGAGAGCGTGCACCTCCGCCGGCATCACCTCCATGCTCACGTCGGTGTTCGCCTTCACCTCCCCGAAGTGCTTGGTCAGTCCGAGCACCTCCAACAGAGGCCGCGGATGGCGAGCGGACATGTCAGACCTCCCGGGTGCTGCGCGAGAGCAGCGCTCGTTGACGGATCGCACTGGCGGCGCGCTGCTCGACGACCTCGAGTGAGGCGCCGATGTGCTCGCGCAGCAAATCGGCGGCGAGCAGGACCTCGCCGTCGAGCAGTGCGGTGACGATCCCGAGATGTTCATCGATGCTCGTGGTGATGCGGTCAGCAGACAGGAAGTCGTAGGTGTGCACCGGCCGGATCCGGATGTTGACGGTCTCCAGCATCTCGGCGAGCGCCAGGTTCCCCGACGCGCGCAGCAGTGCCAGGTGGAAGGCCTCGTCCAGACCGATGAACGAGCCGTCCGGCTCAGGAGGGTCCTCCCTGATCGCCTGCCACGTCGAGAGCAGCTGTGTCAACGCACCCCGGTCGTGCGTGATCCCTGCCTCCGCGGCACGGGTGATGCCACGCAGCTCCAGGGTCAGGCGCAGCTCATAGAGGTCGCGCAGGTCGAGGAGGTCGATCTCGGCCACGTAGTAGCCGCCATCGGAGAAGCGCTTGAGGAGCCGGTCGCTGTGGAGTCGCACGAACGCCTCACGCACGGGCGTGCGGGACATCTGCAGCTGCTCGGCGATCTGCTCCTCGGCCAGCCGATGCCCGGACGGGAACTCCCCCAGCATGACCATCCGGCGGATCTGGAGGTAGGCGTGCTCGCGCCGGCTGGCAGCCACTTCGGTTCTGCTACGGGTCCGCACGCACGCCGATCCTTCTGGCTCGGTGACCGCGGTCTGTATCCGGGTCTGTGCCCGACCCTGTATGCAGGATGTTTCGAGCGTCGTCTTCGTGCTGTTACGAAGTCTTTAAGGCGCCGTCACGGGGGTGGCTGCGGTGTGTCCTAGCCTCGCGTCCCGTGACCCGACTCGTCCTGCTGCACGGCGCAGCAAGCACGGCGCGGGTGTGGGACCGGCTGATCCCCCACCTGCGCGACTGCGACGTGGTGGCGCCCGAGCGTCCTCGGACCGGAAGCCTCGACCTGGAGCTGGAGTGGCTCTCCGGCCTGGTGGCCGACTCATGGCTCGTGGGCTTGAGCGGCGGCGCCACCCTCGGCCTGGCACTGTCCGCCCGCGGCGGCTCCTTCGCCGGTGCGGTGTTGCACGAGCCGGCGGTCGGCAGCCTCGTCCCCGACCTTCTCACGCCGATGCGGGTCGCCTTCGCCGCAGGAGGAACCGCGGCCTTCGCGCGCACTCTCTACGGCCCGTCCTGGTCGGTCGACCTCTGCGGCGTCGGGCTCTGGCTGGATGACGACGTGACGGCTCGCGAGCTGGCCATGTTCTCGGGCTTCGAGCCAGCCGCCCCGTCGCGCGATGCCGGCCCGGTCATCATCACGGTCGGCGAGCACTCGCCGCCGCTGCGGCACCTGGCCGCCGACGCCCTCGAAGGCGATCTCGGCTATCGCATTCGCGAAGTGCCGCAGGCGTCCCACTTCGCGCCCTATGACGCGCCTGCCGCTTTCGCTGCCGTCGTCCTCGACGTCATCCGATCGGCCGGGGCGCCGAGTGCCGGCATGTCAGTGGGTTGACGCGGCGAAGACGAACCGCCACTTCGGCAGTTCGAGCCGCCGGATCCGGCCGTCCGTGGCTCTTGCGATGACGTCGAGCCCGGGCCGGGTGCCGTCCGGCGCCTCGCCGGCTATCCGGTGGCGGTGCTCGTCAGGTCGGCCAGCCACGGCGGGTCGGCGCCAGGGCGGCTCACTGTGACGGCGGCGACCTGCGCTGCACGCCGCCCGAGGAGATCGAGCTCTTCAGGCCACAGCGTCTCCCCTGCGAGCACATCGGCCGTCAGGCCGCTGACCATCAGCTGATGGAGGAGCGCGCCCATGAAGGAGTCACCGGCGCCGATCGTGTCGACGACGTCGGTCCGGACCGCCGGGACCTCGACGACGAATTCGCCCGACGCCATGACGCAGCCCTGGGGACCGCGTGTGACCGCGACGACGGTCGGCCCTGCGCCGAGGAGGTGGCGCACGACCTCGCGCTCGGGCATTCCCGGGTAGAGCCAGCCCGCGTCCTCGTCGCTGAGCTTGACGACCTTCGCGAGCGGCAACAGCCGCTCGAAGGCGACTCTGGTGCGGCCGAGGTCAGCGAGCAGCGTCGGTCGGATGTTCGGGTCGAGGGTGACGAGTGACGAGTGCGCGGCCTCCTCGAGCCGGCAGCGTACGAGATCCGCGCCCGGCTCCAGGAACAGCCCGAGTGAGCCGGCGTGCGTGCAGGTGGCGGTTCGCGGTTGCGCGGGCGTGGGATCCCATTCCAGGTCGAACTCGTAGTGGGCCGAGCCGTCGGCCTGCAACGTGGCCGTGGCCGTTGAGGTGCGCGCGAGCCGACGTGCGCCCGGGACGAGCTCGACGCCGGACTGCTCCAGGTGATCCTCGATCAAGTCGGCGCGATGGTCGTCCCCGAGGCTCGTGAGCAGCTGGGTCGGCACGCCCAGTCGCGCCAGGGTCACCGCCACGTTGAGCGGGGAGCCCCCGACCGCCTCGAGGGTCACACCCTCGGGATCGCGGACGATGTCGACCAGCGCCTCGCCGATGACGAGCGCCTGAGGAGGAGCGCTCACCATCAGCCCTTCACCGCGCCGGCGGTCAGACCTGCGATGACGTGACGCTGGAAAAGCGCGTAGATGGCCAGCTGGGGCAGGAGCACGAGCGTCGCGGCCGCCATCATGCCTCCGTAGTTGACGGTGTACTGGCCTTGGAACCGCGAGACAGCGAGCGAGACGGTCGCCAGGTTCGGGTCGTTGATGAGGATGGACACGAACGGGAACTCGTTGAAGACGTAGACCACATTGAAGATGAGGATGGTCGCGATCACGGGCCGCATGGTCGGCAGCACGACCGACCAGCAGATGCGGAACAGGCCTGCACCGTCCATGATCGCCGCCTCCTCGAGCTCGCCGGGGAACTCCCGGAGGAACCCCGTCAGGAGCAACGTGTTGAACGGGATCGACACGGCGATGTAGGGCAGGATCAGCGCCGCGTAGGTGCCGAAGATGCCGAGAGCGAGGTCGATGCGGTAGATCGGGAACAACAGCACGTACACCGGCACGGCGAGCCCGGCGAGGAAGTAGAACCGCACCGAGGACTGGGCCGCACGGCGGCGGAAGACCATGCGCGTGAGCGCGAACGACGCCATGAACGAGACGACCGCGCCGATGGTCACCGAGGCGACCGCGACGATGATCGTGTTCTTGTACATCTGCACCAGCGGCAGCGATGCGATCGCGTCGCGGTAGTTGGCGAAGGTGAGGCTGCGCAGCGAGAACGGGTCGGACAGGATCGTCTTGCTGGGCTCGAGCGAGAGCAAGGCGATCCAGAGGATCGGCAGGACGATGAGGAACGTGATCAGGTAGGCGGTGGCACCGCCCGCGACGAGACCGATCCGCCGACGCCTGATCGAGCTCGAGTCGTCGCGTATGTGGCTCGGGGCGGTCACCTGGGTCCTCGAGGCTTCGTGGTTGGGCGTCGTCGGCGTCGTCGTCTGGGTCATGCGAGGCTCCGGCGGCGAGCAGCAACAAGATAGGCCAACGACGTCACCGCGCCGAGCACGAAGATCACCACGGCGATCGCCATACCCGAGCCGTAGCGCTGGTTGGTGAAGGTGACGAAGTACATGTAGCTGACGAGCGTCTCGGATCTGTGGACGGGACCTCCGCCGGTGAGCATGTAGACGAGCTCGAAGATCTTGAAGACGTTCGTGATCAGCAGGATCGTGACGATCGCGAAGGTCTCCCGCATCATCGGAACAGTGACGTGACGCAGTCGCTGCCAGCTGGTGGCACCGTCCAGGGTGGCGGCCTCCATGACGTCGCCGGGGAGCAGCTGCAGCCCGGCATAGAAGATCGTCATCGCGAAGCCGATGCTGCTCCAGATGAAGACGACGGAGACGGCGTACGGCGTCAGGGTGTTGCCGCCGATCCACTGGACCGGCGGCAAGCCGACCGCGTCGAGCAGCCGGTTCAGCAGTCCCACACGCGGATCGAGGATGAACACCCAGATGAGCCCGACGAGGATCGGCGCGATGATCGCCGGGCCGAACACGAGGGCGCGGAGCGCACCGGACCCCTTGCGTTGCCGCAGGAGCAGCGCCAGCCCGAAGGACGCCGGCACGAGGATGACGAGGCTCACGACCAGGATCACGACGGTGTTCTTCAGCGACTGCCAGAAGAAAGGGTCGCTGGTGAGTGCGGTGTAGTTGTCGAGCCCGACGAACTTGGCCGCGCCGAAGCCGGCGGAGTTCGTGAGGCTGAAGGCGATCGCGTACCCCACGGGGTAGACGAAGAAGGCCGTGAACAGGATGAGCGCTGGCGCGAGCATCAGGGCGATCTTCCAGCGGGAGCTGATCCAGACCATCGTGCGTGTCGTCCTCTTGGATCGTGAGCCGCGGTGCGGCCCGGTTGGTTCGGGGTGCGCCCGGACGAGCCGGGCGCACCCCAGCTTGCAGCGAGCTGCGATCTACTTCTCGGCGTCGAGGGCCTTCTGGACCAGGGCGACCGCCTTCTCGGGGGTCAGCTGGTCCTCGATGACGCCGTAGATGCTGTCGTACATGGCACTCGCCACCGCGGTGGAGACGAGCAGGTCTGGCTGTGACTGCGGGCTTGTCAGGTTCGCGTCCGTGGCGACGTCGAGCGCGGACTTGAGGACGCTCTGCTTGGTGGCGTCGATCTTGGGCTGGTAGTCGGTGACGGGAGGCTGTCCGTTGTCGACCAGCAACTGCTGGGCGGTGTCGCCGTAGTAGAAGGCGAGGAACTTCTTGACCGCGGCGAGCTTCGACTTGTTGTCAGCGACCTTGTGGTCGATGACCAGCGGGGCTGAGGCGACGTTCATGACGATGTCCTGCTTGCCTACGCCGTCGTCGAAGGTCGCGCCGTTCCAGAAGGCGGTGTCGGCGGCGACGGAGGAGCCCTGGATCGCGCTGGAGGCCCAGACGCCGGCGTCGAGCATCGCTGCCTTGCCGTTCAGGTACTGGTCGACGGCCTGCTGGTAGGTCTGCGTGGAGACGTTGGTGGCGAAGGCGCCGGCGTCGCGCAGGTCGGCGATGTGCTGGTACATGCGGACGAAGTCGGCGTTGTCGTACTTCTGCGACCCGTCAAGGATCCCGTCGATCTTGTCCTCGAAGCCGAAGCGGTCGAGCCAGACGAGGAAGGACCAGACGCTGAAGGAGGACTGGTTGGCGCCGTCGGAGATCGTGACGATGCCCTTGCTCTTGAGCTTCTTGGCGATGGCGACCAGGTCGTCGAAGGTGGTCGGCTCTTGGAGGCCGTTGTCCGCGAGGATCTTCTTGTTCACCCACAGGCCGGTGAGCAGCCCCTGGTAGGGAACGCCGTAGACCTTGTCGCCGGCGGTGAAGTTGCTGACGGTGCTCTGCGGCAGGTGCTGGCTGATGCCGAGGTCATCCAGGGTCGGCTTGAGATCCATCAGCTTGCCGGCCTTGAGCATGTCCTCGGCGGTGGCCTTGTAGACCCAGAAGATGTCGGGGAGGGTGTCGCTCTGCGCCGCGATCGAGAGGCTCTGCAGGTGCTCGGCGACGGCCTGGCCGCTCACCTTGACGTGGATGTCGGGATTGGCCTTCTCGAAGGCCTGGACGATCGCCCACGTGGCGGGGTCGGCGGTCTTCACATCCGGGTTCTGCATCGAGAGTGTGATCGTGGTCTTGCCGTCGGCGCTGCCGCCGTCGCTGGCACTGCTGCAGGCAGCAAGCCCGACGAGCGACATGACGGCGAGGGCGATGCCGGCGACGTGGCGTCGGCGTCGGCTCACGAGCTTGCGACCAAGCATGGGCGGTTGTTCCTTACGGGAGAAGGGCGGAGGGGCCAGTGATCAACCGAGATCATCGAAACGTTTGCGCGAATCGTTTCGCCGAAATTACGTGGCTTGCATCACACCTGTCAAGCGGTCTGCGGGGTCCGACCTTGGGCGTCGTCGACCAATGAGCCGAACCGGTAGTCCTCGCTCGAGGCGCGCAGCTCGAGCCGCTGCTGGAGTCGGGTCACGCGGGGGCTCTTCTTCGGAGACTGGAGGCGCTCCAGGAGCAGGCCCACGGCCGCGGCTCCCATCTCGAAGGCGGGCTGCCGGACGGTCGTGATCGCGGGCTGGAAGAGGTCGGAGTGGTTGAAGCCGTCGAAGGTGGCGAAGGCGATGTCGCCGGGAACCGAGACCCCCGCGTCGCGCAGCCGCTCCAGGGCCGTGACCGCCAGCGGGCTGCTCGCCGCGACCACACAGGTGTAGCCGCCGCGGCCGAGTGCGGCGGAGAAGGCGTCCCCGACGGACTCGAAGTCTGGGCCCTCCAGCAGCTCGCAGGACACCGGATCGGTGGCGACGCCCAGGATCGCATCCTGGAATCCGGCCAGTCGTTCACGCAGTGTCGGCACTCGCGTATCGCCGGCGACGAGGACGAACCGGCGATGTCCTGCGCCCAGCAGGTGCTCGGTCAGTCGGCGCATGCTCTCGCGGTTGTCGGCGCCGACCTGGTCACACGGTGCGCCGTCGAAGACGCGGTCGAGCAGGACGACGGGCGGCGTCTCGGCCGCGAGATGGGCGTCGACGTCCGACGACGAGGCGGCGCACCGCGCCAGGATCAACCCGTCGACGCGGCGCTCGAGGAGCGTCTCGACCGCGCGCTTCTCCCGCTCGGGATCCTCGGCGGAGTTGGCGAGGATGAGCGTCAGGCCCTGGGCCGCGGCCGCGTGCTCGACGCCGTGCACCATCTCGGCGAAGGCCGGCTCCCCGGCGTCCGACACGACCAGGCCGATGCTGTCGGTGCGCGAACGGCGCAGAGCGCGCGCGAGCGCGTCCTGGCGGTATCCGGTCTGCTCGATCGCGTCCAGGACCTTCTGGCGCGTGTGGGACTCGACGTTGCGCGTGCCGTTCAGCACGTGGGACACGGTCGAGGTCGAGACCCCTGCGAGTCGTGCGACCTCCACGATCGTTGCCATGCCGTCTCCGTTCAAACGTTTGCCAGCGGGCCGGATATCCGGCATCCCCATGTGATTCGCAGACCATACCTGTCGGACGGCGTTGATTGCGTGACGGGAGTCACCCTGTCTACGATGCGGCACACACGCAAACGTTTCGATGCTTTGGGCATGCCCCGACGAAAGGACGACCATGACTTCAGACTCCCCTACCGGCGGCCTCCTGGGAGATCTCACCAGGGCCCGCTCGGGGCGGTCGGCCCGCGCCTCCAGCTTCGACCAGACCGGCCGCAACCGCGACAACTGGATCGTCATGCCGGGCGAGGAGCGCACCCTCGCTGACCTCGAGGGCCCTGGGTTCATCACCCACATCTGGATGACGCAGTCCTGCCGCATCCAGCCCGGGCCCGGCCAGATCGACCCGGCCGTCGTCGGCGTGCCGATGCTCGAGATCCACAACGCTCTCGGCGTCAGCTGGGAGGTCGTGGACCCGGACTATTACCGCAAGATCCTGTTCAAGATCTACTGGGACGACCAGGAGACCCCGAGCGTCATCGCACCACTCGGCGACTTCTTCGGGCTGATGAACTCCCTGTCCGGCAGCTATGACTCCCTGCCGCTGTCGGTGTCGGCGAAGGAGCCGGAGCTGCACACCTTCGGCGGCAGCGCCGCGTTCAACAGCTACTTCCGGATGCCGTTCGCCAAGCGGGCGCGCGTGGTGGTGGAGAACCAGAACGACATCCCCTACCTGCAGTACTTCTACATCGACTACGAGCTCTCCCCCACGCCTCTCCCCGAGGACACGGTCTACTTCCACGCCCACTGGCGTCGGGCGCTGCCCAACGTCGGCTGGGGTCCGGATCTGCAGGCCAACAGCATCGAGACCACCGTCGCCAACCTCGATGGAGCCGACAACTACGTCGCGCTGGAGACCGAGGGCCGCGGCCACTACGTCGGTTGCACGCTGGCCGTCCGCCACTTCCAAGGCTCGTGGTGGGGCGAGGGCGACGACATGATCTTCATCGACGACGACACCTGGCCCCCGAGCCTCCACGGCACCGGCATGGAGGACTACTTCGGACACGCCTGGGGCATGCAGCGCAACGCCTACCAGTTCAACGGGACGATCGTGCACGAGGAGGACGTCCCCGGCTTCCACCACAGCTACCGGTTCCACATGGTCGACCCGATCCGGTTCGAGAAGCGGATCAAGGTGACCTTCGAGCACGGTCACGGCAACCACCTCTCCGACGACTGGTCGTCGACGGCGTACTGGTATCAGACCCTGCCCTCCCCCGTGCTGGAGGTGCCCGACGTCGACCAGCGCCTCCCGCTGAGGCCCGTCGACCGGGTGATCGAGGCGCCCCTCCCGACGCTGACCGACGAGCAGCGCGCCGCCCGCGCACAGGCCGAGGAGCGGATGCGGAGGTTCGTCGAGGCCCGCGACGCGCTGCGTGAGGAGCGCCGCGAGCAGGTCGACCAGTGGGAGCGCGGCAACGTCGAGCAGGCCCGCGCGATCCGTCGCGCCTACGACGCTGGAAGGAAGTGACTGGCGATGCGGCCGCTACTCCACTTCACCGCCGAGCAGGGCTGGATCAACGACCCGCACGGCCTGACCTTCCACGCCGGCGAATATCACCTCTTCCACCAGTTCGTCCCCGACAGCCTGGTGTGGGGGCCGAACTGCCACTGGGGCCACGCCGTCAGCCCGGATCTGCTGACCTGGAGCCACCGCGAGATCGCCATCGCGCCCGGCGACGGCGACGACGGCATCTGGACCGGCAGCCTCGTGGACGACCGGGAGCGCACGCGCATCCTCTACACCTCGGTGGCCCACCCCGACCTGGGGCTCGGTCGCGTCAGGCTCGCCACCCCGCACGACACCACCTGGGACACCTGGACGAAGGGCGAGATCGTCGTCCGGCCCCCTGCCGAGCTGGATCTCATCGCCTTCCGCGATCCGTTCGTCCGGCGCGAGGGCGAAGGCTGGCGGATGTTCGTCGGGGCGGCGACCCGCGGCGGGGACGCACTCGCACTCACCTACACCTCCGAGGACCTGGACACCTGGACGTACGACGGCGTCGCACTGTCCCGGTCGACGACGGAGGTCGAGCCGGTCTGGATGGGGGCGTTGTGGGAGTGCCCGCAGATCTTCGACGTCGACGGTCACTGGGCCATGGTCAGCTCCGTCTGGGACGACGACGTCCTCCACTACGCCGGCTACGCGCTCGGTGGGCCCGAGACCTACGCCGCCGGTCGGTTCTCCCCGACCGAGTGGGGGCAGCTCAGCTTCGGCGGCTCCTACTATGCGCCCTCGTTCTTCCGGGACAAGGACGGCCGGCCGTGCCTGATGTTCTGGATGCGCGGCGTCGTCGATGCCGAGGCCGGGTGGGCGAGCTGCCTGAGCGTGCCCCACCTGCTGTCGGTGCGTGAGGGCCGGCTGGTCGCCTCACCCCACCCCGACCTGGATCTCAGGCGGCAGAAGCCCCTCGAGGCCGGCGAGCTTGCCGCAAGCTTCGATCTCACCTGGCACCCGACGTCCACCGACGCTGAACTGCTGCTCGAGGGTCCCGCGGGCAAGACCGCCCGCCTGGCCGTGCAGGACCAGATCGTGACGCTCGAGCGGCCCGGCCAGGAAGCCTGGTCGATGCCCTGGAGCGGTGAGCGCCTGCGGGTCGTCGTGGACGGGTCCGTCATCGAGGTCTCCTCCGATCGCGGGATCCTCGGTGGCCCCGTCGAGCACACGACCACCTGGCGCTCGGCGAGCGAAGGGGTCGAAGCATGGTTCCTTGGGACGGGCCGCTGACATGGGGTCCGTCGAGTCGGCGCACGAGAGGCCGCACCCGGGCGTCTCGCGTCGCAGGATCCTGCAGGTCCTCGCCGCGACCGCGGCGGTGACGCCCTTCGCCCGCCTGGCGTTCGGCATCGACCGCGCGGACGCGGCCGCTCCTGCCTGGCAGCCCCCACCGCCGTACGACTCCATCGTCGGCCTGCTCTGAGCGAGAAGGAAGAGGAACCACTCCATGGCATCAACCGTCTACGACGTGACCGCGTGGCCCGGCGCGACCGTGTCCCCCTACACCGACATCGGCCTGGTCATCAACGAGATCATCGCCGACATCCACTCCCAGCAGACCGGGCAGACGACCCGTCCGGGTGCCGTCATCTACATCCCGCCGGGGCACTACACACTCCAGACCACGGTGAACATCGACGTCGGCTTCCTGACGATCAAGGGGTCGGGGCACGGCTTCATGTCCGAGGCGATCCGTGACGACGTCGACCACTCCGCCTGGGTCGAGACCCTGCCCGGGTCCAGCCACGTGCAGATCGCCAACACCAACCAGGTCGGGTTCCTCGTCAACCGGGCCACCGACCCCGGGACCAACGGGCGTCTCAACTCGATCGTCTTCCAGGACTTCTGCATCGACGGGGTGAGCAGCTCCAAGCCCTACCTGCCGGGGAACGGCAAGACGGGCATCAAGGTGCAGTACGACACCGACTCGCTCCGCGTCGAGGGCATGGGGTTCGTCTACCTCGCCAACGCCCTCGTCGTGCGCAACGCCGACGCCTTCAACATCACCAACAACTTCATCGCCGAGTGCGGCAGCGCCATCCAGATGAACGACGGGTCCATCGTCGGCAAGGTCACCAACAACTACCTGATCAGCGCGTGGGCGGGGAACTCGCTCTTCATCGAGAACAACGAGAACTGCGTCATCAGCGGCAACAGCCTGCTGTGGGGGGCACGGATGCAGTTCAAGAGCGTGCACCGCGCCGTCATCACCGGCAACAAGTTCGTCAGCAACTTCTCGGGGATGATCGTGCACGAGACCCCGTGCCACGAGCAGCTCATCTCCGGAAACCACTTCCGCCGCATCTTCGGCGACGGCGGGCCCGCCCGCAACGACGATCTCTACGGCATGGTCCAGCTCAACGGCAACGACAACTCGGTCACGTCGAACACGTTCTCGTTCAACGTGCCTGCGGCCAACGTCGTGCCCGCGGGTGCCACGCCCACCGTCGTGCTCGTCAAGGGCGGCAACGGCAACTACCTGGCCACCAACAAGCTCGTCTCGAACATACCGGTGCGCCACGTCCTGGACTCCAGCACCACTGCCACGAAGGTCCTGTGGTCCGGAACCTCCTCGCAGCTGCAAGACCTCACGGGAGGCAACATGTCGTTCGTCGCCACACCCTGAGGCCCCTTCACCCGAGCGCGCGGTGCGCTGGACACTCTTGGCCAGCGCACCGCGCCGCGGTCGAAAGTCCCCTTCGCGGCCCTTGGTCCCCTCGTCGGGAGCCGTCACACCCCGACAACGTCCACGAGACCGTCGAGTCCGACGAAGTCGCGAAGGTTGCGTGTGTAGAGCCGCGCGCCGTGAGCGTGAGCGGTGGCAGCGATCAAGAGGTCCATCACGCGACCCCGCGGCTGCCGCCCTGCGTCGACGACAGCAGCCGCGAGGCGGCCGTAGCTGACGGAAACAGCCTCATCGACAGGGAGCGCGTCGAAGCGACGCTGCAGCAGGTTGAGCCGACGGAGTCGCTCTGCCCTGACCTCCGTCGTCTTCGCGACCAGGACGCCGAAGTTCAGTTCAGCAAGCGTGATCGCGCTGATCGCGAGCAGGCCCGGTATCGGCGCGACTTGCTCACCGACAAGCACGCTGGTGTCGAGGATGGCCCGCTCAGGTGCGGCGCTCGACGCCGTCACCGCTCTGCCCAGGGATCGCGAACCTCGTTGTCGACCAGGTCCCTGTCGCTCTCCCAATCCGGATCGGCGGGCCCGTGGAAGAGGTCTGCGATCTCACCCCACGCTCGCCACTCCACGGCGCGCGCCGCGACCAACCGAGCACTGGGACGTCCGGAGACGGTGATCGTGATCTCCTCGCCCGCCTCGACCCGCCGTACCAGCTCGGAGGCGTCCTGTCGTAGCTCGCGCAGCCCCACCGTCTCCATGCTCCGAGAGTAGCACTTGTGCTAGCCGTGCGAGATGTCGCGATCCCTCGAAGCCAGCACAGGAGCTGGCGCCCCTGGCCGGGTTCCGTCCAGGACGTCATGCCGATGGTGCAACCACTTGCTCCGTCCGCATGACGTCCGCGACAGGTGGCGCTGGTCCGGAGACGACCGTCAGAGGGCGCTCTTGGCCTTCTTCGCCTTCTTGGTGACCTTGCGGGTCGCCCGCTTGCTCTGCTTGCGGGCGGCCTTGCCCTTCTTGCCGACGGTCTTGGTCACGTCGGACGTGCTGTCGGAGGCCGCATCGCTGAGCGCCTCGAGCGGGTGCCGCACCTTGCGCGGGATCACCAGATCCCCCGCCGTCCGGAACAGGCGGCGCGCCAGGAACAGGATCGGGATGCCCAGCGGGGCCAGGATGATCGTGACGCACAGAAGCGCCCCGACCAACCCGAGCAGTCCTCCGACGAGGCTGAGCAGGCTCGCGCCGAGCCATCGAAGAGCCTTCATGACGTCCTCCCAGGAACCCCGCGACGATGCAGGGTCATGCCTCACTCCCGTCTCGGAGGTACCCGGGCGACGTCCCCGCCACACGACCACCGGTGGAGCACACTGCCGACATGGAGATCACCGATGCGCTGGCCGTCGTCGCCGCCGGCCACGAAGCCGTCCTCGCCACCCTGAAGAACGACGGCCACCCTCAGCTGTCCAACGTGTCGCACGCGGTCGGCAGCGACGGCATCGTCCGGGTCTCGAGCGTCGCCGACCGCGCCAAGGTCCGCAACCTCCGCCGGCGGCCGTGGGCGGCGCTGCACGTCAACGGGAGCAGCTTCTGGGAGTACGTCGTCCTCGAGTGCGATGTCGAGCTCTCCCCCGTCGCCGAGGATCCCGACGACGCGACCGTCGAGGAGCTGGTCGAGCTGTTCCGCGCCATCAAGGGCGAGCACGACGACTGGGACGACTACCGCCGCGCCATGGTCGCCGACGGCCGGCTGGTGGTGCGTCTGCGGCCCACGCGCGCCTACGGCCTTCTGCCGTGAGCGACCCACGAGTTACTGACGCGTAACCTTCGCCGACCGGGGCCGTTGATCGGTTCGTCCACCCGCGCCTGCGGGGAGGGCGCTGAGCGACGTGGAGGTCGAGTTGAGTCACCGTCTGTTCCCCCGTGCCAGCTCGGCCGCAGCGGCCGCGGCCCTGGCGCTTCTGGCCACGGGACCGGCGTACGCCGCCGATCCGATCGCCCGTGCCTCCGCGACCGCGCTGCAGGTCAGCGTCGCGGGGCACGGGGCCGACTCGGGCACCTTCACGGCCACGAACGACGGGACCCGCGAGTCGACCTCCGGCACCAACAGTCCCGCCGTGCCGGCGCTCGCGGGACAGCGGGCCACGAACCTCGGCACCCTGGCGCAGGATGCCGCGGCACGTGTGGCGGACGGCCACGGCCACTCGGCCGCCTGCGCCGGAATCGCCGGGCAAGGTGCGACGTTGGCCCAGGTCGGGGACGGGACCAGCTGCCTGACCGGCGGCCAGACCGTCACCATGGGCGCTGCCACCGCCGACTTCAGCCATGTGCAGGTGGCGCCCGACGACATCGACCAGGGCATCGACACGACGATCGCCGGTGCTGTGTCCGCTGCGGCGGCGCCGGTGGTCAACCAGCTGCTCGACGCTCTCGGCAGCCCCACGCTCGGCCTCGACGTAAAGGCGGTGCAGGCCTCCTGCGCCGCAGACCCCGGGACCGCCGGCGGCACCGCCAGCATCGCGGACGGGACCGCCTATCTCGCGGCTCCGGCGCCGCTGGGCCGCGTCGACCTGGTCTCGCTGCCCGTGCATCCTGCTCCCAACACGCACGTGCTCACTGACATGAGCAAGGTCGTCACCGCCGTCGAGGAGGCCGTCGCGCACCAGCTCGACACCGCGCTGGGCGGCTCGTCGGGGCCGCTGGCGAGCCTCACGATGCCGGCCGGGATGACGGTGGCGACCGTCCTCGACCAGGTGAAGGCGAACGTCACGGACGCCCTCGGCCCTCAGCTGGCGCCGCTGGACCAGAACGTGCTCGACATCGAGCTCAACAAGCAGTCGAGGCCGTCAGCCGGCGCCATCGACGTGACGGCGCTCGACCTCAGTGTGCTGCCCGCAGCCCAGCAGTTCGTCGACGCCGATCTCGCGAGCCTGGTCGTCGGGCATGTGACCTGCGGTCCGAGTGGACGTCTCGCGGCTCCGGCCGCAGCGCCCGCGCTCGACCCGTCGACTCCGGCTGACGCGCCTGTGGCCGACCCGCCCGCGGACACGGCAGTCCCGACGGCCGTGAAGTCCGGCGCCGCCTCCTTCGAGGACGCGCCCTCCGCGCTCGCGATCGCCGCACTCGCCGGGCTCGTGCTGGCCGGCACCGGCGCGGGCGTCTGGGGCTTCCGGCGCAGCCTCCGGTCGTGAGCGGGCTCGCGCGGCTCGGACGGTACGCCGCCGCGACCGCGACCGGCCTCCAGCTCCTGGTCGGCGTCCTGGCGGGAGGGGCCGTCATCGGGTCCTTCGTCGTGCCGGGTCACGAGGCGGAGGCGGGGGCGCCGCGATATGCGGCGGTCAGTCCCGGAGCGCCGATCCGCCTCGCCATGCCGAAGCTGAGGGTGACGGCACCGATCGTGCCGATCGAGATGGCCGGCCGGGCGCTGGACCCGCCACGCGACTACCGCGAAGTGGGCTGGTGGTCGGCGAGCGCCAAGCCGGGGGCGCCGCAGGGGCAGACCGTCATCACCGGTCACACGGTGCACACCGGCGGCGCCAGCATGGACCGGCTGGGTCGTCTCACCACGGGGGACCTCGTCGACGTGATCTCGCGGCGCGGCACCATGCGCTACGAGGTCGAGCGCACGACCGTCTACAGCCATCGTCAGCTCGCGCGGCACGCGCAGCAGCTGTTCGGCCAGGACCGGGGCCGCGGGCGACTGGTCCTGGTGACGTGCACGGACTGGAACGGCGCCGAGTACGAGAGCAACGTGGTGGTCCTCGCTCGCCCGCTCGGCGAGCCCGCCGAGAGACAGACCGGCGCCCTCGGGTGAGGCCTCAGAGGTAGAGGCCGGTGGCCTCCTCGGCGACCCGCTCCGCCGCGACGGCGTGCACGTCCCGCTCGCGCATGATGATGTAGACCTCGCCGGAGACCTCGACCTCGGCCTTGTCCTCGGCGTCGAACAGCACGCGATCGTCCACCTGCACCGACCGTGCGTGCGGACCGACGGCGACCACCCGCGACCACGACAGCCGGCGCGCGCCCATCGCGGCCGTCGCAGGGATGACGATCCCGCCGGAGGACCGGCGCTCCCCGGCCTCGCGGTCCAGCTCCACGAGGATCCGGTCGTGGAGCATCTTGATCGGAGTCTTGCTGCTCACCGGCGCTGCTACCGCGACAGCCTGCGAAGGGTGACCATCAGCCCCACGACTCCGGCCACGACGCCGACGGTCTTGAGGATGTTGGGCGTGTTGGGCTCGCCGGTCACCGGGTCGACGTACGTCGCCTTGATCGCCTCGATCTGGCGTCGCACGATCGTCTTCGGGCTGGACCGGTAGATCAGTTGGTCGATGGTTCCCGCGAGGCGCTCGCGCGTCACCTCGATCTCGTGCTCGAGCTGCGACGAGCGATCGGCCTTGGTCATGGGCCCAAGTTATCAACACACTGCCACCGAGTAGGTTTCGCACCATGAGCCGCCTCCAGCCCGGTGACACAGCGCCTGCCTTCACCCTGCCCTCCGACACCGGCGAGAGCGTCTCGTTGGGTGACCTGGCCGGTCGCAAGGTGATCGTCTACTTCTACCCGGCGGCCATGACGCCCGGCTGCACGAAGCAGGCCTGCGACTTCACCGACTCCCTCGACGCGCTGAAGGCCCAGGGCTACGAGGTGCTCGGCATCTCGCCCGACAAGCCCGAGAAGCTCGCCAAGTTCCGCGAGCGCGACTCCCTCACGATCACCCTGCTCTCCGACCCCGACAAGGAGGTCCTGCAGGCCTGGGGCGCGTTCGGCGAGAAGAAGCTCTACGGCAAGGTCGTCGAGGGCGTCATCCGGTCGACGTTCGTCGTCGACGAGACCGGCAAGATCGAGTACGCCGCCTACAACGTCAAGGCCACCGGCCACGTCGCCAAGCTCCGCAAGGACTTGGGGCTCGGCTGACCGTTCGTCGAGGTATGCAGCCGAGTGGGCACTCCCCGTGCGGAGTTCCACGCGGGCAGTGACGACTCGGCTGCATACCTCGACGAACCAGCGGGTCCCGAGGACGATCAGGGAGGTCCCTAGACTGTCCGCTGAGCGCCCGTACTCCAACGGCAGAGAGAGCGGCTTTAGGTGCCGTCAAGTGTGAGTTCGAATCTCACCGGGCGCACATGACGGTCCTCGTGCTGGCCTCCCAGTCCCCCGCCCGGCTGCAGACGCTGCGCAACGCGGGCGTCGACCCGGTCGTGATCGTCAGCGGCGTCGACGAGGACCAGCTCGAGGGGCTCGCCCCGGTGGAGCTCGCGCTGCAGCTGGCCGAGCTCAAGGCCGCGGCGGTGGCACCGCGCGGCGAGGTGCCCGTCGGCGCGCTCGTGCTCGGGTGCGACTCGGTCCTCGACCTCGATGGCGAGCCCTGGGGCAAGCCGGGCACGCCGGAGGAGGCGATGAGGCGCTGGCAGGACATGCGCGGACGCTCGGGCGTGCTGCACACCGGTCACAGCCTCGTCGACACCGCGACCGGCCGGACGGCGGCCGCGACCGCCAGCACGACCGTCCACTTCGCCGACGTGACGGATGAGGAGATCACGGCGTACGTCGCCACGGGCGAGCCCCTGCACGTGGCCGGCGCGTTCACCGTCGACGGCCTGGGCGGCGGCTTCGTCACCGGGATCGAAGGCGACCACCACAACGTCGTGGGCGTCAGCCTGCCGCTGCTGCGCGAGCTCGTGCGCGAGCTGGGCCACTGGTGGCCGAGCCTGTGGGCTCAGTCGACCAGCTGAGGCTCCCCGACCGGCTCGTCGGGATCGCCGAGGTCCTCGGAGGGGTCGTCGTAGACCTCGGTGTAGCGGATCGGCCGGTGGAACACGAACCGCCGGAACAGGTAGAACCGGGCCACCTGCGAGAGCAGCAGTCCGATGAAGTTGCCGGCGAGGTTGTCGTCGAGCTGTGAGGTGAGCCCCAGGACGTGCCGGCTGAACCAAAGGCAGCCGAGGGGGATCGTCGTCATGGTGATGATGTTGATGACGGCGTAGGACAGGAAGCCCTCGCCGGCCTTCGTGCTGCCGGACCGCTGCCGGAAGGTCCACCGGCGCGAGAGCTCGTAGGACACGATCATGCCGACGCCGTGCGAGACGATGTAGGCCCAGGTGAGGTGGCCCTTCAACGGCGACCACAGCTGGTAGGGCTCGTAGGCCAGCCAGTTGTAGAGGACAATCGCCACCGCCGTGGACACGGCTCCGACCGCCATGAACCGCGCGGCCTCGACGATCACGTGGCGGCGCGGCATGCGGCCCATGGTAGGAGGCGGACCGCCCCGCGCCTCACTCGACAGGCAGACCGAGCCCCCGTGCAATGAGCATCCGCTGGACCTCGGAGGTGCCTTCGCCGATCTCGAGGATCTTGGCGTCCCGGTAGAACCGCGCCACGGCGTACTCCTCCATGAAGCCGTAGCCGCCGAACACCTGCGTGGCGATGCGCGTCGCGGTGACCGCTGACTCGGAGGTGTAGAGCTTCGCGATGGCCGCGGCCTGCTTGAACTCCGCGGTGTTGACCTTGCCGGCGGCGGCGCCGGCGTCCTTGAGAGCCGCGGCGCGGTAGGTGAGCAGCCGGCCGGCGTGCAGCATGACCTCGAGGTCGGCGATCTGGAACGCCACGCCCTGCTTGCGCCCGATCGGGCCGCCGAAGGTCTGCCGCTCGCCGGCGTAGGTCACGCACAGGTCGAGGCACCCCTGGATGAGGCCGACGGCCAGCGCGGCGATGGCCACCCGCCCGTCGTCGAGCGTGGCGAGGAACTGGGCGTAGCCCCGGCCGCGCTCCCCCAAGAGGTGGTCCGCGGGGACGCGCACGTCCTCGAAGGTGAGCGGGTGGGTGTCGGAGGCGTGCCAGCCGAGCTTCTCGTACGGCTTCTCGGCGGTGAAGCCCGGCGTGCCCGACGGCACCACGATCGCACTGATCTCCGGCTTGCCGTCGTCCTTGACGCCGGTCCGCGCGGTGACGGTCACCAGGCTGGTGATCGAGGACCCGGAGTTGGTGATGAACTGCTTGGCGCCGTTGACGATCCACTCGTCGTTGACGAGCTCCGCGCGCGTCCGGGTCGCACCCGCGTCCGAGCCGGCGCCGGGCTCGGTCAGGCCGAAGCCCGCCAGCGCGTGGCCGGCGACGAGGTCCGGCAGCCACTGCTTCTTCTGCGCTGGCGTGCCGAACGTGAGGATCGGGTTGATCCCGAGCCCCACCCCCGCCTCGAGGGTGATGCCCATCGACTGGTCCACCCGTCCGAGCTCCTCGATCGCCACGCACAGCGACGTGAAGTCCCCGCCGGCGCCGCCGAACTCCTCCGGAGCCGTGAGGCCGAAGAGACCGAGGTCGCCCATCTTCTGGACGACGTCGACCGGGAAGTGGTGGTCCCGGTCCCATTGCGCGACGTGAGGGGCGATCTCCGCCTCGGCGAAGTCGCGCACGACCCGCCGGAACTCCTCGTGCTCGCGGGACAGCTCGCCGTAACCGTTCGAAGTAGGCATGACGAACAGGTTAGCGTTCATTAACCAAAACCGCGAGACGATGCTCACACGACGCCCGTGCGGCACTCCCCTAGAGTGGGACGGCCCACGCTTTGGTAGTCGGAGGAGTCGTCGAGTTGAGCAAGCCGCTGTCGAAGGTCCTGATCGCGAACCGTGGCGAGATCGCGGTGCGGGTGATCCGCGCTGCGAAGGATGCCGGGATCGGCAGTGTGGCGGTCTATGCCGACCCCGACGCCCACGCGTTGCATGTCCGGCTGGCCGATGAGGCCTACGCCCTGGGTGGTGCGACCCCGGCGGAGTCCTACCTCTCCATCGACAAGATCATCGACGTCGCGAAGCGGTCCGGGGCGGACTCGGTCCACCCGGGCTATGGGTTCTTGGCCGAGAACGCCGACTTCGCCCAAGCCGTCCTCGATGCCGGACTGACCTGGATCGGCCCCCCACCCGCCGCGATCGAAGCCCTGGGCGACAAGGCCAAGGCCAAGCAGATCGCCCAACAGGCCAACGCCCCCCTCGCCCCCGGCCTGAAGGACCCGGTCAAGGACGCCGAGGAGATCATCGCCTTCGCCCGCGAGAACGGCCTCCCGGTCGCGATCAAAGCCGTCTTCGGCGGCGGT